>NZ_JBNHIN010000015.1:102339-110831 GCF_050054615.1 Streptomyces sp. YGL11-2
GTGGGTGGCCGCGATCTGCTTCCAGGACTTGGGCTGGGCGACGAGGCCGGAGGCGGCGAACGCCCGTGCACCCGCGCCCGCCGCGGGCTTGGACGGCTGGAACAGCCAGGTGTGGAAGAAGTCGGCCAGCGGCCTGCCGGACTTCTTCTCGGCGAACGCCACGAAGTCCGCGACCGAGGCGTTGCCGTACTTGTTCTCCGTCGGCCAGGACTTGAGGATGCCGAAGAAGACCTTGTCGCCGACCTTGTTGCGGAGCGCTTGGATGGCCAGCGCACCGCGGTCGTAGACGGCCGTGTCGAACTGCTTGTCCGCGCCCGGGTCACCCGGCTTGACCGTCCAGAACGGGTCGTTCGCCGGGTGCTGGGCGTAGACGTAGTCCGCGAGCTGCTGCGCGGTGCCCTCGCCCTCCTTCTCCGACCACAGCCACTGACTGTAGGCGGCGAAGCCCTCGTTGATCCAGATGTCCTTCCAGTCCTTGAGCGAGACGCTGTCGCCGTACCACTGGTGAGCCAGCTCGTGCACCACGACCGAGACGTTGGTCCCCTTGTCGAAGGCCGCCTTGCCGTAGAACGGGCGGGTCTGGGTCTCCAACGCGTAGTGCGCCGGGACGTTCGGGACGTAGCCGCCGACCGAGTTGAACGGGTACGGGCCGAAGATGCTCTCCAGCCACTCGGTGACCTCGGTGGTGCGCTCGATGCTCGCCCGCGCCGACCCCAGGTTCGCGCCGAGGTCCGGGCTGACCGCGTTGATCACCGGCAGGCCGTCGGTGGTCCGGTCCGTGGTGATGTCGAACTTGCCGATGGCCAGCGTCGTCAGATACGTCGCCTGCGGCTTGTCCGAGCGCCAGTTGTAGCGCGTCCAGCCGAGCTTGGAGGTCTGCGAGGCCAGCACGCCGTTGCTGAGCGCCTGGGTGCCGTCCGGGACCGCGATGGAGATGTCGTACGTCGCCTTGTCGCTGGGGTGGTCGTTGCTCGGGAACCACCACACGGCAGAGTCCGGCTCCTGGGCCACCACCCCGCCGTCGGGCGTACGGGCCCAGGCGGTGAAGCCGTCGATCTTCAGCTCCGAGGGCTTGCCCGCGTAGCGGACGACCACGCTGATGTCCTTGCCCTTCTCCAGCGGCGTGGCCGGAGTGACCTCCAGCTCGTGCTTGCCGGAGGTGGCGAAGGTGGCCTTCTTGCCGTTCACCCGGATCTCGCCGACCTTGAGGCCGAAGTCCAGGTTGAAGCGGGAGAGGTCCTGGGTGGTCTTGGCGAGGAGCGTCGCCGTGCCCTCCAACAGGTCCGTCTTCGGCTGGTACTTGAGCCGCAGGTCGTAGTGGGAGACGCGGTACCCGCCGTTGCCGCTGTAGGGGTAGTAGCTGTCGCCCACACCCGGGGCGCCCGGCGTGAAGTCAGCGGCTGATGCCGGGATCGCCAGCAGCAGGCTGAGCGCGGCAGCGCCCGGGACCAGGAGTCTGTGACGCACGAGTCCTCCAACTCGTAGGGGAGGTGGATCCCTTCGGACCTTATGTACTCATCCGGGAAACGTCATGTCCATGGCCTCACCTGACACATGACCGACATCTGGTCGACACGGACCTCGGAAAACCCCCTTCTGCACGGGAGTTGACCCGCGCTACCGTCCGCCCGTGACGATACGTACGGGAATTCCCCACATCCCCTGGAAATCGCTCGTGGTGGCGATCACCCTCGCCCTCTTCGCGCTGCTCATCGCCCCGCACCCGGCAGGTGCGGCCCCCTCCTCCGGCGAGAGCGGCCCCGTCTACTCCTACGACCACGCGATCCGCGAATCGGTCTGGGTGGACACCCGGCTCGACGGCGACGGAGACGGGCACGCCGACCGGGTCGCCGTCGACATCATGCGCCCCTCCGAACCCGCCCGCCAGGGCCACCGGATACCGGTGATCATGGACGCGAGCCCCTACTACTCCTGCTGCGGGCGCGGCAACGAGAGCCAGAAGAAGACCTACGACGCCCAGGGCCGCCCGGTCCAGTTCCCGCTCTTCTACGACAACTACTTCGTGCCCCGCGGCTATGCGGTCGTCCTCGTCGACCTGGCCGGAACCAATCGCTCCGACGGCTGTGTCGACGTCGGCGGGCGCTCCGACATCCAGTCCGCCAAGGCCGTGGTCGACTGGCTCAACGGCCGCGGACGCGCCTACACCGCCCGCACCGGCGGCAAACCCGTCGCCGCCGGATGGTCCAACGGCAGCACCGGCATGATCGGCAAGAGCTGGGACGCCACCATCGCCAACGGCGTCGCGGCCACCGGAGTCCCCGGCCTGAAGACCATCGTCCCGATCTCCGGCATCTCCTCCTGGTACGACTACTACTTCGCCAAGGGTGCCCCTCTCTACAACTCCGGCCCCGACCAACTGGCCCACGAGGTCGAGAGCCCCGGCGCGCAGCAACACTGCGCCGCCGTACAGAAGAAGCTGGTCGACGGCGCCCCGCGCAACGGCGACTGGACCGGCCTGTGGACCGAGCGGGACTACGTCCGCAACGCGGGCAAGGTCCGCGCCAGCGTCTTCCTCGTCCACGGGATGCAGGACCTCAACGTCCGCACCAAGCACTTCGGCCAGTGGTGGGACGCGCTCGCCCGGCACGGCGTCCAGCGCAAGATCTGGCTCTCCCAGACCGGCCATGTCGACCCCTTCGACTACCGCCGCGCGGACTGGGTGCACACCCTGCACCAGTGGTTCGACCACTACCTGATGGGTTACGACAACGGGATCGAGCGCGCCCCGATGGCCGACATCGAGCGGGCGCCCGACACCTGGTCGACGGATGCGCGCTGGCCGGCGGCCGGCACCGCGTCCGTCGTCCTGCACCCCCGCAACGGGACCACCGCGGGCGTCGGCGTCCTGGGCGCCCAGCCCGCGCCGAAGGGGGCGACCGCCTCCGTCACCGACGACCCCAAGCAGAGCGAGACGGACTGGGCCGCCCACATCGACCAGGCGACGCCCGCGAAGGTCGGGTTCACCACCGGGCCGCTGACCGCACCGCTGCGGCTGTCGGGCTCCGGCACGGTGACCGTCACCGCCACCCCCAGCACCTCCTCGGCCCATCTCTCCGCCGTCCTGGTCGACCTCGGTCCGGCCACCCTGCGCAACTACGCGGCCGACGGCGAGGGCATCGTCACCCTCGACAAGCGCACCTGCTGGGGCGCCGGCAACAAGGGCGACACCGGCTGCTTCAAGGAGACCGCCGCCGATGTCGAGAAGGCCGGCTACACGGTCTTCAGCCGCGGTTGGGCCGACCTCGGCCACTGGGCCGATCCCGGCAAGGGGCGCCCGCTGACCCCCGGCAAGCCGTACACCATCACCCTCGACCTGGCCGCCACCGACCACATCGTGCCCGCCGGGCACCGGCTCGCGCTGATCGTGGCCGGTACCGACGCCGGACTGATCGACCCGCCCGCGTCCCACCCGCGGCTCACCCTCGACCTGTCCCGCACCGCGGCGCGGCTCCCGCTGACCGGCGGGGTGCCGGCCACCGCGCACGCGATCCCCACCCCGTGACCGAGATTCCCACCCCGTGACCGCCATCCCCACCCCGTGACCGAAGGGAGGCACCCCTCGTGACGGCGCCCGCACCGGCGCCGA
The DNA here is from genome assembly GCF_050054615.1 of Streptomyces sp. YGL11-2. NCBI lineage: Bacteria > Bacillati > Actinomycetota > Actinomycetes > Kitasatosporales > Streptomycetaceae > Streptomyces > Streptomyces sp. YGL11-2. The sequence goes on from NZ_JBNHIN010000015.1 coordinate 105,947, forward strand.
GACGGCCGGCCCGGCGCCCTGCGACAGGCGCCGGGCCGGCTGCCGTCCCGCCGAGGCAGCCGCGGCGGGCGACGGTACGGCCGCTGCCCGGCGGACGGGCCCGCCGTCAGCCCGGTGCCGGGACGCCGACGGGCTCCTGAGCGGCGCCGCCCGCCCGCACCAGCCGCAGCACCTCGTCCGCACACCCCCACGCCACGGTCACCCCCGCGCCCCCGTGCCCGTAGTTGTGGACGCACCGCGTCCCGTCCGGCAGCCGTTCCGCGGCCAGCCGCACCGCCGGACGGGCCGGGCGCAGCCCCACCCGGTGGGCCAGGACCCGGGCCCGGGCCAGCGCGGGGAAGAACCGTGCGCAGCGCGCCACGATCGCCTCCGCCACCGCCGGGTCCGGTTCCCGCGACCAGGCGTTCTCGCGCGCCGTACCGCCCAGGACCACCCCGAAGGGCTGCGGCAGGACGTAGGCGGTCTCGGCCGCCGCGGAGTCCGCGGTCGCCAGCCAGGTGTCGATGCCGGGGTTCTCCGCGATCACCAACTGCCCCTGCACCGGGTGCACCTGCGGATCCGGGACGAGCTCGCGGGCACCCAGACCGGAGCAGTTCACGACCGTGCCGGCGCCCCGGCCAGCCTCCGCCAGCGACGCGACCGCGCGGCGCTCCACGACCCCGCCGGCCGCCGCCAACCGCCGCTCCAGATACCGGAGATGGGTCGGCATGTCCACGAGCGGGGTGCGCGCCCGCCGGCCGGAACCGTACCCCTCGGGCAGCTCGTCGGGGCGCGCGGGCCGCATCCCGGGGACCGCGTCGTACCAGGCGGCGAGGCCGTCCGGGCCCGGGTCGGCGGCAATTTCCGCCATGGTGCCGGCCACCATGCGCGCACCGGTCTCCGCCGGCCGCTCCGCCAGCCCGGCGAGCACCTCGAAGGAGCGCAGCGACCACCGCACCGCGTCCTCGTACGGCTGGATCAGGTAGGGCCAGCACAGCGCCCCGGCCACCGCCGACGTCGTGTCGCCGGCCGCGTCGCGGGTCAGCAGCCGCACCCGGTACCCGTTCTCGGCCAGCACGACCGCCGAGGTCAGGCCGATCACCCCGCCGCCGACCACACACACCCCGGCGTTCCCGGCGGTGTCCGCCATGCTCTTCGCCATCTGCGCGCCCTCCCGTGATCTTCGGGTAACCCTCCGGCAGCGGCCCGGACAGACTCGGACCTTACGCTGGTGGCAGCACCGTCGGCCGATGACGCCCCTCGGATCCCGCCACCCGTATCCGCGTACCCACGCCATCGCCCGAGGAGACCCATGCCCCGCGCCCAGCGCGCCGTGCCCGCCTGGCTCGCCCACCCCTTCCGCTGGCAGCGGCTGCCCGTGCCGTGGCCGGCGGTCGTCCGGGGCGCGCTCTGCGCGGGGCCGCTGCTCGCCGCGGGGATCGCGACCGGGCACCCGGCGCCCGGTGTGCTCGCCGCGCTCGGCTCCATGCTGGCCGGCGTCAACGACCGCCCCGGGACCCGGCGCACCGGCGTCGTCCACATCGGACTGCCCGCGCTGGCCGCGGCGTTCGGGATGCTGCTGGGCGGCTCGCTGCGGGCGGTCGACGCCGGCTGGTGGCTGGTGCCGGCGCTCTGCGCGGTCGGGTTCGTCTCCGGGGCGGTCAGCGTCACCGGGCCGGTGCGCTCCACCGCCGGCATGCAGATGCTGGCCGCCACCGTGCTCGGCGCGGGCATGCCGCTGCCCGGCGCGCCCTGGGCGAAGGCGCTGTATGTCCTCGCCGGCTGCCTCTGGCTGCTCCTGCTGCGGCTGGTCCTGCGCACTCCGCGTCCGGCGGGCGGCGCGCTGCGCGGCGAGCGGGCGGCGGTCGCCGCGGTCTTCGACGCGCTCGCCGACGCCCTGGCGGCGGTCGGCGGACCCGGTGCGGAGCCCGCCCGGCGCCGGCTCACCGCCGCCCTGGACCGCGCCGACGAGACACTGCGACTGCGCCGCCTCACCAGCCGGCTGCTGCGCCGGCCCGCCCGTACGGAAGAGCTGCTGCTGGCCGAACGCCTCGCCGCGGCCACCGCGCTGTGCGAGGCCAGCGTCGCGCTGCTGTGGGAGGCCCGCCCGCTGCCGTCGCGGGTCGCGGAAAGCCCCCGGCGGTTCGCCGAGGCGCTGCGCACCGGGCGCCCGCCGGGCCGGCTGTCCGCCCCGGAGAACAGTTCCGCGGCGCGTGGGGCCTTCGACCACGCCCTGCTGGACGCCGCGGTCGCCTTCGCACGCGAACGGCCCCTGCCGCGGCCGTCGTTCGCGGCACCGGCCACGGGGACCGCGGCGGGCGCCGCGCTCGGCCCCGCCGGGCGGGACTACGGGCTGCGGGTCGCCGTCTGCATCGGCGCCAGCGCCGCCGTCGCCCTGCTGCTGCGCGCCGACCACTGGTACTGGCTCCCCACGACCGTCACCTTCCTCGTCAAGCCGGACCTGGGCCCGCTGTTCTCCCGCACGGTGAACCGCTTCACCGGCACCGCGGGCGGCGTACTGGTCTTCGCCGGGGCCGGACTGCTGCTCTCGGGGAGTTGGTGGCCCGCGCTGGTGGCCGGGGCGGGCGGCGCGCTACTGCCGTTCGCCACCCGGCACTTCGCCCTCCAGACCGGCGCGATCACCCTCATGGTGCTGTCGTTCGTCTACGCCGGCGGCGCCCGGCAGGCTCCCGCCGAACGGATCGTGGACACCGCCATCGCCTGCGCGATCGTCCTCGTCGTCGGTCATCTGCCCCGGCTCGCGGACCCGCGCCGCCGGGTCGGCCAGCGGGTCACCGCGGCCCTGCGCGCCACCGAACGCTTCCTCCGCCACGTCCTCGCGCCCCGCCCGGACGGCGACCCCGCCGACCCCACCGAGCGGCTGGCGCTGCGCCGGGCCGCCTACCGGGCGCTGGCCGAGGCGCGGGCGGCTGCGGAGACCGCCGCGGCCGAGCTGCGCCCCGCCCGCGACCGGGTGCCCGACTGGCTGACCGTCATCGCCGCCGCCGAACGCATCGTCGACGCCGCCACCGCCTGCGCCGTACGCCTCGACCACGGCGCCCGCCGCCCCGACCCCGGCGAAGCCGAACGGCTCTGCCATGCCCTGGCCGCCATGGCCGGAGCCCTGGAGGACCCGCGCCGCCACCGCGCCACCGGCACCCCGCCGCCCGCGCTGGGGCCGGTCCCCGACTGCGCGACCCTCACCGACGTGGCCGCCGAACTGGAGCGGTTGCGGGAGTACGCGGGGGCGGTGTGACGCTGTCCCGCCGGGTGACCGCTAGCCCGCCGTCGCGGGGAGCCGACGGCCGCGGGCGGCGGCGCGGCGTACCGCCTCCGCCACCCCGTCGGCGACCAGCGCCAGCGCCACCAGCAGGGCGCTGACCCACAGCGGAGCGCGGTAGCCGAGCCCGGCGGCCAGCGGGATGCCGCCGCACCACGGGCCGATCGCGGCACCCACGTTGAGCGAGGCCGTCGCGAACCCGCCGCCCAGGGTGGGTGCCCCGGCCGCCGCGTAGAGCACCTGGGAGATCAGGGTGGCGCCGACGGCGAAGGAGAGCGCGCCCTGAACGAGGACCAGCACGACGGTGGCCACCGCGTTCCCGGCCGTGAGCGCGAAGAGCACCCAGCCCAGGAGCAGGGCCACCCCGCCGGTCAGCAGCAGCTGCCGGGGCCGGGCGTCCGCCAGCCGTCCGCCGGCGGTGACACCGGCGAACGAGCCCATCCCGAACAGCGCCAGCGCGGCCGGCACCCCGGCGGCGCCGAACCCGGTGACCTGCGTGACCAGTGGCGCGAGGTAGGTGAAGGTGCAGAAGGTCGCGCCGTTGACGAGGGCGCACAGCAGCAGGGTCACCAGCAGCCGCGGGCCGCGCAGCGCACGCAGCTCACGGCGCGCACGCGGGGTGGCACCGGCACCAGCCGCGAGGGAGACGGCGGCGCCGCCCGGCACCGACCGCAGAACCGCGAACACCGCCGGCAGCGACACCAGCGCCACCGCCCAGAACGCCGCGCGCCAGCCCCACTGCTGCCCCAGCACGGCGCCCGCCGGAACGCCCGCGACGCAGGCGAGGGTGGTGCCGCCCAGCAGGACGGAGGTGGCCCGGCCCTTGGCGTCCGGTGCCACCAGGCCGGCCGCGGTCGCCAGCGCCACCGCCAGGAACCCGGCGTTGGCCAGCGCCGCCACCACCCGGCTGGCGAGCAGCACCCCGAAGCTGGTGGTGACCGCGCCCAGGACATGGACGAGAAGGAACGTCGTCAGGAAGGCCAGCAGCGCGCGCCGCCGCGACCAGCGCAGGCTCAGCAGCGCCATCAGCGGCGCCCCGACGATCATCCCGACCGCGAACGCCGAGGTCAGCGAGCCCGCGACCGGGATCGACACCTGCATGTCACGCGCGATGTCCGGCATCAGCCCGGACAGCATGAACTCGGATGTGCCCTGCGCGAACACCGCCAGCGCGAGCACGTACAGAACGAATGGCATCACTCAACTCCGCAACCACACCACGGGTCGGCACGGACCGGTACGGCGCCTTCGACAGGGGCGCCGACACGGGTCGGGAGGGACCGGTACAACCGGCACGGCCGACGGGGAAGCGGCAGCCCCGGCTACCGCATGACAAGACCTGCCGTACGGGCGGCGATCCGGTGGCGGGGGAGAGAACCTCGGCGCGCGAGCGGGCACAACGGGCCGGAGCGGCACGTCGGTCCGACGAGGCGCGGCACCACAGGGGCCGCGCGGCGGCAACGCGAGGAGCCACCGGGCGGCGCCCGGTGGCTAGCGTCTTGAGGACTCGGGGCTGGACATGATCCGCAGGCTAACCGAGCCGGACATCCGCCGTCCACGCAATTGCGCACGCCCCGGCCCGAGTTGCCGAACAGAGCGGGCGGCGGCGGGAAACCTCCCGCCGCC
>NZ_JBNHIN010000015.1:110959-165380 GCF_050054615.1 Streptomyces sp. YGL11-2
CCGCCGCCCGTCAGGCCGCCGAACTCACCGGCCGCCCTTGCCGCCCAGCAGCCCGGCCCGCCGGAGCGCGTCCGCCATCGCGTCGTTGACCGGCGCGGCGTCCCGGCCGCCGCCGCGGCGCTCGCCGCCCTGCCGCTGCCCGCCGCCCTGCCGCTGCCCGCCGCCCTGCCGCTGCCCGCCGCCCTGCCGCTGTCGCGGCGCACCGCCCCGGCCGCCCTCGCGGGCCCCGCCGCTGCCGCCACGGCGCTCACCGCCGGCCGCGCCGCGCCGTTCGCCGCCGCCGGCCGCCGCGCCCTTGCCGGGCTCGTCGTCCAGCCGCAGCGTCAGCGAAATCCGCTTCCGCGGAACGTCGACGTCGAGCACCTTGACCCGGACGATGTCGCCCGGCTTGACCACGTCCCGCGGGTCCTTGACGAAACTCTTCGACATCGCCGAGACGTGCACCAGCCCGTCCTGGTGGACGCCCACGTCCACGAACGCCCCGAAGGCGGCGACGTTGGTGACCACGCCTTCCAGCAGCATCCCGGGCGCCAGGTCGCCGATCTTCTCCACGCCCTCCTTGAAGGTGGCCGTCTTGAAGACCGGACGCGGGTCCCGACCCGGCTTCTCCAGCTCCTGGAGGATGTCGGTGACCGTCGGCAGCCCGAAGGAGTCGTCGACGAAGTCCGCCGCGCGCAGCGTGCGCAGCACGGCCGTGTTGCCGATCAGCCCGCCGACCTCGGTGCCCGCCGAGCGCACCATCCGGCGCACCACCGGATACGCCTCCGGGTGCACGCTGGAGGCGTCCAGCGGGTCGTCGCCGCCCCGGATTCGCAGGAAGCCCGCGCACTGCTCGTACGCCTTCGGGCCGAGCCGCGCCACGTCCTTGAGGGCCTTGCGGGAGCGGAACGGGCCGTTGCCGTCGCGGTGGGCGACGATGTTCTCGGCCAGCCCGGAGCCGATGCCGGACACCCGTGAAAGCAGCGGCGCGGAGGCCGTGTTGACGTCCACCCCGACGCCGTTCACGCAGTCCTCGACGACCGCGTCCAGCGAGCGCGACAGCTTCACCTCGGAGAGGTCGTGCTGGTACTGGCCGACCCCGATCGACTTGGGGTCGATCTTGACCAGCTCGGCCAGCGGGTCCTGGAGGCGCCGGGCGATGGACACCGCGCCGCGCAGCGACACGTCCAGGTCCGGCAGCTCCTGCGAGGCGAACGCGGAGGCCGAGTAGACCGAGGCACCCGCCTCGGACACCATCACCTTCGTCAGCTTCAGTTCCGGCTGCGCGGCGATCAGATCGGCCGCCAGCTTGTCGGTCTCCCGGGAGGCGGTGCCGTTGCCGATCGCGATCAGCTCGACGTCGTGCTCCCGCGCCAGCCGCGCCAGGGTGGCCAGCGACTGGTCCCACTTCTGCTGCGGCACATGCGGGTAAACAGTGTCCGTCGCCGCCACCTTGCCGGTCGCGTCGACCACCGCCACCTTCACACCCGTACGGAAACCGGGGTCCAGGCCCATCGTGGCGCGCGTGCCGGCGGGCGCCGCCAGCAGCAGATCGCGCAGGTTCGACGCGAAGACCCGCACCGCCTCGTCCTCGGCGGCCTGCCGCAGCCGCAGCCGCAGATCGATCCCCAGGTGTACCTGGATGCGGGTGCGCCAGGCCCAACGGACCGTGTCCTGGAGCCACTTGTCGGCGGGCCGACCCCGATCGGCGATCCCGAAGCGGTGCGCCACCGCCTGCTCGTACGCGCTGGGGCCCTCGCCGGCCGTCGACGGGGCCTCGGGCTCCAGGGCGAGATCGAGGACCTCCTCCTTCTCGCCGCGGAACATCGCCAGCACCCGGTGGGAGGGCAGCTCGGTGAACGGCTCCGCGAAGTCGAAGTAGTCGGCGAACTTGGCGCCCGCCTCCTCCTTGCCCGCGCGCACCTTCGCCGCGACCTGCCCGCGCGACCACATCCGCTCGCGCAGCTCACCGATCAGATCCGCGTCCTCGCTGAACCGCTCGGTCAGGATCGCCCGTGCGCCCTCCAGGGCCGCGGCGGGATCGGCGACGCCCTTGTCCGCGTCCACGAACGCCGTGGCGGCCGCCGCCGGTTCCACCGAAGGGTCGCTCAGCAGCCCCTCGGCCAGCGGCGCAAGCCCCGCCTCCCGCGCGATCTGCGCCTTGGTGCGCCGCTTGGGCTTGAACGGCAGGTAGATGTCCTCCAGGCGGGCCTTGGACTCGGCGCCGCGGATCTGCGCCTCCAGGGCGGCGTCCAGCTTGCCCTGGGACCGCACGGACTCCAGGACCGCGCTCCGCCGCTCCTCCAGCTCCCGCAGATAGCGCAGCCGCTCCTCCAGGGAGCGCAACTGCGCGTCGTCGAGCATCTCGGTGGCTTCCTTGCGGTAGCGCGCGATGAACGGGACGGTCGAGCCGCCGTCGAGCAGTTCGACCGCGGCCTTCACCTGCCGCTCCTTGACGCCGAGCTCCCCGGCGATCCTCGCTTCGATGGTCCCGAGGGCCCCGATGGGCTCGGTGGATGCCGTCACGTTGATCCTGCCCCGCCTTCCAGCGCTTGCCTGAGCCTTGCATTGTGCCGGGTCGCGGCCCGCACTGTCGCACCACCCGGCCGGGCACGCCGGGGTGTGACACGTCGCACCACACCCCGACCCCGACCCGGCGGACCGGCCCTAGCCCTCGCCGAACAGCTCCGCGGGGAACGCCCCGGCCGCCACCACCTTCCCGGTGAACGCGGTGGCCAGTTCGGTCAGCCGGGCCACCCCCTCCGCGCCCAGGTGCGCGTACGGCGCCCGGTCCAGCCGGTCCGTCGTCTGCTCCAGGTCCTTGCGCAGCCGCACCCCGGCCTCGGTCAACTCGCCCTCGGCGCCCAGCAGTCCGCGCCCGCGCAGCCGCTCCTGCGCCGCCGCCCACTCCTCCTCCGACCAGCCGCGGGTCGCCAGGTTGCCGCGCCGGCTCATCCCGCGCCCGGTCGCGGAGTGCGTGACCAGTGCCTCCACCGGGTCCAGTTCGGCGTTCAGCAGCGCGACCAGATGGCCGTCGCCGCGGTGCTCGCGCAGCAGCGTCGCCGCGTGCCAGTAGGCCAGGTGCGGGGCGTCGGGCACCGGCAGATCGGCGTGCGCGGCGTACAGCGGCCGGGCGTGGCGCCCGCCCGCCTCGGCGGCTCGCAGCGCCAGCTTCGCGGCCTCGGCCATCTCCGGGGACGTCAGCGCCTCGTCGCCGAGCAGCCGGCGCAGCGTGGCGTCCACGGCGCGCAGCCGGGCGTCCAGGACGGCCTGCGGGGTGGTGACCTTCCAGACGTCCGGGAGGTGTCCGGCGATCAGCTCGTACTTGAAGCTGTAGAAGGTCGCGGCGACGGTCCCGGCGCCCACCGCGCCGAGCGGCGCGCTGCGCGAGGAGAAGTAGACGGCACGCCCCGACACGCCCAACGCGGCCATTTCCGCGGGCAGTTCGGGAGCGAAGTAGTGCGCCGAGTGGAACGGGTTGAGGGCGTTGTGGCAGTGCCGGCCGGCCCGTTCGGGCAGTGCGCCGGAAGCGGATGCGCTCGAAGCAGAGGTCATGCGAGCAGGTTACCGACCCGTTGGTATGGCGGAGTGGCGGGAGGGGGATTCCGGGCCGGCTCCGCGGCCATGGCAGGAAAGGTGGGATTCCCGTCATTGCCGCCATCGGCGCCGCTGTCCAGGATGGACGCATGGAACAGCGCGATGTGCTGGTCGTTCTCTTCGACGGGGTGCAGAGCCTCGACGTCAGCGGCCCGGTCGAGGTCTTCAGCGGCGCCTGCCACGGCGTCCCCGGCGCCTACCGCATCCGCACCGCGAGCCTGGACGGCGCGCCGGTCCGCACCACCAGCGGACTGACCCTCACCCCCGACCTCACGCTCGACGCCGCCACTCCGCCGCACACCCTCGTCGTCCCGGGCGGCGAGGGCACCGACACCCCCGACCCGCGCCTGGTCGACTGGCTGCGGGCGAACGCCCGGCGCACCCGCCGCACGGTCTCCGTCTGCAGCGGCGCGTTCCTGCTGGCCGCCGCCGGGCTGCTGGACGGCCGCCGCGCGACCACCCACTGGAGCCTGTGCGACGCCCTCGCCCGGCGCCACCCGGCCGTCCGCGTCGAACCCGAGCCGATCTACGTCCGGGACGGCGACGTGGCCACGTCCGCGGGCGTCACCGCCGGGATCGACCTCGCGCTGGCCCTGGTGGAGGAGGACCTGGGCCGCGACCTGGCACTGACCGTCGCCCGCCATCTGGTCGTCTTCCTGCGCCGGCCGGGCAACCAGACCCAGTTCAGCGCCCAGCTCGCGGCGCAGACCGCGCAGCGCCGCCCGCTGCGCGACGTCCAACAGTGGATCAGCGAGAACCCGGCCGCGGACCTCTCCGTCGACGCCCTCGCCGCACGCGCCGGGCTCTCCCCCCGGCACTTCGCACGCGCCTTCCGCGACGAGGTCGGGACGACCCCCGGCCGCTACGTCGACCGGGTCCGCCTGGAAGCCGCCCGGCGGCGCCTGGAGGACACCGCCGACGGCATCGAGCAGGTCTCCCGCCGCTGCGGCTACGGCACCCCGGAGGCGATGCGCCGCGCCTTCCTCCGCGCCCTCGGCGCCTCCCCGGCCGAATACCGCCGCCGCTTCCGGCCCGCCACACCACCCACCTGACCAGGCCCGGACCCATCGGACGGGCCCGGACCCATCGGACGGGCCCCGGCCCTTCCGCACCACCGACGCCCCTTCGCAGAACAGGAGCCACCATGCAGATCGCCATCCTCCTCTACGACCGCTTCACCGCCCTCGACGCCATCGGCCCGTACGAGACCCTCGGTCTCCTCCCGGGCGCCGAGGTGGTGTTCGTCGCCGAACGCACCGGCCTTCACCGCAGCGACAAGGGCTCCCTCGGGCTGGTCGTCGACGCCGCGCTGAGCGACGTCACCGCGCCGGACGTCCTCGTCGTCCCCGGCGGACCCGGGCAGACCGCGCTCATGGAGGACGGCCCGCTGCACGACTGGATCCGGGCCGTGGACGCCGGCACCACCTGGACCACCTCGGTGTGCACCGGCTCGCTGGTCCTCGCCGCCGCCGGCCTCCTCAAGGGCCGCCGGGCCACCTCCCACTGGCTCGCGCTGGACCAGCTGCCCGCCCTGGGGGCCGAGCCGACCGGGGAGCGGGTGGTCTTCGACGGCAAGTACGTCACCGCCGCCGGCGTCTCCTCCGGTGTCGACATGGGCCTCGCCCTGGCCGGCCGGATCGCCGGGGACTTCGTCGCGCAGACGATCCAGCTCGGCATCGAGTACGACCCGCAGCCGCCCTACGACGCCGGCGCCCCGGACAAGGCCCCGGCCGAGGTCGTCGCGGCCCTGCGGGGCCACGGACGCCTCATCCTGGCCGGGAAGCGCTGGCGGGACGAGGCCGCCGCCGAGAGGTGACGGCGCGTCCGCCGAGCCGCGGCCGGCCCCGGCTCAGCCCGCCGGCCAGGTGAACCGCGGCGCCCGGCGCTCCAGGAAGGCGGCGGCACCCTCCAGGATGTCGCCGCTCTCCCGCGCCTGCGCCGCCCAGTACGCCCCGCGCTCCTCGGCCTCCGCGGGCGGCACGTCCCAGGTCCCGTCCGCCAGTTCCTTCGCCGCGGTCTGCGTCAGCAGCGACCGGCTCGCCAGTACGGCCGTGAATTCCGCGACCCGCTTGTCCAGCCCGCCCTCGGCCAGCACCTCGTCCACCAGCCCCGTACGCAGCGCCCGCGCACAGTCGATCAACTCGCCCGAGAACAGCAGGTACTTGGCGGCCGACGGCCCCATTAGCCGGACCAGCCGCCGGGTCGCGGCCGCCGGATAGGCCACCCCCAGCTTGGCCGGCGTCACCCCGAACAGCGCCCCCTCCTCCGCGAACCGCAGATCGCAGGCGGCGGCCAGCTGGGCGCCGCCGCCCACGCAGTAGCCGCGTATCGCCGCCAGCGTCGGCCGGGGAAAAGCCGCCAGCGCCTCCTCGGCCGCCACCGCCAGCCCCTGCGACGCCCCCGACGCGTCCCGCAGCGAGCCGATGTCCGCCCCCGCGCAGAACGTCCCGCCGTCCCCGGTCAGCACCAGCGACCGCACCGAGCCGTCCGCCGCGAGCCGGTCCAGCAGCGGCGGCAGCTCCCGCCACATCTCGACGGTCATCGCGTTGCGCTTGCCGGTGTTGCTGATGGTGACGGTCGCCGTGCCGTCGCTGACGTGCGTCTTCAGAGCCGGTTCCATGCCCGGATACTAGAGCGACCGCGCACCGCCCGGCCGGATACGATCGGCGGTCTGATGTCCGCAACACTCGTCGCCAAAGACCTCGCCGCTGGCCACGGCGAGCGCGTCCTGTTCTCCGGTCTCGATCTGGTCGTCGCCCCCGGCGACGTGGTCGGCCTCGTCGGCGCCAACGGCGCGGGCAAGTCCACGCTGCTGCGCCTGCTGGCCGGCCTGGCGTCCCCGGAGAACGGCACGCTCGCGCTCAGCCCGCCCACCGCCACCGTCGGCCACCTCCCGCAGGAGCCCGACCGCCGCCCCGGAGAGTCGGTACGCGCCTTCCTCGCCCGCCGTACCGGCGTGGCCGAGGCACAGCGCGCCCTGGACGACGCCACCCAGGCGCTGGTCGACGAACGCCCCGGCGCGGACGACGCCTACGCCACCGCCCTGGAGCGCTGGCTCGCTCTCGGCGCCGCCGACCTGGACGAACGCGCCGAGGAGACCGCCGCCCAACTGGGCCTCGCCATCAGCCTCGACCAGCCGATGACCGCGCTGTCCGGCGGCCAGGCCGCCCGCGCGTCGCTCGCCTCACTGCTGCTCTCCCGCTACGACGTCTTCCTGCTCGACGAACCGACCAACGACCTCGACCTCGACGGCCTGCAACGGCTGGAGTCCTTCGTCACCGGGCTGCGCGCCGGCACGGTCCTGGTCAGCCACGACCGCGAGTTCCTGACCCGTACGGTCAACCGCGTCGTCGAACTCGACCTCGCCCAGCAGCAGGTCAACACCTACGGCGGCGGCTACGCCTCCTATCTGGAGGAGCGCGCCCGCGCGCGGCGCCGGGCCCGCGAGGAGTACGAGGAGTACGCGGACACCAAAGCCGCCCTGGAGACCCGGGCGCACACCCAGCGCAACTGGATGGACAAGGGCGTCCGCAACGCCCGCCGCAAGGCCACCGACAACGACAAGATCGCCCGCAGGGGCCGGGTGGAGGCGACCGAGAAGCAGGCCGCCAAGGCCAAGCAGACCCAGCGCATGATCGAGCGGCTGGACGTCGTCGAGGAGCCGCGCAAGGAGTGGGAGCTGCGGATGGAGATCGCCGCCGCACCTCGGGCCGGCGCCGTGGTGGCCACCCTCCGGAACGCCGAGGTGCGCCGCGGCGACTTCCGCTTCGGCCCCGTGGACCTCCAGATCGACTGGGCGGACCGGGTCGCCATCACCGGCCCCAACGGCGCCGGCAAGTCCACCCTGCTCGCGGCCCTCCTGGGCCGGTTGCCGCTGGATGCCGGCCAGGCCACGCTGGGTCCGGGTGTGGTGGTCGGCGAGATCGACCAGGCCCGCGGCCAGCTCTTCGACGGTCACGGCGACGCGCGGCTGATGGACGCCTTCCGGGCCTCCGTACCGGACATGGCGCCCGCCGATGCCCGCACCCTGCTCGCCAAGTTCGGCCTCAAGGCGGCCCATGTGCTGCGCCCGGCGCGCACTCTCTCGCCGGGGGAGCGCACCCGCGCCGCACTGGCCCTCCTCCAGGGCCGCGGGGTCAACCTCCTGGTCCTGGACGAGCCGACCAACCATCTCGACCTGCCCGCCATCGAGCAGCTGGAGTCCGCGCTCGCCTCGTACCCGGGCACGCTGCTGCTGGTCACCCATGACCGGCGGATGCTGGAAGCGGTGCACACCGCGCGCCGCATCGAGGTCGCGGGCGGGCGGATCGCCGACCGCACGGTGTGAGGCGCGGCGCTCGCTCGGACAATCGATTTGGTTCCGGGGCGGGAGACCCGTAAGGTGTTCCGAGCCGACGCGGGGTGGAGCAGCTCGGTAGCTCGCTGGGCTCATAACCCAGAGGTCGCAGGTTCAAATCCTGTCCCCGCTACTGAAGAAGAACAGCAGGTCCGGTGCTCAGGCACCGGACCTGCTGCTTTTGTGCCGTCGCACCGTCCGCCGCCGAGCGCCGGGGGCCCGGACCGCTCACCCTGCCCCACCCTCCGATACGGGGTATACCGGGACATAAGGCACCGGACGGAGGAGGCGGCGATGGTCGGCAGGTCCACAACCCCTCGGCGTGACCCGGAGACGGCCCGGTTGGGGCGCGGCTTCGTCGTCCTCGCGGTGCTCGGTGCGGTCCTCGCCCTCGCCGGCATCGTGGGCCTGGTCTACGTCGGGGTGGCCACCCTCACGACCATGCTGCTCTTCGGCTGGCTGCTGCTGATCGGGGGTGTGGTGGGTCTGCTGCACGCCCTCCAGTCCCGCGGCTCGAACTTCTTCTGGCTCGCGGTGATCGTGGCGGCGCTGAACATCGCGGCCGGTGTGGTGGTGATCCGCCGGCCCGACGCCACCGCCGCCGCGCTGACCATGTTCGCCGCCCTGCTGTTCCTGACCGGTGGACTGTTCCGCCTGGTGGGCGCGGTGGTGGTGCGCGGGCCGCAGTTCGGCTGGCTGCTGGTGCAGGGCGCCTTCGGCATCCTGTTGGGCGTCCTGGTGCTCGGCAACTGGCCGCACAGCAGCCTCTACGTCATCGGCTGCTTCTTCTCGCTCGCGCTGCTCTTCGACGGGCTGGGGCTGATCGCGATGGGGGTCGGCGGTCGCCGGGTCGTCGGTATGGTCGAGGGGAGCAGAGTGGCCGGATCCGGACCCCTTTCCGGCGGCTCCGCCGGAGACGCCGCGACGCCCGCCGAGCGCCGGCCTCGGAACAAGAAAGAGTAGCGACAGAACGCGTCGCGAGATCGATCAGTTCCGGCAGAATCGGCCAAAAGGCGTCGATAGGCGCTGACTTGTGTTCAGGGGGTCGGTCCGGACCAGCGCATTCTCAACACTCTTCGTGTGAGGATGCCTTCCGGACCCCCAGCAGAACCCCCCGAGGAGCTGACCTCCCCGCTCGCGTACGAAGGTGTCTGGCGGTTCACCGCACCGGCACTGGAGTCCTCGGTGCCCCAGGCGCGCCACGCGGTCCGGGATCTGCTCGACGCACAGCATGTGCCCGTCGCCGAGGGCATCGTGGACGGACTGCTGCTGATCGTCTCCGAACTGGTCACCAACGCCGTCCGGCACGCCGCGCTGCTCTCCCCCCAGATCGCCGTACAGCTCACCGTCGGCGCGAACTGGCTGCGGGTCGCGGTCGAGGACGACCACCCCTACCGCCCCAAGGCACTGGAGGCGGACGAGGGCGACGTCGGCGGACGCGGCCTGTGGCTGGTCAAGATGCTCACCACGGAAGCGGGCGGCAAGTGCGACGTCGAGCACACCGTGAACGGCGGCAAGGCCATCTGGGCCGAACTGCCGCTCACCCCGCTCGCTACCAGCCCGCCGACTGTCCGGTGAGCTCGCGGACCGCCGGGCGCGCCGCGTCCAGCACGGTCATGAACCACGCGGAGAACGGCGCCCGCGCATGCCGCTCGGCCAGCTCCTCCGGCGTGACGAACACGATCTCGCCGATCTCCTCGGGGTCCGGCGCCGGCTCCGCCCGCACCAGCCCGACGAACAGGTGGTTGTACTCCTGCTCCACGAGCCCGGAGGCCGGGTCGGGATGGTTGTAGCGCACCGTGCCGGCCTCCGCGAGCAGCGCGGGCGCCAGCCCCAGCTCCTCCGCGGTCCGCCGGGCCGCCGCCGCGAACGGCGTCTCGCCCGGATACGGGTGACCGCAACAGGTGTTGGACCACACGCCGGGGGAGTGGTACTTGGACAGCGCCCGGCGCTGCAGCAGCAGCCGCCCCTTCTCGTCGAAGAGGAACACCGAGAACGCCCGGTGCAGCTGGCCGGGGGGCTGGTGCGCCGCGAGCTTCTCCGCGGTGCCGATCGTCGTACCGTCCTCGTCGACCAGCTCCAGCATGATCGGCTCGACGGCGCCGTCCGGTGCGCCCACCGCCGGGGTCCCGGCGGTCTGTCCGTTGGCAGGTGTGATCGGCATGCCCATCCTTGTCGTCGGTCGTCGACGCCAAGTCTGCCCCACCGGCGTCCTCATCAGTGGCAGAGCGCTGCCAGGACATCCGCGGCGCTGACGCGTCCGGGCGGGAAACGGAGGCCGCAGGGGCTCCCCGGGCCCGCCCGCCGTCCCGTGAGAAGCTCCACACCGGCCCGGCCCGGCCTCCGCCGCACCCACCCCGGCACCAAGCCGCCCCACCCGTGACCAGCCCACTCATAACCGGCACCGGGGCGTGCGCCGGAGCGGCGGCCAGTTGTTCATGCGCCGTCCGATCCACCATGATGATCGCGGCAGGCGCAGCCGTCGGTCACCCGATCGAGCGGTGAATGCGTGGTGAACGGCCGCATCCCGCGATCCGATAGCCTCTGCCGACGTGCCACCCGGCCCTCCGCGGGCGAGGTGTGCCACGCCCGCCGCCCGGGTAGTCCGTGCCGAATGCGGACCGACCGGCGCTGCCTGGTCAGCATCCAAGGAGTGAGTTCGTCTGTCGACCGCCATCCTCACCGGTCCGCCGGTCGCCGGGTCGCCGCTCGAAGCCGACCTGCGCACGCTGGGCTTCGACGTCCGTACGGCCAGTGACCCGGCGGACGTCGCCGGGCTGCTCGCCGACGTCCCCGCACAGCAGCGGGTGGCCCTCGTGGACCCGCGCTTCGTCGGCCATCTGCACGCCCTGCGGCTCGCCCTGACCGACCCCCGCTTCCCGGCCGCCGCGGTGCCCGGCGCGCTCACCGCGCAGCCCGAGGCCCGCCCGGCACTGGCCCGCGCCGCCGGCCGGATCCCGGTGGGTGCCGGCACCGCCCACCTCACCGACGTCCTCACCGACACCCTCACCGAGGCCCTGGACCGCGAGGACATCGGACTCCATCGCGTCGAGCCCGGCAGCCTGGTCGCCACCCTCGCGCTGACCCCGGCCCAGCGGGACGAGGCCCGGGAGGCGGTCGCCGCCGTCGACGACGAGGCGGTCCGGCTGCGCACCGCCGTCAAGTCCCGCGACGGCTTCTTCACGACCTTCTGCATCAGCCCGTACTCCCGCTACCTCGCCCGCTGGTGCGCCCGCCGCGGCTTCACCCCCAACCAGGTCACCACCGCGTCCCTGCTCACCGCGCTGGCCGCGGCGGGCTGCGCGGCCACCGGCACCCGCGCCGGCTTCGTCGCGGCCGGGGTGCTGCTGCTCCTCTCCTTCGTCCTGGACTGCACCGACGGGCAGCTCGCCCGCTACTCGCTCCAGTACTCGACGATGGGCGCCTGGCTGGACGCCACCTTCGACCGGGCCAAGGAGTACGCGTACTACGCCGGGCTCGCGCTCGGCGCCGCCCGGTGCTCCGGCGACGACGTCTGGGCGCTGGCGCTCGGCGCGATGATCCTGCAGACCTGCCGGCATGTGGTCGACTTCGCGTTCAACGAGGCGATTCACGTTGAGGGGGGTGCGACCGCCAACACCAGCCCCACCGCCGCGCTCTCCGACCGGCTCGACAGCGTCGGCTGGACGATCTGGGTGCGCCGCATGATCGTGCTGCCCATCGGCGAACGCTGGGCCATGATCGCCGTCCTGACCGCGCTGACCACCCCGCGCACCGTCTTCCTGGCGCTGCTGATCGGCTGCGCGCTGGCCGCCTGCTACACCACCGCCGGCCGGGTGCTGCGCTCGCTGACCCGCCGGGCCCGGCGCACCGACCGGGCCGCCCGGGCGCTCGCCGACCTCGCGGACACCGGGCCGCTGGTCGAGCTGGTCTCCCGCGGCGCCCGCGGCCGGGGCCGCACCGGTTCCCTCCTCGCGCCCGTTATGGCGTTTCTCTCGTCCGCGGTGTTGCTGGTCTGGGTGATCTTCCAGAAGAACCCCGCCTCCTGGCTCACCGTCGGCGTCGCCGGCTGCTCCGCGCTGCTCGCCGGCGCGGCCGTGTCCCGCCCGCTCAAGGGCGCTCTCGACTGGCTCGTACCGCCCCTCTTCCGGGCCGGCGAATACCTCACGGTTCTGGTGCTGGCCGCCCGGTCGGACGCCCCCGGAGCGCTGCCCGCGGCGTTCGGGCTGATCGCGGCCGTCGCCTACCATCACTACGACACGGTCTACCGCATCCGCGGTGGCACCGGGGCCCCACCGAGGTGGCTGGTCCGGGCGACCGGGGGGAGCGAAGGACGGATCCTCGTGGTCACGGTCCTGGCCGCCCTGCTGCCCGATACAGGTTTCACAATCGCGCTCACGGCACTCGCTGTGGTCCTGGCGCTGCTGGTGCTCAGTGAGAGCATCCGCTTCTGGGTGTCTGCTCACTTGGGCGGCGCACCCGCCGTACACGATGAAGGAGAACCCGCATGATCGGCCTCGTGCTGGCGGCCGGCGCCGGACGGCGTCTGCGCCCCTACACCGACACCCTGCCCAAGGCCCTGGTGCCGGTGGGTCCGGAAACGGACGGGGAAGCGAAGACGATCCTGGACCTGACCCTCGGCAACTTCGCCGAGATCGGTCTGACCGAGGTCGCGATCGTCGTCGGCTACCGCAAGGAGGCCGTGTACGAGCGCAAGGAGGCCCTGGAGCAGCGGTACGGCCTCAAGCTCACCCTCGTCGACAACGACAAGGCCGAGGAGTGGAACAACGCCTACTCCCTGTGGTGCGCCCGTGACGTGATCGCGGCCCACGACTCGGTGATCCTCGCCAACGGCGACACCGTGCACCCGGTCTCCGTCGAGCAGACGCTGCTCGCCGCCCGCGGCGACGGCCGGCAGATCATCCTCGCGCTGGACGCCGTCAAGCAGCTCGCCGACGAGGAGATGAAGGTCGTCGCGGACCCCGCCAAGGGCGTCCGGAAGATCACCAAGCTGATGGACCCGGCCGAGGCCACCGGCGAGTACATCGGCGTCACCCTCATCGAGGGCTCGGCCGCCGCCGACCTGGCCGACGCCCTGAAGACCACCTTCGAGCGGGACCCCGACCTCTACTACGAGGACGGCTACCAGGAGCTGGTCAACCGCGGTTTCACGGTGGACGTGGCACCGATCGGCGACGTCACGTGGGTCGAGATCGACAACCACGACGACCTCGCGAAGGGCCGTGACATCGCATGCCGGTACTGACCCGCCTCATTCCGTCCCCGGTCGTCGTCGACATCAGCGCCGGCGCCCTGGACGACCTGGCGGGCCTGCTGGCCGATCAGCGCATCTCCGCGTCCGGCAAGCTCGCCATCGCGATCAGCGGCGGCTCGGGGGCGAGGCTGCGCGAGCGGCTGGCCCCCGCGCTGCCCGGCGCCGAGTGGTACGAGGTCGGCGGCGGCACCCTGGACGAGGCGATCAAGCTCGCCGACGCCATGAAGAAGGGGCACTACGACGCGGTCGTGGGCCTCGGCGGCGGCAAGATCATCGACTGTGCGAAGTACGCCGCGGCGCGTATCGGCCTGCCGCTGGTGGCGGTCGCGACGAACCTTTCGCACGACGGGCTGTGCTCCCCGGTCGCCACCCTCGACAACGACGCGGGCCGCGGCTCGTACGGCGTGCCGAACCCGATCGCCGTGGTGATCGACCTCGACATCATCCGCGAGGCGCCGGTCCGCTTCGTCCGCTCCGGCATCGGCGACGCGATCTCCAACATCTCCGCGGTCGCGGACTGGGAGCTCTCGCACCGCGAGACCGGCGAGGCCATCGACGGGCTGGCCGCCGCCATGGCACGCCAGGCCGGCGAGGCGGTGCTGCGCCACCCCGGGGGCGTCGGCGACGACAGCTTCCTGCAGGTGCTGGCCGAGGGGCTGGTCCTCACCGGCATCTCGATGTCGGTGGCCGGCGACAGCCGTCCGGCGTCCGGCGCCTGCCACGAGATCAACCACGCCTTCGACATCCTCTTCCCCAAGAGGGCGGCGAGCCACGGCGAGCAGTGCGGCCTCGGTGCCGCGTTCGCCACCCATCTGCGCGGGGACCGGGAAACCTCCGCGCTGATGGTCGAGGTGCTGCAGCGGCACGGGCTGCCGGTCACCCCCGGCGAAATCGGCTTCACCGACGAGGAGTTCGTCCAGGCCGTCGAGTTCGCCCCGAAGACCCGCCCAGGCCGCTACACGATCCTGGAGCACCTGGACCTGTCCACCGACCAGATCAGGGACGCATACGCCGACTATGCCGAAACCATCAGTAGCTGAACTCCGCCCGGTCGTTCACCCCGAGGGAGTGAAGGACCGGCGCAGCGGTGAGCACTGGGCCGGCCGCCTCTACATGCGGGAAATCTCGCTGCGCTGCGACCGGTACCTGGTCAACACCCGGGTCACGCCCAACCAGCTGACCTACCTGATGACCGTCTTCGGCGTCCTCGCGGCCCCGGCGCTGCTGGTGCCGGGCATCTGGGGCGCCGTGCTCGGCGTGCTGATGGTCCAGCTCTACCTGCTGCTCGACTGCGTCGACGGCGAGGTGGCGCGCTGGAAGAAGCAGTTCTCGCTCGGCGGCGTCTACCTGGACCGGGTCGGCGCCTACCTGTGCGACGCCGCGGTGCTCGTCGGCTTCGGCCTGCGCGCCGCCGACCTGTGGGGCCCCGGGCGCATCGACTGGCTCTGGGCGTTTCTCGGCACGCTGGCCGCTCTCGGCGCGATCCTGATCAAGGCGGAGACCGATCTCGTCGGCGTGGCCCGGCACCAGGGCGGGCTGCCGCCGGTCAAGGAGGCGGCGTCCGAGCCGCGTTCGTCCGGACTGGCGCTGGCCCGCAGGGCCGCCGCGGCACTGAAGTTCCACCGGCTGGTCCTCGGGATCGAGGCGTCCCTGCTGATCCTGGTCCTGGCGATCGTGGACGCGGTGCGGGGCGACCTGTTCTTCTCCCGGCTCGGCGTCGCGGTACTGGCCGGCATCGCGCTCCTCCAGACCGTGCTGCACCTGGTGTCCATCCTCGTCTCCAGCAGGCTCAAGTGACCGCGGCTCCCCGGATGCGGCTCGGCGCGGTGGTCCTGACCATGGGCAACCGCCCCGAGGAGCTGCGTGCGCTGCTGGACTCGGTCGCCAAGCAGCACGGCGATCCGGTCGAGATCGTGGTGGTCGGCAACGGCTCGCCGCTGCCGGAACTGCCCGACGGCGTACGGACCGTCGAACTCCCCGAGAACGTCGGCATCCCGGCGGGCCGCAACGTCGGCATCGAGGCGTTCGGCCCGCACGGCGGCGAGGTCGACGTACTGCTCTTCCTCGACGACGACGGGCTGCTGGCCAACGAGGACACCGCGGAGCTGTGCCGCGCCGCGTTCGCCGCGGACCCCGCGCTCGGCATCATCAGCTTCCGGATCGCCGACCCGGACACCGGGCAGACCCAGCGCCGGCACGTCCCGCGGCTGCGTGCCTCCGACCCGATGCGCTCGTCGCGGGTGACCACCTTCCTCGGCGGCGCGAACGCGGTCCGTACGAAGGTGTTCGCGGAGGTCGGCGGGCTGCCCGACGACTTCTTCTACGCCCATGAGGAGACCGACCTGGCCTGGCGGGCGCTGAACGCCGGCTGGATGGTCGACTACCGCTCGGACATGGTCCTGCACCACCCGACCACGGCCCCGGCCCGGCACGCGGTCTACCACCGCATGGTGGCCCGCAACCGCGTCTGGCTGGCCCGCCGCAACCTTCCCGCCCTGCTCGTTCCGGTCTACCTCGGTGTCTGGTTCCTGCTCACCCTCGCCCGCCGGCCGTCGCGGCCGGCGCTGCGGGCCTGGCTGGGCGGCTTCAAGGAGGGCTGGGCCACCGCGTGCGGTCCCAGGCGCCCCATGAAGTGGGCTACCGTTTGGCGACTGACCCGACTGGGCCGCCCTCCCATCATCTGACAAGCTCGTATCTGAGAGCATCAGGCGCGAACCGGGGCGAGCCCCCGGCAGCGCACCTTGAGGACGAAAGTGTCAACTGTGAGCGAGACCACGCACGACAGTGCGGTCGCCATGAGTGCCCCGCCATCCGCCGATGAAGGACTCACGGCGGCCCAGCGGGCCGAGAAGTACGGGCTTGCGCAGAGCGGTGCCCGCCCCAGCCTCGCGGAGTACATCCGGCAGCTGTGGGACCGCCGGCATTTCATCTCCGCCTTCTCCAGCGCCCGGCTGACCGCGCAGTTCAGCCAGGCGAAGCTGGGCCAGGTCTGGCAGGTGGCGACGCCGCTGCTGAACGCGCTCGTCTACTACCTCATCTTCGGCCTGCTGATCGGCACGCGGAAGGGCGTCCCGGACTACGTCCCGTTCCTGGTGACCGGCGTCTTCATCTTCACCTTCACCCAGAGCTCGGTGATGGCGGGTACCCGCGCGATCTCCGGCAGCCTGGGTCTGGTGCGCGCGCTGCACTTCCCGCGGGCCTGCCTGCCGATCTCGTTCTCGCTGATGCAGCTCCAGCAACTGCTGATCTCCATGGGCGTGCTGGTGGCCATCCTGCTGGGCTTCGGCCAGGTGCCCACCTGGTCCTGGCTGCTGGTGATCCCGGCGCTGGCGCTGCAGTTCGTGTTCAACACCGGTCTGGCGATGGTCATGGCCCGGCTCGGCAGCAAGACGCCGGACCTGGCGCAGCTGATGCCGTTCATCATGCGGACGTGGATGTACGCGTCCGGCGTCATGTTCAGCATCGACCTGATCATGAAGGGCAAGCACGTCCCGCACATCGTCGAGGTGCTGCTCTACGCCAACCCCGCCGCGGTCTACATCGACCTGGTGCGGTTCGCGCTGATCGACAGCTTCAAGGCGCACCAGCTCCCGCCGCACGTGTGGGCGTTCGCGGCCGGCTGGGCGGTGCTGGCGGGCGTCGCGGGCTTTGTGTACTTCTGGAAGGCTGAGGAGCGGTACGGACGTGGCTGAGCAGATGGACGCCGTCCAGCCGACGGCGGCGGCGCAGGAGCGGATCCCGACCGTGATCGCGGACGAGCTGCACATCGTCTACCGGGTGTACGGCACCGGTACGGGCAAGGGCAGCGCGACCGCGGCGCTCAGCCGCATCGTCCGCCGCCGGCCGTCGGTGGGCGTGCGCGAGGTGCACGCGGTCAAGGGTGTCTCCTTCACCGCCTACCGCGGTGAGTCGATCGGCCTGATCGGCTCGAACGGCTCCGGCAAGTCGACCCTCCTCAAGGCCGTCGCCGGTCTGCTGCCCGCGGAGCGCGGCAAGGTCTACACGCACGGCCAGCCCTCGCTGCTCGGCGTCAACGCGGCCCTGATGAACGACCTCACCGGTGAGAAGAACGTGATCCTCGGCGGTCTGGCCATGGGCATGTCCCGCGAGCAGGTCCGCGAGCGCTACGACGAGATCGTCGACTTCTCCGGCATCAACGAGAAGGGCGACTTCATCTCGCTGCCGATGCGCACCTATTCGTCCGGTATGGCGGCCCGGCTGCGGTTCTCCATCGCGGCGGCCAAGGACCACGACGTGCTGCTGATCGACGAGGCGCTGGCCACCGGCGACCGGGCATTTCAGAAGCGCTCCGAGGCCCGTATCCGGGAGCTGCGCAAGGACGCCGGTACGGTCTTCCTGGTCAGCCACAACAACAACTCCATCCGGGACACCTGCGACCGGGTGCTGTGGCTGGAGCGGGGCGAGCTGCTGATGGACGGCCCGACGGACGAGGTCATCAAGGCGTACGAGAAGCAGACGGGCAAATAGTCCGTTTGCGGCGGAAGGCCCTCGCGAGTCCGGTTCGCGGGGGCTTCCGACCGTTAAGAGATGGTCAACTCCGCGGATCCCGGGAACGGTTCGGATCTCCATGGGGTTGATCGAAGGGTTGTCCGGGGCTTCGGCACCCGCCCCGAGGTGGCACAGGTGTACGGCGTAAGCTGTACTGGTCGCCGAATGGCGCAAGTGGTGCAAGTCAGGCAGACCCCTCCCAAGTGGGCGTTGAGGGCTCGATCGGAGCGCGTCGCGGACCGCGGCGTGTCCGAAATGGGATGTTTTGGTTTGGCGGTGTAGAACGGGAGACGTGACGGCAATGGCTACTGGTTCGCTCCGGCTCCACAACGCGCCGGGTAGCCCCCGGTGAGCCGTGGAGACGAGCAGGCGCGTCGCGCCTTCCCGCGGAGGGCGGTGTTGAGTGGCGGGAGGGACCAGACGCGCACCGTGCTCGACCAGGCCGCACACGAGAACTTCCCGGTCGCGCCGTTCTTCCTGCCGCGCGCCTGGCGCGCCGATCTGATGGCCGTCTACGGCTTCGCCCGCCTCGTCGACGACATCGGCGACGGCGATCTGGCGCCGGGCGGCGGCGATGCCGTCCTCCTCGGCCTGGACCGGGACCGGTACGACGACCGGCCCGCCCTGCTGGACGCGCTCGAAGCCGACCTGTACCGCTGCTTCGCCGACCGCGCCCCCGGCCCGAGCCATCCGTTGATGCGCCGGCTCGGCCCGACCGTCCGCCGCTGCGGACTGACCCCCGAGCCCTTCCTCGGCCTGATCGAGGCCAACCGGCAGGACCAGCGGATCAGCCGCTACGGCACCTACGACGACCTGGTCGCCTACTGCGAGCTGTCCGCCAACCCCGTCGGGCGGCTCGTCCTCGGCATCACCGGCACCACCAGCCCCGAGCGGGTCCGGTTCTCGGATGCGATCTGCACGGCGCTGCAGATCGTCGAGCACATCCAGGACGTGGCCGAGGACCTCGGCCGCGACCGCGTCTATCTGCCGGCCGAGGACATGAAGCGCTTCGGGGTCACCGAGGCCGATCTGGCCGCCCCGACCGGGGGCGCATCGGTGCGCGCGTTGATCGCGTTCGAAGCGGAACGCGCCCTTGAGCTGCTGAATGAAGGCACCCCGCTGGTGGGTAGCGTGCACGGCAGACTCAAGCTGCTGCTGGCCGGCTTCGTGGCCGGCGGGCGCGCCGCACTCGGGGCGGTGGCCACCGCCGATCACGATGTCCTCCCCGGACCCCCCAAACCGACCAAGCTCAGCCTGCTGCGCGAGATGCGGGCGACATTGCGAAGAGAGGGGTGAGTCGGACCGTGGAGACAACTGCACACGTGTCCGCACCGGTGCTCGCCGCGTACCGCTACTGCGAGGCCGTCACCGGGCAGCAGGCACGGAACTTCGCGTACGGCATCCGGCTTCTGCCGACTGAGAGGCGCCAGGCCATGTCGGCGCTCTACGCCTTCTCTCGCCGGGTCGACGACATCGGCGACGGCAGCCTGGCGACCGCCGCCAAGCAGCAGCGCCTGGAGGACACCCGCGCCCTGCTCGCCCGCGTCAAGGACGGCGCGATCAGCGAGGACGACACCGACCCGGTGGCCGTCGCGCTGGCCGACGCCGCCCGCCGCTTCCCGATCCCGCTCGACGCGCTGGACGAGCTGATCGACGGGGTGCTGGCGGATGTGCGCGGTGAGACGTACGAGACCTGGGAGCAGCTCAAGGTCTACTGCCGCTGTGTCGCCGGGGGCATCGGCCGGCTCTCCCTCGGCGTGTTCGGCACCGTACCGGGGGCGCCGGGCGCCGAGCACGCCGCCGAGTACGCCGACACGCTCGGGCTCGCGCTCCAACTCACCAACATCCTCAGGGACGTTCGCGAGGACGCGGGGAACGGCCGGACGTATCTGCCGGCCGAGGATCTCGCCAAGTTCGGCTGCTCGGCGGGGTTCGACCGCCCGGTCCCGCCGCCCGGTGCCGACTTCGCCGGGCTGGTGCACTTCGAGGTCGGGCGCGCCCGCGCGCTGTTCGCCGACGGCTTCCGGCTGCTGCCGATGCTCGACCGGCGCAGCGGTGCCTGCGTGGCGGCGATGGCCGGGATCTACCACCGGTTGCTCTCGCGGATCGCCGCGGACCCGGAGGCGGTGCTGCGCGGCCGGGTGTCGCTCCCGGGCAGGGAGAAGGCGTTCGTCGCGGTGCGCGGACTGTCCGGGCTCGACGCGCGGGCGATCGGCCGCCGGGAGTCGGTCAGGAGGCGCGGATGACGCGCCCGACCGCGCGCACCTGCGGTGATCCGGCATCGGCGCGGCGGGCAACCCCTCGCCGGGTGGCTGCGTCCATGTCAGGCGTAAGGGGGGAGAGCCCATGACATCGGGAGCCATGCTGCCCGGGCGCGCCACCGCCCGTCCCTCCGGCCGTCCCGAAGGGGCGGCTGCGGTGGTCGTCGGGGGCGGTCTCGCGGGTACCACAGCGGCGCTGGCGCTGGCCGACGCCGGGCTGCGGGTCACCCTCGTCGAGGGCCGGCCGCGCCTCGGCGGGCTGGTCTTCTCCTTCCGCCGCGACTCCGCCGCCGGCGAGCTGACCGTCGACAACGGCCAGCACGTCTACCTGCGCTGCTGCACCGCCTACGGCACGCACCTGACGCGGATCGGCGCGGCCGGCCTGGCCCCCCTCCAGGACCGCATGGACGTCCCCGTCCTGGACGCGGACCGCCGGCGGCTCGGCCGGCTACGGCGGACCGCGCTGCCGGTGCCGCTCCACCTGGCCAGGAGCCTGGCGGTGTACCCGCACCTCTCACCCGCCGAGCGGGCCGGTGTGGTCCGCGCGACGCTGGCGCTCAAGAACCTCGACCCGGCCGATCCCGCGCTGGACGGGCTGGACTTCGGCAGCTGGCTGCGCCGCTACGGCCAGTCGCCGCGCGCCGTCGAAGCGCTCTGGGACCTGGTCGGCATCGCGACGCTCAACGCCACCGCCGGCGACGCCTCGCTGGGGCTGGCCGCCAAGGTCTTCAAGACCGGGCTGCTCTCCGCGCCCGGAGCCGCCGACATCGGCTGGTCCCGGGTTCCGCTGGGCGCCGTCCACGACACGCTCGCCGGCACCGCGCTGCGCAAGGCCGGCGTCCGGATCTCGCTGCGCACCCGCGCCGCCGCCGTCTCCGCCGCCGACGGCGGCTGGCAGGTCGCGGTGGAGAACGGCCCGCACGGCAGGGAGACGCTCACCGCGGACACCGTCGTGCTCGCGGTACCCCAGCGCGAGGCGCACGCCCTCCTCCCCGACGGCGTGCTGTCCGGCAAGGACCGGCTGCTGGACATCGGCACCGCGCCGATCCTGAACCTCCATGTCGTCTACGACCGCAAGGTGCTGCGCCGCCCCTTCTTCGCCGCGGTCGGCTCCCCGGTCCAGTGGGTCTTCGACCGGACCGACGCCTCGGGACTGACCGGTGGCGGGCAGTACCTGGCCGTCTCGCAGTCCGCCGCGCAGCAGGAGATCGACCATCCGGTCGCCGCGCTGCGCGCCCGCTACCTCCCCGAGCTGGAGCGGCTGTTGCCGGCCGCCCGGGGCGCCCGGATCCGCGACTTCTTCGTCACCCGCGAGCGCACCGCGACGTTCGCGCCCACGCCGGGCGTCGGCAGGCTCCGCCCCGCCGCCCGCACCCAAGCCCCCGGCCTGTTCCTGGCCGGTGCGTGGACCGCCACCGGGTGGCCCGCGACCATGGAAAGCGCTGTTCGCAGCGGCACTGCCGCCGCTCGCGAGGCACTCACCGAACTCGGCTTCCCCCAGGGCCAGTTGCCTCAGGAGGCGGCATGACAACGAGTACGAGCGATCGCACGAGCACGAGCATCGGAAACAGAGGAGAAACCGTGACCCCGGCTTCCCCAGCTATCGACACCGCGAGCGTCACCGCGCTGCTGGAGCGCGGGCGCACGCTCGCCACTCCCGTGCTGCGTGCCGCCGTGAACCGGCTCGCCTCTCCCATGGACGCGGTCGCCGCGTACCACTTCGGCTGGATCGACGTCGACGGCCGCCCCACCGCGGGCGACGGCGGCAAGGCGGTGCGGCCGGCGCTCGCGCTGCTGTCGGCGGAGGCCGCGGGCGCCGCCCCCGAGGTCGGGATCCCCGGCGCGGTCGCCGTCGAGCTGGTGCACAACTTCTCGCTGCTGCACGACGACCTCATGGACGGCGACGAGCAGCGCCGGCACCGCGACACGGTCTGGAAGGTGCACGGCCCGGCCCAGGCGATCCTCGTCGGCGACGCGCTGTTCGCGCTGGCCAACGAAATACTGCTGGAGCTCGGCACCGTCGACGCCGGCCGCGCCACCCGCCGACTGACCCTGGCCACCCGCAAGTTGATCGACGGTCAGGCCCAGGACATCTCGTACGAGCACCGCGAGCGGGTCACCGTCGAGGAGTGCCTGGAGATGGAGGGCAACAAGACCGGTGCGCTGCTGGCCTGTGCCGTCTCCATCGGCGCCGTCCTCGGGGGCGCCGACGACCGTACCGCGGACATCCTGGAGAAGTACGGCTACCACCTCGGCCTCGCCTTCCAGGCCGTCGACGACCTGCTGGGCATCTGGGGCGACCCGGAGTCCACCGGCAAGCGGACCTGGAGCGACCTGCGCCAGCGCAAGAAGTCGCTGCCGGTCGTGGCCGCACTGGCGGCCGGCGGGTCCGCCTCCGAGCGGCTCGCCCAGATCCTGGCGGCCGACGCCAAGAAGAGCGAGACCGAGATCGCGGACTTCACCGAGGAGGAGTTCGCCTCCCGCGCGGCGCTGATCGAGGAGGCCGGCGGCCGGGAGTGGACCTCCCAGGAGGCCCGCCGCCAGCACGCCACCGCCGTCGCCGCGCTGGACGAGGTCGAGATGCCCGAGCAGGTCCGCGCGCAGCTCGTCGCGCTCGCGGACTTCGTCGTCGTACGAGAGAGATGATGGCCATCACCACGCAGTAGCTCGCAGTCGCCGGCCGGTGCCAGCCGGGCGCCGGCCGACGGAATCCCTGAACACGCATTGACAGTTCACTGCAGAAGGGGAAGCCATGACAGCGACGACCGACGGAAGCGCCGGGGCGCAGCCGCCCCGGGCCCCCTCGGCCGGCGACGACACCGCCGAGAAGACCGCACCGGCCGCGAAGACCCGCGGAAGGGCGAAGCCCCGCGTGAAGGGGAAGGCCGGCAAAGCCGGCCGGGCACCTACCGCCGTGGTGCAGGACACGGCGGACGCCGCACGGGAGGCGACCGCCCGTGCCACCGACTTCCTGCTCTCCGTCCAGGACCCCGCCGGCTGGTGGAAGGGCGACCTCGAAACCAACGTCACGATGGACGCGGAAGATCTGCTGCTCCGTCAGTTCCTGGGCATCCAGGACCCCAAGCTCACCGAGGCCAGCGCCCGCTACATCCGCGGCGAACAGCGCGCGGACGGCACCTGGGCCACCTTCTACGGCGGCCCCGGCGAACTCTCCACCACCATCGAGGCGTACGTGGCGCTGCGGCTCGCCGGGGACGACCCCGAGGCTCCGCACATGGCGCAGGCGTCCGCCTGGGTCCGGGCGCACGGTGGAGTCGCCGCCGCCCGCGTCTTCACCCGCATCTGGCTGGCCCTCTTCGGCTGGTGGAAGTGGGACGACCTGCCCGAACTCCCCCCGGAACTCATCTACTTCCCCAAGTGGTTCCCGCTCAGCATCCACGCCTTCGGCTGCTGGGCGCGGCAGACGATAGTGCCGCTGACCATCGTCTCGGCCAAACGACCGGTGCGCCCGGCGCCGTTCGCCCTCGACGAGCTGCACACCGATCGCCGCCGCCCCAACCCGCCGCGCCCGCAGGCGCCCGCCACGACCTGGGACGGCGTCTTCCAGCGGCTGGACAAGGCGCTGCACCTGTACCACAAGGTCGCGCTGCGCAAGCCGCGTGCCGCGGCGATGCGTTCGGCCGCCCGCTGGATCGTCGAGCGGCAGGAGAACGACGGCTGCTGGGGCGGTATCCAGCCCCCCGCCGTCTACTCCGTCATCGCCCTGCACCTGCTCGGCTACGACCTCGACCACCCTGTGCTGCGCAGCGGCCTGGAGTCCCTGGACCGGTTCGCGGTATGGCGCGAGGACGGCGCCCGGATGGTCGAGGCGTGCCAGTCGCCGGTGTGGGACACCTG
Source organism: Streptomyces sp. YGL11-2 (assembly GCF_050054615.1). Lineage (NCBI taxonomy): Bacteria > Bacillati > Actinomycetota > Actinomycetes > Kitasatosporales > Streptomycetaceae > Streptomyces > Streptomyces sp. YGL11-2. The sequence goes on from NZ_JBNHIN010000015.1 coordinate 134,754, forward strand.
CCTGGCCACCATCGCGCTGGCCGACGCCGGACTGCCCGCCGACCACCCGCAGTTGGTCAGGGCCGCCGACTGGATGCTCGCCGAGCAGATCGACCGGCCCGGCGACTGGTCCGTCCGCAGACCCCAACTCCCCTCCGCAGGCTGGGCGTTCGAGTTCCACAACGACAACTACCCGGACATCGACGACACCGCCGAGGTGGTGCTCGCGCTGCGCCGGGTCCGGCACCCGGACCCGCAGCGGGTCGCGGCGGCGGTCGACCGGGCGGTGCGCTGGACTGCGGGCATGCAGTCGAGGAACGGTGCCTGGGGCGCGTTCGACGCCGACAACACCAGTCCGTTTCCCAACCGGCTGCCGTTCTGCGACTTCGGCGAGGTGATCGACCCGCCGTCGGCCGACGTCACCGCCCATGTCGTCGAGATGCTCGCCGACGCCGGCCGCTCCCACGACCCGCGCACCCGCCGCGGCATCGCCTGGCTGCTGGCCGAACAGGAGCCCGGCGGCGCCTGGTTCGGGCGCTGGGGCACCAACTACGTCTACGGCACCGGGTCGGTGCTGCCGGCGCTCGCCGAGGCCGGCGTCCCCGGCTCCCACCCCGCCGTTCGCCGGGCCGTCGGCTGGCTGGAGCGGGTGCAGAACGAGGACGGCGGCTGGGGCGAGGACCAGCGCTCCTACCAGGACAAGGAGAAGTGGGCCGGGCGCGGCGTCTCCACCGCGTCGCAGACCGCCTGGGCGCTGATGGCGCTGCTCGCGGCCGGCGAGCGGGACGGCGAGGCGGTCCGGCGCGGGGTGCGCTGGCTGGTGGAAGCCCAGCTGCCGGACGGCTCCTGGGACGAGCCGTACTTCACCGGTACCGGCTTCCCCTGGGACTTCTCCATCAACTACCACCTCTACCGCCAGGTCTTCCCGCTGACGGCCCTGGGGCGTTATGTCAACGGCGGCCCGGCCGGTGTGCCGGTGGGGGTCTGATGCCGAGACGGTCCCCGCCGGACGCGGATCCGCCGCTGCTGGTCGCCTGCGCGCTCGGCATCGAGCGGTTCGCGCTGCGGGGTGGGGACGCCGGGGGAGCGGATCCTCCCGTGGTCACCCTCCGGACCGGTATGGGCCCCCACGCGGCCGAGCGCGCCATCGCCGCCGCGCTGACCGCGGGCTCGGCCACCGCGGGCTCGCCCGTCGTGGCGAGCGGCTTCTGCGCCGGCCTCGCCCCCGGGATGCGGCCCGGGGACGTGGTCGTCGCCGACGCCACCCGCGATCACCGGGCCGGCGTACCGGACGTGCCGTGCCGGGACAACGGGCCGCTGCTGCGGTCCCTGCGGCAGCGCGGGCTGCGGGTGCACACCGGGCTGCTGCGCGGCTCCGACCATGTCGTGCGCGGGGCGGAGCGGGCCGAGCTGCACGCCCAGGGCGCGGTCGCGGTGGACATGGAGTCCGCCGCCACGCTCCGGGCGGCGGTGCGCGCCGGCCGCCGCCCGGTTGCGGCCGTCCGGGTGGTCGTGGACGCTCCAGAACATGAACTCGTACGCATCGGGACCCTGCGCGGTGGAATATCGGCCTTCCGGGTGCTGCGCTCCGTGGTTCCGGTTCTCTTTGAATGGCACCGTTCTTTGCCGCTCCCCAGGAGGTGAGCCAGATGGCTATGCCGCTCCGCCAGACCATCCGGGTCGGGACCTATCTCTTTGAACAGAAAGTGCTGCGGAAGCGGGAGAAGTTTCCGCTGATCGTCGAGCTGGAGCCGCTCTTCGCGTGCAATCTGAAGTGCGAGGGCTGCGGGAAGATCCAGCACCCGGCCGGAGTGCTCAAGCAGCGGATGCCGGTGGCCCAGGCGGTGGGAGCGGTGCTGGAATCCGGCGCCCCGATGGTCTCCATCGCCGGCGGCGAGCCTCTGATGCACCCTCAGATCGACGAGATCGTACGGCAGTTGGTGGCGCGCCGGAAGTACGTCTTCCTGTGCACCAACGCGCTGCTGCTGCGCCGCAAGATGGACCTGTTCCGGCCCTCGCCGTACTTCGCCTTCGCGGTGCACATCGACGGGATGCGCGAGCGGCACGATGAATCCGTCGCGAAGGAAGGCGTCTTCGACGAGGCGGTCGAGGCCATCAAGGAGGCCAAGCGGCGCGGCTTCCGGGTCACCACGAACTCCACCTTCTTCAACACCGACACCCCGCAGACGATCATCGAGGTGCTGAACTTCCTCAACGACGACCTGCAGGTCGACGAGATGATGCTGTCGCCCGCCTACGCCTACGAGAAGGCCCCCGACCAGGAGCACTTCCTGGGCGTCGAGCAGACCCGGGAGCTGTTCCGGAAGGCGTTCGCGGGCGGCAACCGCCGGCGCTGGCGGCTCAACCACAGCCCGCTCTTCCTGGACTTCCTGGAGGGCAAGGCGGACTTCCCGTGCACCGCCTGGGCGATCCCCAACTACTCCCTCTTCGGCTGGCAGCGGCCCTGCTACCTGATGAGCGACGGGTATGTCCCCACGTACCGGGAGCTGATCGAGGAGACCGACTGGGACAAGTACGGCCGCGGCAAGGATCCGCGGTGCGCCAACTGCATGGCGCACTGCGGCTATGAGCCCACCGCCGTCCTGGCGACCATGAGCTCTCTGAAGGAGTCCCTCCGGGCCGCCAGGGAGACCGTCGCGGGAAACCGCGGGTGAGGTGTCGCGGGGTGAACCGGTGACGCCGGGGCCCGCCGGCGTCCCGGCCCGCCCGGCACCCCCGACGCCACCGTCCGCCGAACCATTGGAGGGGGACCGCCCATGACGCTGCTGGAGCAGATCCGCTCGCCCCGCGATCTGAAGGCACTGCCGGCCGAGCGGCTCAGGGAACTCGCCGTGGAGGCACGGCAGTTCCTGGTGCAGGCGGTCGCGCGCACCGGCGGGCACCTGGGGCCCAATCTGGGGGTGGTCGAGCTGACCATCGCCCTGCACCGGGTGTTCGACTCGCCCACCGACCGGATTCTCTGGGACACCGGCCACCAGTCGTACGTACACAAGCTTCTGACGGGACGTCAGGATTTTTCCGGGCTGCGGTCCAAGGGCGGGCTGTCCGGCTACCCCGCACGGGCCGAGTCCGCGCACGACGTCATCGAGAACAGCCACGCCTCGACGGTGCTGGGCTGGGCCGACGGCCTGGCCAAGGCACGCCGGCTGCGCGGCACCGACGAGCATGTGGTGGCCGTCATCGGCGACGGGGCGCTGACCGGCGGCATGGCCTGGGAGGCGCTCAACAACATCGCCGCCGCCAAGGACCGCCCGCTGATCATCGTCGTCAACGACAACGAGCGCTCCTACGCGCCCACCATCGGCGGCCTCGCCGACCACCTCGCAACCCTGCGCACCACCGACGGCTACGAGCGCTTCCTGGCCTGGGGCAAGGACGTCCTCCAGCGCACCCCGGTCGTCGGGCAGCCGCTCTACGGATCGCTGCACGGTGCCAAGAAGGGCTTCAAGGACTTCATCGCGCCGCAGGGCATGTTCGAGGACCTGGGGCTGAAGTACGTCGGCCCGATCGACGGCCACGACATCGCGGCCGTCGAATCCGCGCTGCGCCGGGCCGCGGGATTCCACGGCCCGGTGCTGGTCCACTGCCTGACCGAGAAGGGCCGCGGCTGTCGCCCGGCCGTGGAGGACGAGACGGACCGCTTCCACACCGTCGGGGTGCTGGACCCGCTGACCTGCGCGCCCGCCGCACCGGCCGGTGCGGCGTCCTGGACGTCAGTCTTCGGTGACGAGATGGTCCGGATCGGCGCCGAGCGGGAGGACGTCGTCGTCCTCACCGCGGCCATGCTCCAGCCGCTCGGGCTGGAGCGGTTCGCCGCGGCGTATCCGGACCGGATCTGGGACGTCGGGATCGCCGAGCAGCACGCCGCGGTGTCGGCCGCGGGACTGGCCACCGGCGGGCTGCACCCGGTCTTCGCGGTCTATGCCACCTTCCTCAACCGCGCCTTCGACCAGGTCCTGATGGATGCCGCGCTGCACAAGTGCGGCGTGACCTTCGTACTGGACCGCGCCGGCATCACCGGCACCGACGGCGCCTCGCACAACGGCATGTGGGACATGTCGCTGCTGAGCGTCGTACCGGGACTGCGGATCGCCGCACCGCGTGACGCCGACCGGCTCCGCGCCCAGCTGCGGGAAGCCCTGGACGTGGACGACGCGCCGACCGTGCTGCGCTACCCGAAGGAGACGGTGGGCGAGCCGATTCCGGCGGTGGCGCGTACCGGAGGAACGGACGTGCTGCGGCGGTCGGAGCGGCCGGATGTGCTGCTGGTCGCGGTCGGGGCGATGGCGCCGATGTGCCTGCGGGCCGCCGAGCTGCTGGCGGAGCGCCGCGTGGGCGTCACGGTCGTCGATCCCTGCTGGGTCAAGCCCGTTGACCCGGCGCTCGTCCAACTGGCCTCGGAACACGGCCTGGTGGCCGTCGTCGAGGACAACTGCCGTACCGGCGGGGTCGGCTGGATGGTGGCGCAGGCGCTGCGGGACGCGGAAGTCGATGTGCCGCTGCGGACCATCGGCATCCCGGAGCGGTTCCTGCCGCATGCCACCCGCCGTGAGCTGCTGGCCGACCTGGGGCTCACCCCGGCCGGGATCGCCGCCCGGATCGGCGGCGCGCCGGCCGCCCGTGAGGAGAACGCGACGTGACCGGATTCGATCTGCGGCAGCTGCTCGCCGAACGCGGCGCCGAGCGCTACGACCTGCATGCCCGTCACCTCAACCACCAGCTGCCGCGGACGCTGCACACCATCGGCTTCGATAAGGTCTACGAGCGGGCCGAGGGCGCCTACTTCTGGGACGTCGACGGACGGGACTACCTGGACATGCTCGCCGGGTTCGGGGTGATGGGCCTCGGCCGGCACCACCCCGTCGTCCGGCAGGCCCTGCACGACGTCCTCGACGCCCAGCTGGCCGATCTCACCCGCTTCGACTGCCCGCCGCTGCCCGGTCTGCTCGCCGAGAAGCTGCTCGGCCACGCACCCCACCTCGACCGGGTCTTCTTCGGCAACAGCGGGACCGAAGCCGTCGAGACCGCCCTGAAGTTCGCCCGCTACGCCACCGGCAAGCCCCGCGTCCTGTACTGCACCCACGCCTTCCACGGCCTGACCACCGGCTCGCTCTCCGTCAACGGCGAGGACGGCTTCCGGGACGGTTTCGCGCCGCTGCTGCCGGACACCGCCGTGGAGATGGGTGATCTGGCGGCGCTGGAACGGGAGTTGGGGCGCGGCGATGTGGCGGGCTTCATCGTCGAGCCGATCCAGGGCAAGGGCGTCCACGCCACACCGCCCGGATTCCTGCGGGCCGCACAGGAGTTGCTGCACCGGCACAAGGCCCTGCTGATCGCCGACGAGGTGCAGACGGGCCTCGGGCGCACCGGCGACTTCTTCGCCTACCAGCACGAGGAGGGGGTGGAGCCGGACCTGGTGTGTGTGGCCAAGGCGCTGTCCGGCGGCTATGTCCCGGTCGGTGCGACCCTCGGCAGGGACTGGATCTTCAAGAAGGTCTACTCGTCCATGGACCGGGTACTGGTGCACTCCGCCAGTTTCGGCGCCAACGCCCAGGCGATGGCGGCGGGCCTCGCGGTGCTCGCGGTGATGGAGGACGAGGGCATCGTCGCCCGGGCCCGGCGCACCGGCGACCTGCTGCGCGACAGGCTCGCGGCGCTGATCGGCGACTACGAGCTGCTGCACGACGTCCGGGGGCGCGGGCTGATGGTCGGCATCGAGTTCGGCCGCCCCAAGTCCCTTGGCCTGCGCAGCCGTTGGACGATGCTGCAGGCGGCGCGCAAGGGCCTGTTCGCGCAGATGGTCGTGGTGCCGCTGCTCCAGCGCCACCGCATCCTGACCCAGGTCTCCGGCGATCATCTGGAGGTCATCAAGCTGATCCCGCCGCTGACCATCGGCGAACGGGAAGTGGACCGCTTCGTCACGGCGTTCACGGCCGTCATGGACGACGCCCACAGCGGCGGCGGCCTGATGTGGGACTTCGGGCGGACGCTGGTCAAGCAGGCGGTCGCCAACCGCTGACGGCACGTGTGGGGGACGGGACGGTCGCCGGGACGACGGGGCGGGCCGTCACGACTTGACGGTCCGCTGGGCCCGCCAGGCCGTGGGGGAGGGCGGTACGGCCCTGACCGCGACCGGCCCGGTGGAGCCGCGTCCCGCATGGCCGGCCGGCGGGGTCGTCCAGGAGATGCCCACGCCCGACGGTCCGCTGACCGCCGTACGGGGCGAGGGCGACAGCGGCCTGGACGTCCATCCGGCTGCTCACCGCGATGCCGGCGCTGGCAGCGGGGGTGCCGATGGCCCCCTCGTACCGGGCACAGCGGGTCCCGGTCGCCTACGACCGGCCGTTCGGCGTTCTCGCCGTGCCCCGGAAGTCGGGCTGGTCCTCGCGGCCGGGTGGGTCGGCGAGCCGTGACCCACCCGGCCGGGGGCGATGCCGGGGTCAGCCCTCCAGCAGCCGGTCGCGCAGCCGCTCGCGGGTGGCGGGCGCCAGCTTGAGGCCGTCGGAGAGGTAGGACTCGGTCGAGCCCCAGGTCTCCTCGATCGCGGCGAAGGCGGCCGAGAGATAGTCCGCGTCCGCCCCGAACAGCGGCGAGAGCAGCTCCATGACCTCGGGGGACATCCCCACCGAGGTGCTGTCCGAGCGGCGGATCTTGTAGCGGCGGCTGGGGTCGTTGGACTTGAGGTAGTCCGCCTCGATGGCGTCCCGCTCCACGCCGACGGCGAGCAGGGTGACCGCGATGGACAGCCCCGCCCGGTCCTTGCCGGCCGCGCAGTGCATCAGCGCCGGCACGCTGTCCTCGGCGAGGGCGTGCAGCACCCGGCTGTGGTCCTCGGTGCGGGTGGTGATGATCTCGCGGTAGGTGTGGGCCATGCGGGCCGCGGCCTTCCCGTCACCGAGCGCCACCCGCAGGTGGTCGAGCTCGCCGTCGCGCACCATCGTCCAGAACTCGGCGCCGTCGGCCGGGTCGGTGAGCGGGATGTTGACGTTCCGTACGCCGGGGAGCGTGACGTCCGGGCCTTCCAGCTTGATGTCCGAGGCGTTGCGGAAATCGAAGACGGTGTGCAGCCCGAGTCCGGTGAGATAGGCGGCGTCCTCTTCGGTGGCATGTGCCAGATGACCGCTGCGATAGAGCCTGCCGTACCGGATGCGACGCCCGTCCACGGTCGGCAGTCCGCCCACGTCACGGAAGTTGCGGACCTCCGCGAGCTCGGGCTGGGCCTGGGGGACCTGCGGCGTCTGCTGCGTCACGGGCGCTCCTTGTGGTCGGCCGCCGACGCTGCTCGTCGACGAAGCGGAACTGCTTCGACGATACGACATTGATGCAATAGGCAATCGGAGGCCAACGCTCCGGTGGCGGCGGGCATCATCGCCGATTTAGCGCGCTGGGTGAGCACTGCATGCTCGATTCTTATTCCAACTTGAATGGAATTTGGCCTGGTGGCATTAATCACCTCGCGTCAACCCCTGGTTACGGTGGCGTAAGTCACTTCGGAAGGTGAAGTATGTCCTGACGTGGCAGACGATTCGAAGAACAACAGCAACGGCGCGAAAAGCGCCATCGGGTCGTACGCAGCCGTCGGGGACAGCTTCACCGAGGGGGTCGGGGATCCCGGCCGTGACGGGGCGTACATCGGTTGGGCGGACCGGCTGGCGGTCCTGCTTTCTGACCAGCGGAACGAGGGGGACTTCCGCTACGCGAACCTCGCCGTCCGGGGGCGGCTGCTCGACCAGATCGTCGAGGAGCAGGTGCCCCGGGCCCAGCAGCTCGCCCCCGAGCTGGTGACGTTCTGTGCCGGGGGGAACGACATCCTGCGGCCGGGCTCGGACCCGGACGCGGTGGCCGAGCGCTATGAGGCGGCGGTCGTGGATCTGCGCGAGTCGGTCGGGACGGTGCTGCTGTGCACCGGCTTCGACACCCGCGGGGTCCCGGTCCTCAAGCATCTGCGCGGCAAGATCGCCACCTATACCGCCCATGTGCGGGCCATCGCCGACCGGCACGACTGCCCGGTGCTCGACCTGTGGTCGCTGAAGTCCGTGCAGGACCGCCGGGCGTGGAGCGACGACCGGCTGCACCTGTCCGCCGACGGGCACACCCGGGTGGCGCTGCGCGCCGCGCAGGTGCTGGGGCTGACGGTGCCGGCCGACCCGGACCAGCCGTGGCCTCCGGAAGCGGAGCGGTCGGCCGCCGAGGCGCGGCGGGACAACATCCACTGGGCGCGCGAGCACCTCGTGCCGTGGATCGGCCGCCGACTGCGCGGTGAGTCCTCCGGCGACCACGTCGAGCCCAAGCGGCCGGACCTGCTGCCGCTGTAGCACCCCCGCCGCACGGGAGGGCGCTCCCGTACGAGAAGGCCCCGATGTCCGCCCTGACGGCGGCGCGGGGCCTCAGTGCGTCGTGCCGCGGTACGGAAGATCGGCCCAGACGACCTGGCCCCGGCCGCCGTCGTCGGGCCGGGTGCCCCAGCTGTCGGACAGCGCGCCGACCAGGAACAGGCCGCGTCCGCCCTCCTGGTCGAGGCTGCCCGGCTGGGCGTGCGGCGAGGCCGCCCCGGGGCCGCCCTCGTCGGTGATCTCTATCCGTATGTGCGCGCCGACGACGGTGACCTCGCAGCCGACCTTCTCGCTGTCGGTGTGCCGGACCGCGTTGGTGAACAGCTCGGTGACCACCAACTCCACGTCGTCGCGGACCTGTTCAGCCGCACCCCACTCGCGCAGCAGCGTGCTGACGCGCCTGCGCGCCTCGGGCACGGACGTACATCGCGCCGGCAAGTGGAACGCGTCCTGCGGGCTCTGGGCGAGGAATCCGCCGCATCGCCCTAACGAGGGAGCGTTTTTGTAGGAAGCCACGACATAACTATGTGCGATGTTGGTCACCGTTGGCAAGGATCACTCTGTAATTTGCAGAATTGAAAGTGCAGTCTGTTCGAGCTGATGACGGCATGACACACTGCTGAACACTGAAGCTGGTTGGAGGGGATGGGACGTGGCGGACCCACGGTCTGCAGGTGCACCGACCGTCCTGCGGGTGGTGCTCGGCAAGCGACTGCAGGATCTGCGGGAGAAGGCGGGGCTCTCCTTCGAGCGGGCCGCCGCGGCGCTGGATGTGACCCACGCCACGATAAGGCGGATGGAGAAGGCCGAGGTCGGCCTCAAACTCCCCTACGTCGAAAAGCTGTTGGCGACCTACGGCGTCACCGACGAAGCGGAGATCGAGGGCTTCCTCTCCCTCGCCCGCGAGGCCAACCGGCCCGGCTGGTGGCACCGCTTCCGCGACGTACTCCCCGAGTGGTTCAGCGCGTTCGTCAGCCTGGAGAGCGAGGCCAACCTCCTCCGCTCCTACCAACCGCACTACGTCCCCGGGCTGTTGCAGACCGAGGACTACGCCGCCGCCGTGCTGCGCGCCGGCATGCCGCACGCCGCCCCCGCCGACATTGACCGGATCGTCGCGCTGCGCATGGAGCGGCAGGCGCTGCTGACCCGCGAGAGCGCGCCGATGCTCTGGTCGGTGATGGACGAGACCGTGCTGCGGAGGCCCATCGGCGGTCCCAAGGTGATGCGCGATCAGATCTCCCGGCTGATGGAAGCCACCGAGCTGCCCAACGTGCGGCTCCAGGTGATGCCCTTCGCCGCGGGCCCGCACCCCGCCATGTACGGGCCGTTCCACATCTTCCGCTTCCCGATCCCGGAGCTTCCGGACATCGCGTATGCGGAAAGCCTCGTCGGAGCCGTGTACTTCGACCAGCGCAACGACGTCTCGCAGTACCTGGAGGCCCTGGACCGGATGTGTGCGCAGGCCGCGCCGGCACACGCGACCCAGGCCATTCTGGGTGGCTTTCGCAAGGAGATCTGAACCCCCCATGGATCGCATACGTATCTACAACGGCATGCCCGCCAACGAACTCGGCAGCGAGGGCTGGCACAAGCCGTGGAGCGGCGGAAACGGCGGAGAGTGCCTGGAGGCCATGCGCCTTCGGGACGGCCGGGTCGCGCTGCGCCAGTCCACCGACCCGGACGGTCCCGCACTGATCTACACGCACCGCGAGATGGTCAGTTTCATCGAGGGCGCGAAGGCCGGCGACGCCGACTTCCTGCTCTCCGCCGCGCCGTGCCCGGCGCACTGAGGAGGATGCCGTGAGCGACCAGCGCAGCACTCCGGAGGCGGCCGGGTCCGACGTACCCGAGATCGGGCCGTACGCCCCCGGACCCGAGCACCTGGGCTTCTCCGCCGAGGAGATCGACACCAGCCGCCCGCATCCGGCCCGGATGTACGACTACTTCCTGGGCGGCTGGGACAACTACGAGGTCGACCGGGTCGCCGCCGACCGGGTCATCGAGGTGCATCCCCAGGTGCGGGACAGCGTCCGCGCCAACCACGCCTTCGTCCAGCGCGCGGTCCGCACGGTGGTCGCGTCCGGCATCCGGCAGTTCGTCGAGATCGGCACCGGCATCCCCACCTCGCCCAACGCCCATGAGGTGGCCCGGGAGACGGCAGCCGACACCCGGGTGGTGTACGTGGAGAGCGACCCGATCGTCGCCACCCACGCCCGGGCCCGGCTCGCCAACACCCCCGAGACCGGATTCGTCCTGGGCGACATCCGCGACGCCAAGGCGCTGCTCGACCACCCGGTGGTCCGCGAACTGATCGACTTCGACCGGCCGGTGGGACTGCTGATCGGCGGCGTCATGGACTTCATCGCGGACGAGGACGACCCGGCCGGCCTGATCGCCCGGCTCGCCGAAGCGGTGCCGGCCGGCAGCCATCTGATGCTCTCGCACGGGACCCACGAGCCCTACGAGGGATACCCGCAGGGCCGCACCGACGAGGCGGCGCGGTCGAACGTGGAGGACGTCTACAAAAGCGCCAGCACTCCGCTGGTGCTGCGGACGAAGTCCCAGATCGCCGCGATCCTCGGGCCGTTCGCGCCCCTGGAGCCGGGCATCGTCCGGGTCCCGCTCTGGCGGCCGGACGGTCCGGTGCCCTCTCCGGAAGAGCTCAACAACACCGTTTTCTACGGTGTGGTGGGGCGCAAGGACTGAACCGTCCCGTCCGGCATCGGTGCCCCTGCCACGATCCGGTTCGCCGCGGGCAGGGGTGCGGGCCCGGCGCGCCGCGCATCCGGTCGTCGTGGAGATCGCCCGGCTCGGCGCGGACGAAGTGGCAGCGCCGGACCGTGCCGTCGCCGTCCACCGGGATCACCGACTCGCCCGCGTGGCACGGGAGTCCGGCGCTCCGGTGCGGAAGGCGGCTGTACGGGAAGGGCGGATCCGAACCGGACGGCACCCACCGCGCGTATGGGCTGCGGGTGCCGCCGCGGACGCCTGCGGCCCGGGAGGGCGTCGCCTGGACCTTCGAGCGGGGGGGCGGAGGGCTATGCGCCGGCAGCGGAGACCTCGGCGTCGGCCGCGGCCGGCACCGGTGACGGGGGAGAAGGAGTGAGCACGGCGCGCAGTGCGGCCCGGCCGACGAGGGCGGTGTGGGTGCCCTCCGCGGTGCAGGCGTAGGCGCCCGCGACCGCGCCCAGGCGTGCGCACTCCTCCAGGTCCCGGCCCCTGCGCCGCCCGTAGAGGAATCCGCAGGTGAAGGCGTCGCCGGCGCCGTTGCTGTCCACGACGGGGCCGGGCGGGACCGCGGCGGGCACCAGACGCGGGGTGCGGTCCTCGGGCGTGAGGAGGTAGGCACCGCCGGCGCCGGCCGTGGCGATCACCGCTTCGGCGCGACCGTCGCGGAGGATCTCCCGCATGACGGAGCTGATCCGCTCCCCGGCGCCGACCGTGCTGAGGAAGACCAGGTCCGAGCGGAGCGCGAAATCGCGGTGGTGCTCGGTGAGGCCGTCCCAGTCGTGCAGGTCCGTGGAGACGGGCAGTCCCAGGGCCTCGATGTCGTCGTACAGGAAGCGGGCGAAGTGGGTGATGGACAGATGGACGTGCCGGGTGCGGCGCAGGAGGGGGAGGTAGTGCTCCGGCGGCATCCGCAGATCGAGCGGGTCGCGGGCGTCGTAGAAGGACATCCGACGGCCGTCGGGGGAAACGAGGTTGACGGCCCGCCGGGTGCCGTGCGGAGAGATCAGCGGATGGAAGTCGACACCGCTGCCGGCGAGGCGCTCGCGGATCAGGGTGCCTGGATGGTCGTCGCCGAGGAAGTCGACGAATCCGGTGGTGAGCCCCAGCGCCGCGCAGCCGAGCGCGACACCGGTGCCCGTGTGCCCCGCGTCTTCGCGGATGGGCGGCACTCCGTGGCTGTCGGCGGGCGGTACGGGCAGTGCGTCGACCCGCACGGTGGTGTCCACGCCCGATCCGCCGACGACGAGGACGTCATACGGCTCAGATTCCTGCTCGAAGGTCACAAGCGTCCCTGAATCCCTTGCTGAAGAGACGAATCCCGTTGCTGGTGGGAGCGGCTGCGGGCGCGGCGCGCCCGCTGTCGGGAGTGTAGACGCACAGTCGCCGCATATCGGGATGTCAGGGACGGGTGTGACCCGCGGGAGGGACGGGGGTGCGCCGAAACCTGTGCGGTGGCGCGGCGCCCGGAGGTGAGTGGGTGCAGCGGCGCGGCTGACGGTGCGTGATGCGCGGCGCGAGGCCCGTCCCGGAGCTGCGGAAGAGCTCTACTCGACGGTGGGAAGGGGGCGTTGGGACGGTCGTTGCCGGGATGCGGAGGGCGCTGAAGCCTGCGGGCCGTCAGGGATCGAGGTCCCCGGGAACGGTGGCAGGGGCCGGCCGGCCGGCAGCGCCGCTTCGGCGACCGCGGGTATCCGACGCTCAGCGTCACCCGACCGGTCCTGGACGCCGTGGTCGGCGAACGCGCACTGCGGGCGGCGGTCGGCTCACCGCCCCGCCCTCCCGCCTGATGGCCCCGCGCGTCCTCCTGTGCACCGTCTTCCTGCCCCGCCGCCCCGGCCTGCCCAGAGGCCGGCAGCCGCCGTCGAACGCGCCTGCCACCGGGACGGCCGGGCCCTGGTCCGGAGCGGGCCCCGGTCCCCGGAGCGGCCGCTTGCCGGACGACGGCGGAGGGAGTGCGGCCGGGCCCGGCCCCGGCAGGGGTCGGCGGGGGCGGCAGGTGACCGGGGTGGGCGGGGCGAGTGGGGGACCGGGGTGAGTGGGGGTGGCGCGTGTACGGGGTCGGGCGGGGCGGGCGCTCGCGCCGCGGCTGCCCGGGGCGCCCCGGGTGCGATTCGACGACGCGGCGCCCGGTTCCGTTCCGTCCTCGTTCTCACCCGAATGGCCGCGTCCGAGTTGCGGTATGCATCCGGGGGTCGCAAGGGTCGAGGTGCCGTAGCGGTCGGTCGGCACGGGGCCGCAGTGCGCCCGTGAGCGCCGGACACCTACGGCGGACCGGGGCGGCGGACCGGCACGGCGGGCCCGGGAGGGGGATGCCTGACACGGAGGGGCACGTCTGATGCAGCGCAGCTCACACCGCTGGCCGGAATGTCGCGGCCGGTCGCGCGGTTGGTATCGGAAGGCGATGGTGTTGAGTCCGGTGGCCGCGTGCCGCGCCGTACGGCGGTGTGGGGCGGCCCGGGCCTGCCGGAACCCTCCGCTCACCCGGCCCGTTCACCTCGCGACCGCCCCGACCATGGAGGTGCCGTGACCGCATCCCGACCCCGCCGTACTCCGCTCACCGCGCTGCGCCCCGCGAGCTTCGGCGCCGAGCCCACCGGGGAGCGGCTGGCCAGGATGCGCAGTTCGCCGCAGTTCGTGGACGGGCAGTTCCGCAATCCGGCGCCCACCCGGCAGTTGCTCCGGGGTGCCGCGCTGCCGATGGCTCGTACGCAGCTGAGCCGCGAGGGCCGGTTGCGGCGGGCACCGGTGGGCCGGATCCCGGTGCACCGCCCGACCGCCGCGGACTGGGGCCGCCCGCCCGCCTCCGGGCTGCGGATCACCTGGATGGGGCATTCGAGCGTGCTCGCCGAGATCGACGGCCATCGGGTGCTCTTCGACCCGGTCTGGGGTGAGCGCTGCTCCCCCTTCAGCTGGGCCGGGCCCAAGCGGCTGCATCCGGTGCCGGTGGAGCTGGCGGAGCTGGATCCGGTCGACGCAGTGGTGATCTCGCACGACCACTACGACCACCTCGACATGCCCACGATCCGGGGCCTGATCCGCTCCGGCGCGGCCTTCGTCGCGCCGCTCGGCGTCGGCGCCGACCTGGAGTTCTGGGGTGTCCCCGCGGAGCGCATCACCGAGCTCGACTGGCATGAATCGACCCGGGTCGGCGGGCTGACGCTGACCGCCACGCCCGCCCAGCACTTCTGCGGGCGCGGCCTGCGCGGCCCGCAGCACACGCTCTGGGCCTCCTGGGTCGTCGCCGGTGCCGAGCACCGGATCTTCCACAGCGGCGACACCGGCTACTTCCCCGGTTTCGCGGAGATAGGGGCGGCGCACGGCCCGTTCGACCTGACCATGATCCAGGTCGGCGCGTATTCGGACTTCTGGCCCGACAGCCACCCGGACTGCACACCACTGCCCGGCATCTGGCCCGACATACACATGAACCCCACTCAGGGCCTGCAATCGCACCTCGACCTGCAACAAAGCCAGGCAAGTGGTGTCATGCTGCCAATCCACTGGGGCACCTTCAAACTCGCGCCACATCCGTGGGCCGAGCCGGGCGAGTGGACGATGGCTGTTGCCAAGGCAGTCGGACAAGCCGTGGCCTTCCCTGTTCCAGGACAGCCCTTCGAGCCCGATGGGGACATCCCCACACACCCATGGTGGCGGGACCTGTCCCTTCCCCTGAATCGCAAGTGGCCCCTCGTGGCGAGCGTTGCCGAGGAGGGCCGTGAAGACCTCGACCTGGTGAACGAGGGCTGATCGTGGACGAGCTGAGACGCGTAAGGGGAGTCCTCGCAGCCATCCCGAGGTTGAGCGGCAACAACTGCGCCGAGCCATTGACGGGTTGCCTCGGAAGGAACAGCCGGCGTCACCAGAGCGCGCTCTCGCGTCGTGGCCCGAACCCGGATCGTGAAGCCCTGACAGCAAGACATGGGGAATCCGCCGCTTCGCCGGATGGGACTCTCGGACGCCACGCGAGGGTTGGGGCCTACTTCGGGACCTCCGATGAGCAGCTCGGCGAAGCCGCCTGACGAGATTCACAGACCGCCCCCGGCTCGTAAGGCCGGGGGCTCTGGTGTATGCAGTGGCAGCCCGTTATTCCCTTCACCAACGACGGTAGGCCCCGGCGCGGCCAGCTAGCGAGCCAGAACGCCGCTCGCGCATCCGTGGGCGGAGCCGGCGGAGTGGATGATGTCCGCGGCCCACGAGGCGGGCGTCGCGTCCGTCGCGCCGCGGCCGGGGGAGCCGTTCGAGCCGGCCGTGGACCCGTGGTGGCGGGCGGTGGCGGTGCCGCCGGTCCATGGCCGGCCCGCCTGGCCGCCGGTGGTGGCGACCCGGGAGGCCGCGGGGGCGGCGGACGCGTTCGTGGGCGACGACCTCGTCGGCGAGGAACCCGCCAGGGGTGCGGAAGGGGAATTCGCGGCTGGGGTGGCGTGGCGGTGCGGGGCAGCCGTCGCCCGGATGCGGTGGTTGAGGTTTCAATTCCCGTTCGCTGAACGAGAGTTCGTATCCTTTCGCACTGCCGTGCGCGCCATGCCTACCCAAGGAGGTGGCGTGGGGTAGCGAAACCCCGAAGTGGGTCCGAACACCACCCCCGTACCAACTAGCGTGCGAACTCCGCGAACTGCCAACGGCCGATCCGGAGGGCGCCCATGCCTACCGCACCCCCCCACAGGACCCAGACGTCCCAGGAGGCTCAGAGGTCCCATGGGGGACGGCACGGTCGGGCCTCCTCCCCCGATACGGCCGCCGACTCGGCGATACGCTCCCGGCTGGTCCGACTCGCCGCCGTTCCCTGTCTGCTCGTCGCCGTCATCTGCACCGGCGTCGCCGCCTTCGTCGTCCAGAGCGGCGGCGCCCGACTGACCGGCCGGGAATGGCCGGTGCTCACCAGCGGACTCGTCGTGGTCTGCGTCATCGTGCTGATCGCCGGCGTCGCCGGGAACTCCGAGGCGCGCGCGGTGGTGAACCGCTATGCGCGGCTGCGCCAGGTGTGCGCCCGCAGTCAGTCCGAGCTGTACGACCTCCTCGACCGCGTCCGCCGTGACGAGTGGATCGAGCACCGCGAACCCGAGCCGGTGCCGGAGCCCGGCGGCGACGCCCTCGACCTGCTCGCCCAGGAAGTCGCCGCCGCGGGCCGGGCCGCCGAGGCGGCCGTCATCGACGCGGTGGGCATCGCCCGCTCCAACGCCACCGGGAACGAGCAGAAGCTGGAGGTCTTCGTCAACCTCGCCCGGCGGCTGCAATCCCTGGTGCACCGTCAGATCCAGGTGCTGGACGAGCTGGAGCACCAGGTCGAGGACCCGGACCTGCTCAAGGGCCTGTTCGTCGTCGACCATCTGGCCACCCGGGTCCGCCGGCACGCCGAGAACCTCGCCGTGCTCGGCGGCGCCGTCTCCCGCCGCCAGTGGACCCGCCCGATCACCATGACCGAGGTACTGCGCTCCTCGACCGCCGAGGTCGAGCAGTATCCGCGGATCAAGCTGGTGCCGCCGGTGGAGGGCACCCTGCGCGGCACCGCCGTCGCCGATGTCGTCCACCTCCTCGCCGAGCTCGTCGAGAACGCCACCATCTACTCCGCGCCGGAGACGCCGGTCACGGTGCGCGCGCAGCACGTCAAGGCGGGCCTCGCGATCGAGGTCGAGGACCGCGGCCTGGGCATGTCGGCGGAAGAGCAGGAGCAGATGAACCGGCTGCTCGCCGACCCCGAGCAGATGGATCTCACCGAGCTGCTGGACGACGGCCGGATCGGTCTCTACGTGGTCTCCTCGCTCGCCCAGCGGCACGGCATCGTCGTCCAGTTGCAGAGCAACATCTACGGCGGCGTGCAGGCCGTGCTGATCCTGCCGCCGTCTCTGCTCGGCGCCAACTCCGCCCAGGTACGGGACGAGTTCGACGGCTCGGTGGTGCCCCAGGCGTCCCTGGACCACCGCGAAGAACCCGCCGCCGATCAGGGTTGCGCCCAGGGGGACGGGTACGACGAGGGCGGCGCCGGCCCCTCGTACGACGGCGGGGGCGGACGGCACGACGACCTCATCTACCCCGGCGGGGGGTTCGACGCGACGACCGACGCCGGTACCGAGGCCGCCCGTATGGTCGCCTATCACCGGGCGATGGCCCGGCTCGCGACCGATGCCGACATCGACGCCGGCGCGATCGAGATCCGCCCGCCGGCCGGCGCCAAGGCCCGCCCGGCCGCGCCCGCCGAGGGCCGTCCCGTCGCGCCCGTCGCGCCCGCAGCCCCCCGCCCGGCCGCGCCCGCCGACGGCCGGCCCACTCCGCCCGCCGACCCGCGTCCGGGTGCCCCCGCCGAGCGCCGGCCCGCGGACCCGGGCCCCGTCGTCCTGCCGCCCCCGCCGCCGGTCGACGACGACGGGTCCCGGCCGCGGCTGCCGCGGCGGATCAAGCAGACCCACATCGCGCCCCAACTCCGCGACGACCCGCGGCTGCTGCCCCGCCGCGAGGGGACCGAGCGCATCCACGACCCCAACCTGATGGCCGCCTTCCAGCGCGGTTTCAGCCTCGGCGACCCCAGCTACGCGGCCGGCCTCACGACGGGCGGACAGACCGCCGCCGGCCCCGGCCACACCCCGGGCCGGGACGGCGGCCCCGCCGACCCCGACCCGCTCTTCGACCCTGACCACGACGCCCCGAAGGCCCGCCCCCGAGGAGACGACCACAACCATGGTGAGTGATGTGCATGCGCAGACGCACGCCGAGTTCCGCGGCAGTCAGCACACCGACCTTTCCTGGCTGCTGACCGGACTCGTACAGCGCGTACCGCACACCCGAAGCGCCGTTCTGCTGTCCTCCGACGGCCTCGTCAAGGCATCCCACGGCTTCGAACCGGATGTCGCCGACCATATGGCGGCGCTGGCCTCCGGCCTGTACTCGCTCGCCCGCAGCGCCGGTGCGCGCTTCGGGGAGGGCAGCGACGTCCTCCAGGTCGTCGTCGAGCTGGAGGAGACCTTCCTGTTCGTCTCGGCCGCCGGCACCGGTGCCTGCCTGGCGGTGCTCGCCGGGCGCGACGCCGACGCCGCGGTGCTCGGCTACGAGATGGGGATGCTCGTCAAGAGCGTCCGGCCGTATCTGTCCACCCCCGCGCGCCATCAGGCTCCGGCGGGCGGTCGTTGACCGTGGCCCTGCCTCGCCGACGATGGCCGGGCGGGCAACCCATGTACGACGGTGCCGCGGGCGAGATGATCCGCCCGTTCACCGTCAGTACCGGCCGGACCCGCCCCACGGCGCAGTTCGACCTGCTGACCCTGGTGCTGGCGACCGGACGGCGGCCCGCCGGCTCCCAGGGACCCGACCACGTCCGCGTCCTGGGGCTGTGCGACCGGCCGGTCTCGGTCGCCGAGATCGCCGCGCACATACGGCTTCCGGCCGTGGTCACCAAGGTGCTCCTCGCCGACCTCGTCGCCTGCGGCGCGCTCACCGCGCGGGCCCCCGTCGCCGTTTCGGCGGGGCCCGCGTCCCGTACCGACCGTGCGCTGCTGGAGGCGGTGCTGCATGGACTTCGTCAACGACTGTGACCCCCCGGCCACGGGGGAACCCGGACCCGATCCCTTCCCGACCGCGCTCAAGATCCTGGTCGCGGGCGGTTTCGGGGTCGGCAAGACCACCTTCGTCGGTGCGGTGAGCGAGATCGAGCCGCTCAGCACCGAGGAAGTCATCACCCAGATCAGTGTCGGCACCGACGACCTGGCCGGGGTCGAGGAGAAGACCACCACGACCGTCGCGATGGACTTCGGCCGGATCACCCTCGACTCGGACCATGTCCTCTACCTCTTCGGCACGCCCGGTCAGACCCGCTTCTGGTTCCTGTGGAACGAGCTGTCCGACGGCGCGCTCGGCGCGGTCATCCTCGCCGACACCCGGCGCCTCGACCAGTGCTTCGCCGCGGTCGACTTCTTCGAGCGCCGCGGCATCCAATTCATCGTCGCCGTCAACGAGTTCGACGGCTCCTACCACTACGAGCCCGACGAGGTCCGCGCCGCCATGGACCTCGCGCCGGAGATCCCCGTCGTCCTCTGCGACGCCCGGCAGTGTTCCTCCGGCACCCATGTCCTGGTGTCCCTCGTCGAGTACCTGCTCACCCCCGCCCTCGCCGCCACCCCGGAGCTACCGTGAACCACCCGGCCCGTTACCCCTTCGCCCATTTCCCCCACTTCCCCGCCTCGCGCTACCCCTCTTCCCGTATCCCTTACGCGTCGTACGACCCGACCCGCCATCTGCTGCTCACCCCGCAGGACGACGAGGCCCCGGCCCGGGTCCGCCGGCTGCGCGAGCTGGGCATCGGCAAGGATCCGCTGCCCGCGTTCGACGACTTCGCGCGCAAGCTCGCGCGGACCACCGATACCCCGTATGCCATGGTCAATTTCATCGACGAGCACGAGCAGTACTTCGCCGGTCTCTATGTGCCCGGCCAGGACAAGGCCGTCGAGCTGGGCCCGGCGCCCGCCAGCGGCCGGCCGGGCCGGGTGATGGCCCGCGACCACGGCTACTGTCCGCACGTCGTGGTACGGCGCAAGGCGCTGGTCCTGGAGGACGTCTGCGACTATCCGCGGTTCGCCGGCAACCCCGTCGTCGACGAGCTCGGCATCCGCACCTATATGGGCGCGCCGCTGATCGACCATACGGGGACGACGCTGGGCACCGTCTGCGTCGTCGACCTCGAACCGCGTCCCTGGGGGCGGGAGGGACTGCACACGATCAAGTCGCTGGCTGCCGAACTCGTCGAGCAGATCCACGAGATGGAGCGGCGGCAGAAGGCGTCCGAGTCCGGGGAGTCCTGAGCCGGAGCGCCCGGCCCCGGGGTCCGTCCGGGCCGGCTCCGGGGCCCGGCACGGCGGTGGCCGCGTCCGGCGCCGAGCCGCCGGACGGACCCTAGATCAGGCGCGCGAGCGGCGCCGGTCCGTCCGGCAGCTCCGCCTCCTCCGGCCAGTCGGCCGGATCCCGCCGTACCAGTTCCGCGAGCCGGCTGGACCACTCGCCCTTGGCCTGGCCCAGCGCCAGTTCGCCGAGCCGCAGCAGCTGGATGTCCGAGGTGCCGGCCGGCGCGAAGATGTGGTGCGCGTCGCGCAGGAAGCGCTCCACGGGCCGGTCGGTGAACAGCCCGCAGGCGGCGTGGATGTCCATCGCGTCGCGCGCCGACTCCAGGGCCGACTCCACGTTGACCAGCTTGGCGTTCATCAGCTCCGCGTCGCACGGCAGCCCCTGGTCCAGGAGATGGACCGCGTGGTACGCGGACAGCCGGGCGAGCAGCAACCGGGACTGGATCCGGCCGAGTTTGAGCTTGACGGCGCCCAGGGCGGCCAGCGGTTTTCCGTAGCGCTGCCGCTCGGTGCAGAAGCGCGTGGTCTCGTCCAGCACCGCCTGGTGGATGCCCAGGGACACCGCGGTCAGGTTGGGCCGCCCGTACAGCACGCTGGAGGAGTACGCCACGGACAGCCCGTCGCCCTCCCCGCCCAGCAGACTGGCCGCCGGCACCCGGCAGTTGTCGAAGAACAGCTCGCCGAAGCTGAAGCCGTGCAGTCCCATGGTGGGCTGCTCGGCGCCGACCCGGAAGCCGGGGGTGCCGGTCTCGACGAGGAAGGCCGACAGGCCCCTGGAGCCCTCGCCGGTGCGGACCACCACACCGTGCAGATCGCCGACATGGCTGTTGCCCACGTAGATCTTGCGCCCGTTGAGGACGTAGTCGTCGCCGTCCCGGACCGCGGTGGAGGCCATGCCCAGCACATGGCCGCCGGACTGCGGTTCGGTCACCGCGATGGTCGGCAGGCAGTCGCCGGACGCGATGGCCGGCAGCCAGGTCTTCTTCTGCTCCTCGCTGCCGAAGTGGACGATCTTCGCGACGCCCAGCTGGGACGCCTGCACCATGGCGCCCATCGCGGCGCTGACCCGCGAGATCTCCTCGATGACGAGGGTTTTGGCGACATGGCCCGCGCCCATCCCGCCGTAGGCGCGGTGCACCGTCGCGCCGATCCAGCCCTGCCGGGCGATCAGTCGCGACAGGTCGTGGCAGACCGTGCGGTGCGCCTCCATCTCCGCAATCCGGGGCCGCACCTCGCGCTCGGCGAAGTCCCGCACCCGCTGCCGGAGTGCCTCGTGCCGCTGGTCGGTGAAGTAGCGCTGCAAGGCTAGCCCTCCTCCGCGAACTGGCCCGCGCCGGCCGCTCCCTCCTCGGGGCGGCACCGGCGGCGCCGCCTGTGGTCGTACCGGAACGTGATGTGTCGCTTACCGCGTGCAACACCCGTTGGCATACCTACTGCGGCCGGCATAAAACATCAACCGGGTGCGTTCGTGTCAGCGGCTGGCGCACACGGAACGGCCGCACAACCCCCCGTGCCCGCAACGCCGGTGGCGCGGCCCCGGACCGTCCCGGAACCGCGCCACCGCGCGCCACCCGCCCCCGCGGTGAGCGATACCGCAGGTCAGTGGCCGCCGCCGCAGCAGGACTCGCGCCGCTGCTGGCGGCCCACCTCCAGCCAGTCGGTACCGGCCGCGGCCGCCGAGCGCAGTGTGGGCCCGCCGGGCGCGGGGAAGGCGTCCACCAACGCCCGCTGCTCGTACAGCCGTCCGCCCTTGACCACCGCCGAGGTCTGCACCAGGGTGCTGAAGTCGCTGAACGGATCGCCGTCCACCAGCGTCATGTCGCCCAGCTTGCCGACCTCCAGCGTCCCCAGGTCCCCCTCCGCGCCGAACACCCGGGCCGGCAGCGCGGTCGCCGTCCGCAGCGTCTGGCTCACCGTCAGCCCGCCGCGGTGCAGTGCCCGCAGCGCCAGATGCAGCGACAGCCCGACCGCCACCAGCGGCTGGTCGGTGCCCAGCGCGATCAGCCCGCCGCCGCCCAGAATCCGCCGGTAGACGCCCACTTCGGTCTGGATGTCGGCCAGTTGCGCGGGCGTCGGCCGGTGCCCGGCGCCCTCCCGTACGACCGCGGTGTCCCACGGCGGCATCAGCCTGGTCACCCGCACGTCCTCGGCCAGCGCGGGATCCTCGCCGATCAGCGCGGTCGCCGAGAACGGGGTGGCGAGCATGTGGAAGCCGCCGCCCGTGTAGACCTCCTCGACATCCTGGTACGCATGCCCGGTGCTGGACACGGCGTGCCCGAACTCCAGCCGTTGGGTGGCCTGGAGATGGGTCGTCAGATCCTGCCCCAGCTGCATGCCCGGGGTGAGCAGATGGCTCCCGGAGCGCACCCCGAGCCGCTCGTGGGCGAACTGTGCGGCCTCCGCCATCACCCAACCCGGCGCCCTGACATAGGTCTTGACGAAGTCCCAGTCCAGCGCCGCGCCGCGCTCCAGCGACCGCCGCAGTCCCTCGCGGGTGCGGTGCGCCCGCCCCATGCTGTACGCGACCCGGCCGCCGTCCAGCAGCTCACCGCAGCTCAGCAGCCGCGGCCCGGTGAGCGCCCCGGCGGCCAACGCCTCCCGGAGCCGGGCCTGTTCGTAGGAGAAGCCGCCGCACGAGACGGTGGTGGTGATGCCGTACGCGAGCTGGAGCGCGGTCTGCCGGCCGCCGTAGGTCGTCTGCCAGGGATGGGTGTGCGCGTCCCACAGGCCGGGCAGCACGGTCCTCGCCGAGGCGTCCACCCGCCGGGCGGTACCGGCCCGGGACGCCCGGTGCGGCTCCACGGCCGTGATCCGCCCCTCCCGTACGACGACGTCGACGTCGTCGCGCACCGCCTCGCCGGTCCCGTCCCAGAACCGGCCCGCGTGCACGACGGTGTCCCGGGCGCGCGACCCGCGACGCTGCAGGGCGACCGGCACGGTCCGCGCCGGACCGCCGGACGCCGGGATCAGCCGCAGCTTCCCGGCGGAGAGGTACAGCAGCGTCGCGGAGTCCCCGGACCAGGAGGGATGGTCGGCGCTCTCCTCGGTCAGCTGCCGCGGGGCACCGTCCGGCGTACCGTCGGGGCGCACCGGCAGCACCCACAGCGCCGACTCGGCGATCAGCGCCAGCTGCCGGCCGTCCGGCGACCAGACCGGGCCGGAGTCGTAGCGGTCGGCGATCGAGACATGCTCGGCGACCGGGTGCAGCCGGTCCTTGCCGGACTCGGCGTCGACGATCCGGATGACGTTGTAGCCCTCGCGGAACCGGCGGTTGAGCCGGTTGCGGTCGCACAGCGCCAGATAGCGCCCGTCCGGCGACCAGCTGGGCCGGCCGGGCAGCCCGCCCGCGCCCATCGGCGCGGCCAGCACCTTCTCCGTGCCGTCCGCCAGGGTCCGCACGACGAGATTGCCCGACATGTCGAGCGCGGCCAGCCGCCCGCCGTCCGGGGACAGCGCCGGCTGCACCCGCCCGCCGGCCGCCAGCACCGTCTCCGCCCCGGACTCCAGGTCCCGGCGGCGCACCGCGAACAGCCCGTCCCGGTCGTCCGCGTACACCAGCGACCGGCCGTCGCGCGCCCAGCTCGGCGCGAGCACATAGCGGGTGGCGTCGGCGGCGGTGATCCGGCGCGGTGCACCGCCGCCCGAAGTGGGCGCCAGCCAGAGGGAGTTGAGCGCGGCGAAGGCGACCTTGCGGCCGTCGGGGGAGAGCGCGGGCAGATGGACCCCGCGCACCGGACCGGCCGCGGTGCGCTCGAAGCCGTAGTCCTTGACGCGGTAATCGGGGCGGTGCAGCGGCAGCCGGGCGGTGAACGGGATGTGCTCGGCCCGCTCCGGGGCGTCCGGCCGCACGACCCGGAACTGGCCGCCGACCGTCAGCAGCAGCTCGTCACGCGACACCCAGCGCGGCGGCACCGGCTCCACGTCGCCGCCGACCGCGACCGCGGCACCGTCCACCACCAGCGTGCAGGTCGGCCCCGGATAGTCGGTGGTCCGCAGGTACGCCAGCCGGCCGGCCGGGGAGAGCGCCGGCACCATCACCTGGGCCGCGGCGGTCTCGGTGTGCTCGGTGCGCACCGCGCCCCGCCCGTCGGCGGGCACCGACGCGACCGTACGGGACGCCAGCGCGGCGCCGGCCACCTGCCCGCGGACGAAGAAGAGCCGCGAGCCGTCCGGCGACCAGCACGGGTCGAAGTCCTCCCAGGCGCCGTCCTGATGGGGACCCTCCTGGCCGGGCAGCCCGGTCACCCGGGTCAGCCGCCCGTTCTCGACCTCCAGCACCCATAACCGGTACGGGCTGCCGCTCACCGCGTCGCCGCCGCGCTCCGAGGCGAACGCGATCCGGGTCCCGTCCGGCGACCAGGCGGGCCCGCGGTCGTCCCAGGGGCCGTCGGTCAGCTGCCGGAGGCCGGAGCCGTCGGGGTGCAGCGTCCAGAGGTGGAAGGTGCCGCCCCGGTAGGCGCAGACGGCGATCCGGCGGCCGTCGGGGGAGTACACCGGACGGGTCGGCTCCAGGTCGGGCGGGGTGAGCGCCACCGCGTCGCCGCCGGTGCGGGGCAGCGACCACAGGACGTTCTGGACCTCGGCGACCAGCCGGTCGCCGGAGGGGGCCAGGGAGGCCGCGCCATTGGTCGCGGCGGTGAAGGAGAGGGCGGTGCCGGACGCGCCGGCGGCGGGCTGCGCCGCCGCGGGCGCGGGGGCGGCGACCCCGGCGAGCCCGGCCGCCGCGGCGGCCGACGCGGTGCCCTGGAGAAATCTGCGGCGGGACAGCGGCGAACGCCGGATCGGAGCGTCGCCGGAAGGGTCTGCGGTGTCCAACGGTCCTCCTGCGAAAGGGGGTTGCGGCACAGGGCCGACACAGAACCGCCCGATCGTGCCACGCCGCACGGGCCGCGGGCCAACTCCGCCGCGCGCCCCGTGGCGCACCGCCGCCCGGCGGGACAGAGTGGGCGCGACCGATGCCCGCCAGCCCCCAGGAGGCAACGATGCAGCAGGACTTCCACCAGGCCCCCGACGGCGCCCGTATCGCCACCTACACCTGGCTCCCGGAGTCCGGGGCGCCGCGCGCCCTCGTCCAGATCGCCCACGGCGCCGCCGAACACGGCCGCCGCTACGACCGCTTCGCCCGCTTCCTGACCGGCCACGGCTACGCCGTCGTCGCCTCCGACCACCGCGGCCACGGCGCCACCGCCGCCACCACCGGCGGCCTCGGCGTGGTCGGCGAGGACGCCTGGCGGGCGATCGTCGGCGACCTCAAGGGCATCGGCGACCACGCCGCCGCGGCCCACCCCGGCGTCCCGCTCGTCCTCCTCGGCCACAGCATGGGCGCGATGCTGGCCCGCGACTACGCCCAGGAATACGGCGCCGACCTCGCCGGACTGATCCTCACCGGCACCTTCCGCACGCTGCCGGGCCTGGACATCGACGCCGCGTCCGCCGAACTGGAGGCGGAGATCACGGCCCACGGCCGCGCCCACCTCTCGTCCTTCATCCCGCGCACCTTCGGCTTCTTCAACGACGCCTTCCCGCACCGCACCGGCTACGAATGGCTCTCCCGCGACACCGCCGAAGTGGACCGCTATGTGGCCGACGAGCAGTGCGGCTTCCCGTTCTGCGCCGGGCTCGCCCTCGACTGGGTACGGGCCGTCCGCAAGGTCAACGACCCGGCCCACCTCGCCCGCATCCCGCGCGGCCTGCCCGTCCATGTCGCGGTCGGCGACCAGGACCCCTGCCACCAGCGGATGACCCTGGTCCATGAACTCCTGGAGGACTTCCGCTATCTCGGCATCCGCGAGCTGACCTGGCGCGGCTACCCCGGCGCCCGCCACGAGATCCTCAACGAGACCCACCGCGACGAGGTCCAGCACGATCTGGTCGGCTGGCTCGACAAGCACATCTGACCCCGCCGCGGCCGGTCCCCCGGGGGTGTCATCCGCCCAGGAACCCGGTGATGCGGGCCCGCAGGCCCTGCGGGTCGAGCCCGTGCCCCGCCAGGTGCTCGTCGAGTTGCCCGTAGCGGCGCAGCTCCCGGCGGCCCACGCCGAGCCCGAGCACCCGGTGCGGCCGGTCGGCGAGCGCGTCGTTGGCGTACCGGGTGGAGGTGCCCGCCAGGTACGGCTCGACCAGCACCACGTCGGCGGCGTCGGCGGCCCCGGCGGCGGCGCGCAGGGTCCGGGCGTCGAAGGGCCGCACGGTCGTCGCGTACAGCACGGTCACGTCCAGGCCCTCGGTGGCGGCCAGCACGTTGTCCAGCATCGGCCCCACGGCGGCCACCACCCCGCGGCGTCCCTGCCGCAGGGTCAGGAACCGGTTCTCGCCCACCGGCCGCGGGGCCGCGTTGACCTGCAGGGACAGTCGCACGTAGACCTTGTCGTCGCCGGCGGCCGTGGCCCGCCGCAGCAGGGTCTCGGCCTCGTCCGGGTGGCCGGGCACGTGCACCGTCCAGCCGTCGAGGGTGTCCAGCAGGGCCACGTCGCCCGGTGCCATGTGCGTGAAACCGCCGCTCGGCCAGTCGTAGGAGGCGCCGGCGCTCACCAGGACGCCGCCGGTGCCCTGGTGGCCGAAGTCCAGCTTCAGATGCTCGAAGGGCCGCTCCACCAGGAAGCTGGCGAAGGTGTGGATGACCGGCCGCAGTCCGGTCAGCGCCAGCCCGCCGCCGACGCCGATGAGCAACTGCTCGCGGATGCCGACGTTGACCACCCGCTCGGGGTGCCGTCGGGCCGCGTCGGCGAAGCCGTCCACGCCGATGTCGGCGAGGACGAGGGCGAGCCGCGGGTCCTCGTCCAGCAGCCGCGAGGTGACCGCGGCGAAACGCTCACGCATGGTGTCCATCACTGGGAACCTCTCGAAGTCGGGGGATATCAGGGAAGTTGGGGGAAGTCGGGGAAATCAGGTGAGGCTGCTGGGGAGAGCGGTCAGAAGACCTGCTTCTCCTTGGGCTCCACGCGGGCCACCACCGCATGCGGACGGCCCGGGTGCGGTGCGCTGAACGCCTCGTACAGCGCCTGGTGGTCGCGGCCGTCCACGGTCGCCGTGGACCAGCCGGCGGCCGTGAACCGGGAGGCGATGCCGCCGTACCAGCCGTGCGTGGCGGAGGAGTTGTCGATGACGAGGGTGTGCAGCCGGTCGAGGCCCGCGGCGCCCGCGAAGGCGAGCGCCTCGTGATTGCTGCCCTCGTCCAGTTCCGCGTCGCCGATCAGCACCCAGACCGCCGGCTCCGGGCGGCCCTGGGCACGCAGCCCGAGCGCGGTGCCGACGGCCAGCGGGAGCCCGTGCCCGAGCGATCCGCTGCCGATCTCGGCGCCGGGCACCAGCTCCCGGTCGGGGTGGTGGCCGAGCGGCGAATCGTACGCGCCGAAGCCCGGCAGCCAGTCGGTCGGGAAGAAGCCCTTGGCGGCCAGCACCGCGTAGTAGGCCATGGGGCCGTGGCCCTTGGAGAGCAGGAAGCGGTCCCGCCCGGGGTCGGTGGCGGTGGTGGGGGAGACCCGCAGCACCCGGTCGTAGAGGACCCATAGGGCGTCGAGGGTGGAGGTGGCAGCCGGGCCGTGCTTCTCATCGCCCGTCATCAGGCCCATGAGGCGGGGCAGTTCGCCGAATCCGATCGGGGCGTCGCCGGTGCGGGCTTCCGGTGTGGTGTCCGTCGCTGTGTTCGTCATGTCGGAAACGGTGCAACCTCAAGCTTGGTCGAGGTCAAGTGAGGTCCGTGGATCCCGTGGGCCGCTGCGGCCCGGTGATCCCGATCGCCGGTGCGGCCGGAGGGTGGTGCGGCCGGCGGCGGTGCGCCCGCTCACCCCGTCCGCCGTCCCTCGTGCCCGGTCCGGCCGGAATGTGGCGACGCGGACCCTCTGACATGGGGTATTGTTCTCGTGCACGACCGCCCGGGGTTTTGGCGGAACGGGCATCGGGACGTGGCGCAGCTTGGTAGCGCACTTGACTGGGGGTCAAGGGGTCGCAGGTTCAAATCCTGTCGTCCCGACTTGTGACAGCACAGGTCGGAAACCGTCTCCTCATCAGAGGAGGCGGTTTTTTCGTCGTCCCCGCCGGGTGCGTCGCAGCCCGCCGTCCCGGACGCGCCCGCCGTTCCCGGCCCGCTCGCAGCCCCCGCCGTCCCGCGCGCCCCTTCCGTCCCTCTCGCCAGGGCTGTCCCGGCGCGCGGCCGTTGTCCGGTCACTCAACTCGTGGTTAAGCCCGACCGCCCTCACTGTCCGTATGTGGACTGGTGCGGCGCGTTCCGGGCATGACAGGATGGAGAGCACGGTTTCCGCGGCCTTAACTGTTCGTTGGGCTCGATCGATGGGACGGTGGCATGGCAGTGGGGGGCGACGGCCGGTCCAAGGGGGTGGGGGGCCTGCTCGCGGAACGGCTCAACCACCTCTTCGCGCACATGCACCCGCCCGGCGCGCCGTACACCAACGCCTTCGTGGCCGACGAGATCAGCAGCGGGGCGGCGGAGTACGGCGGGGTCAGGGTCACCGAGCAGTATCTGTCGATGCTGCGCAACGGACGGCGGACGAATCCGAGCCCCGAACTCCTGCGCGCGCTGGCCAAGTTCTTCGCGGTGCCGGTCGGGTATCTGCTGGGTGACCTCTCGCAGCCGCAGGCCGCGCGGGTGGAGGAGGAGGTCCGGTTCCTGGCCGCCATGCGGGACCAGCGGGTACGGGCAATCGCGCTGCGCTCGGTCGGGCTGCCGCCGGAGGTGCAGGACAGCCTGACGACGATCATCTCCCAGTTCCGCCGGCAGATGAACCTGCCGGCCGACCCGCCGGAGCAGGGTGGTGATCGGCGTGGCGAACGGCCCGATACGGACCGCTGAGCACGACCGCATCTTCACTACCTGGCGGCGGGCCGCAGACGAGGACGGGACGAGCATGCGAGTGGGGCGGATACGCAGGCGGTGCAAGCAGCTCATCAAGGAACTGGAGCTGCCCGCCTCGACCGATCTGCGGGGGGTCTGCGACATCGTCGCGGCACGGGTGGAGCAGCCGGTCCACTTGGTGCCGATGAGCCTGGGCGGGGTGGTCTCGGGGATGACCGCCACCACGGACGACGGCTACTGGGTCTTCTACGAACTCAAGACCTCCCCCTGGCACCAGACCCATATCGTGCTGCACGAACTCAGCCACCTGCTCCTCGGGCACGCCCAGGACCCGGCCGTCACCGAAGAGGCGCTGCGGATCTGGACACCGTCCGTCGACGTCGCCACCGCCATGCGGCGGATGGGCCTGACCATGGGCTTCGCCCGGCACCACGGCTATGACAGCCTCGCCGAGCGGGAGACCGAGGTGCTCGGCACGCTCCTGATGGAGCGGGTGGTGCCGTCGGAGGCGGAGCGGGAGGTCCCCCTGGAGGGGCCGGCCGCCGAGGTGGCGGCGGCGCTCGGGCCCGCGCTCCAGCACATCCGGCGCCAGCAGGAGGACGCCGGGCAGGCGGGAGGCACCCGTGTTTGACATCGTCTACCTCTGCTTCGGGGCCGCCGCCTGGGCGCTCGTGGCGTACAAGTCCGTCGCCTGGTTCCGGGACCGCAGCAACACCGACCTGGGGCTCGCCTGTGTGATGACCGGTGGCGTGGCGACCGTCTTCCTCTTCTCCGCGCCCAGCCTCTACCGGGGATTCGACCGGCTGCTCGGGGTGGCCAACCTCGCCATGGTCTTCCTCTACTCCTCCGTGGTGGTCTTCGCGGCCGGAGCGCTGGTGCTGCTGCTGCGCTGGACGGCGGGGGACGGCGAGGCGGCGCGGGCCCGTGCGCGGGTCAGGGCACGGGTGGCGGTCGGGGTGGTGGCCGCGCTCTGGGCGGTGGCCGTCACCGGTTTCGCGGTCGGCCGGCCGGACGCCGTCGAGCACCCCCGCGACTTCAGCACCGCCTACACCGACGCACCCGGCGTGATGCTCTTCCTGTTGCTGTATCTGGCCGTTTTCGGATCGAGTCTGGCGGGCCTGGGGACCCTCTGCCCGCGCTACGCCGCCCGGCTCGGCGGATCGTGGCTGGCGCGCGGGCTGCGGGTGCTGGGCGCCGGCTGCTGGCTCGGCCTGGTCTACTGCGCCTGCAAGGTCATCGGCTTCGTCCTGTCCTGGTCCGGGCATCCGGCGCGCTGGCTCTCCAACGGCGTCGCCCCGCTGAGCGCCTCCGTCGCCGCGATCCTGGTCCTGGCCGGATTCTCGCTGCCGGCGGCCGGCCCGCGCGTCGCCGCCTGGCGCCGGCTGCGCCGCCTGTCCCCGCTCTGGCGGACCGTCACCGCGCAGAGCCCCGAGGTCACCATGGACGGCTCGCGCTGGTCGGGCCGCTGGCCGTTCGCCGACCTGGAGTGGCGGGCCAACCGGCAGATGGCCGAGATCCGCGACGTACAGCGCGGGATCCGCCGCCATGTGGAGTCCGACGCGGTCGACATCGTCCTCGAACGGGCCCGCGCGGTCGCCCTGGACGACCGGCAGCTGGCCGCGGTCGCCGAGGCGGCGGCGCTGCGGCGCGGCCTGGAGAACCGCGCGGTGGGCCATGTCCCGGCCCACGGCGCCGACAGCGTCGTGGTCGACGCCGCCCCCACCGGCCGGGAGGGCGCCCAACTCGCGGCTGAGTACGAGCACTTGGCGCTGGTCGCGGACGTCTACCGCTCGCCGCTGATCGAGACCGTGCTGACCGAGCTGCGGGAGCGCAGCGCCCGGCCGCGCACCTGACGCGCAGTCGCACAGACGGGGTGGCCCGGTACGGGGGTCCGGGCCGCCCTTGCACAGCGGCGGGACCGGCTCGT
>NZ_JBNHIN010000015.1:165523-193710 GCF_050054615.1 Streptomyces sp. YGL11-2
CCGGCGGGGGTTCAACGCCCTGATCCGGGGCCTGTCCGACCCTGACCCATCGGTCAGGCCCTAGAGTCGGGAACCATGCAGAACACCGCCGAGACCGGCCCCGACGCCCCCATCGACGTGACGCCCCTGCTCGACGATCCGTACGCCGGCTACGCCGTGCTGCGCGAAGCCGGCCCGGTGCACCGGATCACCGGCGCCGACGGGCGGCCCGCCTGGCTGGTCACCCGCTACGACGACGTCCGCCGCGCGCTGGCCGACCCCCGGCTCTCCCTCGACAAGCGCCATGCCGCGCCCGGCAGTTACCGCGGTTTCGACCTGCCGCCCGCCCTGGACGCCAACCTGATGAACATGGACCCGCCGGACCACACCCGGATCCGTCGCCTGGCGGCCAAGGCGTTCACCCCGGGGCGTGTCCGGGCACTGCGCGCCCCCGTGCAGCGGGTCGCCGACGCACTGCTGGATGCCATGGAGGAGAACGGCCGCGCGGAACTCGTCGCGGACTACGCGGGCCCGCTGCCGATCACCGTCATCTGTGAGCTGCTCGGCATCCCGCAGGACGACCGGCGCGACTTCCTGGCCTGGTCGGACGCCCTCATCACCCCGGACCCCGGCCGGCCGCAGGCGATGAAGGAGGCGGTCGGCGCGATGCAGGAGTTCTACACCGGGCTGATCGCGGCCAAGCGCGCCGAGCCCGGCGACGATCTGCTCTCCGACCTGATCGCGGTGCGCGACGAGCCCGAGGGCGCCGCCGGTGGCGCGGCCGGCGACCGGCTCACCGAGGACGAACTGACCTCGCTCGCCTTCCTCATCCTCTTCGCCGGCTACGAGAACACCGTCCAGCTCATCGGCAACTCCGTCCTCACGCTGCTCGATCACCCCGAGCAGCTCGCCCAGTTGCGCCGAAATCCAGCCGAACTCCCGGCGGCCGTGGAGGAGTTCCTCCGCTTCGACGGACCGGCCCCGCTGGCGATCCGCCGTTTCCCCGTCGAGGACCTGGACATCGGAGGTGTACGGATCCCGGCGGGCGAGGCGGTGCTGCTGTCGATCGCGTCCGCGAACCGTGACCCGGCCCGGTTCCCCGATCCGGACAGGCTGGACCGGGGCCGGGAGCTCTCCGGGCACCTCGCGCTGGGACACGGCATCCACTACTGCCTGGGTGCGCCGCTGGCCCGTATGGAGGCGGAGATCGCGCTCGGGGCGCTCATCGGCCGCTTCCCGGGGCTGCGGCTGGACGTTCCTCGGGGGGAGTTGCGGCACCGTCGGGCACTTCGGGCACGTGGCCTGATTTCGCTGCCCGTGGCCTGGTAATCCGTAAACGAACACGTTTTTGATGCGTAACCGTTCAGCCATGCGGTAGAAAAGTGCTGTGACCCGCCCGGTGTGCATCCCCCGTCGCACCGGGCGGGTCCTTTGCAGCTGCGCACGGATCCGGTGCGCCGCGCGGATCACGGACCGCATGGCCCGTCTGGCGCATCTGTGCTGCGACTCCCGCGCGCTCTCCATAGCGTGACGACATGGCATCTGACGCGTGTGTGTCCAAGAAGGCCGGTGCGATGGCGCTCACCGCCGTCGCCGTGATGACCCTGACGTCCATACCGGCCCATGCCCACCCCAACCGACCGACCGGCCGCCACCCCGGCCTGGCCGCCGCGGCGCCGACCGCGGCGCCCGCCCGGCGGCGGCGGTTGCCCAGCGGACTGAGTGCCCTGGCCTGGACGGTCGCCGACGCGGATACCGGGCGCGTGCTGGCAGCCAGGAATCCGCATCGCCAACTCGCCCCGGCCAGCACCCTCAAGACCCTCTTCGCGGTCACCGTCCTGCCGAAGTTCTCCGCCGGCCGGGTCCGCCAGGTCGGCTCCGAAGACCTCGCCGGCCTCGGCGCCGGCAGCAGTGTCGTCGGCGTCCGCCGGGGCGGGCGCTACAGGGTCTCCGACCTGTGGCACGGAGTCTTCCTGCGCTCCGGCAACGACGCGGTGCATGTGCTCGCCTCGATGAACGGCGGCTGGTCGGCCACCGCCCGCGAGATGCAGCAGACCGCCCGGAAACTGGGCGCCCACGACACCACGGTCAAATCGCCGGACGGCTACGACGAGCCCGGCCAGGTGTCCTCGGCGTACGACCTGACGGTCTTCGCCCGCGCGGGGCTCGCCAACGCCGACTTCGCCCGCTACTGCTCCACCGCCCGCGCCAGGTTCCCCGGCGCCGGCGGCGCCACCACCGAGATCGAGAACACCAACCGGATGCTGGTCGGCTCGCACGGTCTGTCCCGCTACCCGGGCATCATCGGCGTCAAGAACGGCTACACCAGCAAGGCCGGCAACACGCTGATCGCGGCCGCCCGGCGCAACGGCCACACCCTGATCGCCACCGTCCTCAACCCGCAGTCCGGGGAGGCCAACGGCGTGTACAAGGAGGCCGGGGCGCTGCTGGACTGGGGCTTCAACGGCGCGGACGAGGACGATCCGGTCAACCGCTCCTAGACCCCTACCTCCATCTCCATCGGACAGGCCCTGGGGGACACGACCGGTCCTCAGGGCCTGCGCAGCCGGGGTGCCGTCCCGGCCGCCGGCACCGGACCGCCCGCGCGGCCGGACGGAGCGCCGCCGAGGCGGTCCGTCAGCTCCCGCGCCCAGGCCGTCAGCCCGCCGACGTCGATCCCGTACGGGGCCGTGGCCGTGTACGGGGCGATGGCCGCCGCGCCGCGGACCAGCAGCGCGGTACCGCCGGTGGCGTTGCCGCGGGCCGCGTGCGTGAGTCCGACGGCGAGCTGGGCCAGACCGCGCCACAGCTCCCGCTCGGCCTCAGGGGCCGCCTTCCAGGCGTCCTCCAGGACCTCGTGGGCGTGGAACGGCATCCCGGCGTCCAGCAGCCGCTGGGCTTCGGACAGCGACGCCTCCGGCGCACGCGCCACGCCCTCGGGCTGCCGTGCGACGCCCTCGGACCCGTACGGGAGGGGGCGGCCGAGCCCGTCGCGCGGGCGGGCGTTGCGGGCCCGGCCCTGTTCGTCGCGGTCCCGGCGGCGACCGGGGTCGGCGGGCGGGGGGTCGGCGGCTGCTCCGGTGTCCGTGCCGGTCGCTGCGTCCTGCTCGGCGTCCTGCTCGGCGTCCTGATCGTCCTGCTCTGCTCCGCAGTGGTCGCAGACGGTGCTGCCGGGCCGTTCGCGGATCCGGCCGCAGGCGTCGCAGACCTGGTCCAGCCAGCAGGCGGGGTCGCCGCCCTCGTCGTGACGGGGCGGGCGTCGGGTTTCCTCCGGGTCGCTCACCCTTCGATTGTGCGCCGTCGGGCGGTGGACGCCCTAACCGCGGGCCGTCCCGGCAGATGCCAGCAGACGCCAGCAGATCCCGGTAGGTCCCGGTAGGTCCCGGTAGGTCCCGGTAGGTCCCGGTAGGTCCCGGTAGGTCCCGGAAGATCCGGGAAGTCGGCCGTGTCTGCGTCAAGGGACCCGCGCCCGCCGGCGGGAGGCTTTCCCGCCGGGGGTCTGCTGCCCGGGGCGGGGCGGGGCGCGGTGCCGGGGGACGCTTCCCAGCGGTAGTCGGGGGAGCTCGCGGCCCCAGTCCCGCCCCCCGACCCACCGGACAGCCGCTAGCCCAACCGCACGTCGTAGAAGCAGAGATGGTCCTTGATCTGCGCGACCGCGGCGTGCGGCTCGGGGTAGGCCCAGGCGACGTCCTCGGGGCCGTCGGCGAGCGACCAGTAGGAGGCGGTGCCCTTGAACGGGCAGACGGTGTGGGTCTGAGACGGAGTCAGCAGATCGGTGCGGACATCCTCCGGCGGCAGGTAGTACCGCACCGGGTAGCCGGTTTCGCGGAGCAGCAGCGGACGGCGGCTGTCGGCGAGCAACTGCCCGCCGAGCTCGACCCGGACGCGCTCGGTGCCCTGCTCGATCTCGATGCGGTGGCCCTGAGTGGACATAACCCTGATCTCCGTTCGCCTGTCGGACGCGTGCGGTCTCAGGGTCGCATCCGGGGCGGCGGTGTCGCAGGCGGCCTGCGCCCACAGGTCGAGCCGGACCAGCCACTGCCGGCGCTGCCGCTCGGTGCGCGGGGGCCGCAGCGTGATCAGATCCAGCAGCTCGGCGTGGGCGTCCGGGGCCGCGGCGAGCCCGGCCGCGCGCTGCTCGGCGTCCTCGTCCTTGCACCGGCGCAGCGCCGCCTCCAGCAGCTCGTCGCGCCCGGGAAGTGGTGGTGCGCGGCGGCCGGGCTGGTGCCGCAGGCGGCGGCGAGGTCGGTGACCTGTACGCCCCGTAAGCCGTGCTCGGCGATCAGCAGGACGGTCGCGCGGACGATCTGGAGCGGCCGGCCGCCTGGACAAGCCGCAATACGGGTGAATGTGGCAAAGTGACGGCATGGCTGACCGGGGAGCGAAGCGGCCCACCGTGTCGGTGCCGGACGACTGGCCCGCCCACCCGGACCTGACCCTGGCCCTCAACGGGATGGGCGGCTTCGACTGGGACCTCGACAGCGGGCTGATGCACCTGGATCCGCCCGCCCTGGAGGTTTTCGACCTGCTTCCGGAGGAGTACGACGACCGTCCGGAAACCCTCAGCTGCCGTGTACCGAGCCATGAGGCGGCTCGGCTGGACGCCCTGGTGACGCGCGCGCTCAAGGACGGCAGCCACTCCTACGGTGCCTACTTCCGGGTCCGGATGCGCGACGGCGCACTGCGCTGGACCCACGCCCAGGGCAGCATCCGCCGCGACGAGACCGGCCGGCCGCGCCGGATCATCGGGGTGGTGCGGGACGCCAGCGACGAATACACCCAGGCGGCCGAGCGGATCGCGATCACCGAGGAGCGCCGCCGGCACACCAGCCTCGTCGAGCGCACCACCGCCGCCCTGGCCCACGCCAGAACGGTGGGCGAGGTGATCGCGGTACTCGCCGACGAGCAGGGGCTGAGCCGGCTGGGGGCGGAGAACGTGATCCTCGGACTGGTCGAGGCGGGGCGTATCCGGCTGGTCTCCGAGGGCAGGGCCGGGAGCTTCGTACCGGACCTGGAGTTCACGCGGATCGGCGACGCGTTCCCGATGAGCGAGGTCGTGCGGTCGCTCACCCCGCGCTTCGTGAAGACCCGGGACGAGTTCCGGTACGGCTATCCGCGGCTGTGGCCGGCCATCGAGCCTCTGAAGATCGGCTCCGCCGCGTATCTGCCGCTGATCGCCCAGGGCCGCCCGATCGGCGTCATCGGGCTGTTCTTCGAGCGCGAGAGCGAGTTCCGCGACCAGGAGCGCAATGTGCTGGTCGCGCTGGGCAGCAGCATCGCGCAGAGCCTGGCCCGCGCGATGCTCTACGACCAGGAGCACGAGATCGCCGCGGGCCTCCAGCAGGCGATGCTGCCGCGCCGGATCCCCGGTGTCGCGGAGGCGCAGATCGCCGTCCGCTACCGCTCCGCCCGGATGGGCCGGGACATCGGCGGCGACTGGTACGACGTGATCCCGCTGCCGGACGGCCGGGTCGCCGCGGTCATCGGCGACGTCCAGGGGCACGACACCCAGGCCGCGGCGCTGATGGGGCAGCTGCGGATCGTGCTGCGCGCGTACGCCGCCGAAGGGCACGCGCCCGCCACCGTGGTGGCCCGCGCCTCCGCCTTCCTCAACGAACTCGACACCGACCGCTTCGCCACGTGCACGTACGTCGACGCGGACCTGAGTACCGGCGCGGCCCGTTTCGTACGGGCCGGCCACATCGACCCGCTGGTGCGGCACGCGGAGGGCATCTGCCGTCGGCTGCCGGTCGCCGGCGGGCTGCCGCTCGGGATCTCGTCGGAGTTCCGGCTGCTCGACTACCCGGTGACCACCATCCACCTCGCGCCGGGGGACACCCTGGTGCTGTGCACGGACGGCCTGGTCGAGGAGCCGGGCACCGACCTCGACATCGGGATGCGGCACCTGGCCAGGGACATCCGGGAGGGCCCCCAGGACGTCCAGCAACTCGCCGACCGGCTCTGCGAGTCGGCGGACGGCCGGACCGGCGAGGACGACATGGCGCTGCTCCTGCTGCGCCGGCTCGGCGTGCCGGAGCACGACACCGTGGGCCGCTTCCGGCAGCACATCGCCCCCGCCGACCCCGAAGGGCTCTCCGCCGCCCGGCACATGATCCGTGCGGCGGTACGCGCCTGGGGTGCCCGGGAGCGCTCCGAGGAGATCGAGCTGGTCGCCGACGAGCTGATCACCAACGCGCTGCTGCACACCGACGGCGAGGCCGTGGTGAACATCCGGATGCCGCACGGTGTCGAGCGGCGGCTGCGGGTGGAGGTCGAGGACCGGTCGAGCAGCCTGCCGCGGCGCCGGGAACCGGGCGAGGCCGGGGTCTCCGGCCGCGGGCTGCTGCTCGTCGACCGGCTGGCGGATGTGTGGGGAGTGGAGCCGCGCGGCGGCGGAAAGTGCGTATGGTGCGAGTTCAACTGCCCCTGACCGGGAAGGCCCTGGCCCGACCGGCGCACAGCGGGAACGGGCGCCGAGGGATCGGCACGGCCAAGTGAGGACTGCTCTATGGGATCGCGGGCTGCGGAACAGCGCGAGACCGCCCGTCAGTCGGCGGCGCGGCTGGAGGCGGAAGGCGTCCGGAACGTGGCGCTGACCTCGGTGGACAACGCGGGCATCACGCGCGTCAAGACCGTTCCGGCGCAACGGCTCACGGACGCCGTGGAGCGGGGCGTGGGGATGTCGCCGGTCTTCGACGTCTTCACCTCCGACGACGCCATCACCGAATCCGCACATCTCGGCGGGCCCGACGGCGATCTGCGGCTCTTCCCCGACCTGGACCGCCTCACCTCCCTTGCCGCGCAGCCCGGTTGGGCCTGGGCGCCGGCCGACCGCTACGACCAGCTCGGGCAGCCGCACCCCGCCTGCCAGCGGCTGTTCGCCCGCAGGATGGCCGACCGGGCCACCGCCGCCGGCCTCGACCTGCGGATGGGCTTCGAGACCGAGTGGGTGGTCACCCGGGCCACGGACGACCCCGACGTCCTCGCATACCCGTGCCTGGGCCCGGCGTACGGCATGACCCGGGTCGTCGAACTCTCCGACTACCTCCGCGACGTCACCGAGGCGCTGACCGTCCAGGGCGTCGACGTCCTCCAGCTCCACCCCGAGTACGCGCCCGGCCAGTTCGAGGTCACCACGGCGCCCGGCGATCCGGTGCGGGCCGCCGACGACACGGTGCTGGTCCGCGAGACCGTCCGTGCCGTCTCCGCCCGGCACGGCCTGCGCGCCACCTTCGCCCCCGCCGTCGTCGCCGGCGAGGTCGGCAACGGCTGCCATCTGCACCTGAGCCTCTACCGCGACGGCACGAGCCTGCACCGCGCGCCGGACGCCGCATGGGGCCTGGCGCCCGACGCGGTGGCCTTCCTCGGCGGCGTCCTGGACGCGCTGCCCGCCCTGCTCGCCATCGGCTGCCCCTCGCCCGCCAGCTATCTGCGGCTGCTGCCCTCCCACTGGGCCGGGATCTACCAGTGCTGGGGCGTGGAGAACCGCGAGGCCGCGCTCCGCCTGATCACCGGCGCGCCCGGCGACCCGGACGGCGGCCACGCCGAGGTCAAGACCTTCGACGCCGCCGCCAACCCCTACCTCGCCGTCGGCGCGGTGATCGCCGCCGGGCTGCACGGCATCGAGACCGCCGCCCAGCTGCCCGACCCGCAGACCGGCGACCCGGGCGTCCTCGGCGTCCGCGAACGCGCCCGGCGCGGCATCGTCCGACTGCCCGCCACCCTCACCGAGGCCGCCGACCGGCTGGAGAAGTCGGCACCGCTCCACGAGGCGCTCGGCGAGGTGCTGCACGGCGCGGTGCTCGCGGTTCGCCGGGCCGAGGAGGCGCACTTCGCGGACAGCTCCCCGGAGGCGATCGCCGCCGCCACCCGGTGGCGCTGGTGACGGCCGTGGACGCCCTGGGGCCCGGCACTCCCGGCGAGCTGCCGCCGCTGGTGGACCAGCACTGCCACGGCGTGCTGCGGCACGAGCCGGACCCGGGGACGTTCGCCGCGTTCCTCAGCCAGGCGGAACGGCCGCCCGCGGAGGGCACCAGCTTCTTCGACACCCAGGCCGGGTTCGCGGTCCGCCGCTGGTGCCCGCCGCTGCTGGACCTGCCCGCGCACTGTCCGCCCGGCGACTACCTGGCCCGCCGCCGTGAGCTGGGCCCGGCGGAGACCCGCCGCCGGCTGCTGTCCGCCGCCGGGATCGGCACCTACCTGGTGGACACCGGGCTGCCGGGCGACCTCACCGGCCCGGCCGAGACCGCTCAGGCGGGCGGCGGCACCGGCTTCGAGGTGGTCCGGCTGGAGTCGCTGGCGGAGCGGATCGCGGGCGCGGCGAGCGGCACCGAGGAGTTCCTGGAAGACCTCGGCCGGGCCGTCCTGGAGGCGGCGCGGACCGCCGTCGGGTTCAAGTCGGTGGCCGCCTACCGGCACGGTCTCGCGCTGGATCCCCGGCCGCCCGGCCACGACGACGTACGGGCGGCGGCCGGCGCCTGGCTCGCCGCCGGCGCGAGCCGGCTCAGCGACCCCGTGCTCCTGCGCCACCTCATCTGGCTGGCCGTGGCCACCGGCCGCCCGCTCCAGATCCACACCGGCTTCGGCGACCCGGACCTGCGGCTCGACCAGGCCGACCCGGCGCTGCTCACCGGCCTGATCCGGGCCACCGCCGACACCGGCACCGACCTGGTGCTGCTGCACTGCTACCCGTACCACCGGCAGGCCGCCTACCTGGCCGGCGTCTTCCCGCACGTCTACGCAGACGTCGGGCTGGCGCTCACCCACGTCGGTCCGCGGGCCCAGGCGGTGCTCGCCGAATTCCTGGAGCTGGCACCGTTCGGCAAGCTGCTGTTCTCGACCGACGCGCACGGCCTGCCGGAGCTGTATCTCGTCGGCAGCGCACTGTTCCGGACCGCCCTGGGCTCCGTCCTGGGCGCCTGGACCGAGTCCGGGGCCTGGTCGGCACAGGACGCCCGGCGGGTCGGCGCGATGGTCGCGGCGGAGAACGCGCAGCGGGTGTACGGGCTGCCGGAGCCCGGCGACCGGTAGCGGCGGACACCCCGCCGGTAAGGGGTGCTGCCGCCCTGCGCCTATTCCATCGCGGCCGTACCGCGTGGTTTACTGCCGCGTGCCACCTACAACGACTTCTGACGCGACGCCCTCCGAGAAGGACGGGCCCGGTGAAATACCCCTGCGCGCACGGATATTCGCCGATCTGACCCCGCTGCGCGCCTCCCCCGACTACCGCCGCCTGTGGTGCGGCAACACCGTCTCCTGGATGGGACAGCAGATGACCGCGCTCGCGGTCTCCCTCCAGGTCTACGCCATCACCCGGTCCACCTTCTCGGTCGGCCTGGTGGGCCTGTGCTCGCTGGTCCCGCTGGTCGTCTTCGGGCTCTACGGCGGCGCCGTCGCCGACACCGTCGACCGCCGCAAACTGGGCCTGTGCAGCGCCGCCGGCGCCACGACCATGTCCGTCGTACTGGCCGCCGCCGCGCTGGTCGGCTACCACCGGGTATGGCTGCTCTACTCCGTCGTCGCCCTCCAGGCCGTCTGCTTCGCGCTGAACTCGCCGGCCCGCTCCTCGATGATCCCCCGCCTGCTCCCCAAGGAGCAGTTGCCGGCCGCCAACGCCCTCCAGTCGCTGACCACCAACCTCGGCCTGATGGGCGGGCCGATGCTGGGCGGCGTCATCGTCGGCCTGTGGGGCTACCAGGCCGCGTACCTGGTCGATGTGCTGGCGTTCGGCGGCTCGCTGTACGCGATGTGGCGGCTGCCCGCGATGCGGCCCGACCACGGCGACGGACCGCGGCGCCGCGCCTCCGTCCTGGACGGGCTGCGCTTCCTTGCCACCCGGCCGAACCTGCGGATGACGTTCTTCTCCGACATGGCGGCGATGGTGCTGGCCCAGCCGCGCGCGCTGTTCCCCGCGATCGCGGTCCTCTGGTTCGCCGGGGACGCCAAGACCGTCGGCCTGCTGGTCGCCGCGCCCGCGGTGGGCGCCGTCCTGGGCGGGCTGTTCTCCGGCTGGCTGGGCGGCGTCCGCCGGCACGGCCTGGCCATCCTGATCGCGGTCGTCTCCTGGGGCGCCGCCATCGCCGCCTTCGGGCTGTCCCGGAACCTGTGGCTGGGCCTGTTCTTCCTGGCCGTCGCGGGCTGCTCGGACACCGTGTCGATGGTGTTCCGCAGCACCATGCTGCAGGCCGCCACCCCGGACCGGATGCGCGGCCGTCTCCAGGGCGTGTTCATCGTGGTGGTCGCGGGCGGCCCGCGGCTGGGCGACTTCCTCGCCGGGTCGGTGTCCGCGCTGACCTCGCCCGCCACGGCCGTGATCGGCGGCGGACTGGCCTGCATCCTCGTGGTGGCCGGACTCGGGCTCGGGCGGCGGGCGTTCGCCCGGTACGACGCCCGGGACCCGCAGCCGTGACGGCCGGCCGCAGCAGGCATCGGAGCCGGGGCCGGCCGGCGCCCCGGCCGCCGTGCCGCCCGCCGGCGGTCCCACCCGCGGCACCCCGTCGTGCGCCCGGGCCGTGAACGGGCGAGACTCGGGTACGGGGGCTCATACGCCACCAGCCGTCTCAATCCGGAGGCCCGCAGTGCAGCGGCAACCGCTACCGCGCAGCGACCGCGCGCGCGTCCGCGAACCCCAGCCCCCGCCGATCCCCCCGGACCCCGGAGGCCCCCCGCCCGGCCCTGTCCCAGAGCCCCCGCCGAGCCCTGTCCCGGAGCCGCCGCCGAGCCCGGTCCCGGAGCCGCTCCCCGGACCGCCGACCCCGCCCGCGCCGCCCGAACCCATCCCGCCGGAGCCCTCACCGGTACCGCGGCCCCCCGGGCCCGACCCGGACCCGGTCCCCGAGCCGTCCCCGGCCCCGTCACCCCTCACCTAGGGGCGGCCCGGCCCTCCGCGTCCGTACGCGGGGACGGCCGCCGCGCCGCGCGCCCGCTGCCGACGCGCCCCTTCCGCCGCGCACCACTCCCGCACCGCCAAGGAGGTGCCGATCATGGCGATCGCCACCGTCAACCCGGCCACCGGCGAGACCCTCAAGACCTTCGACGCGCTCAACGCGGGCGAGATCGAAGACCACCTGGTCCGCGCGGACCAGGCGTTCCAGGAGCACCGCACCACGACCTTCGCCCGCCGCGCCGAACTCCTGCACACCGCCGCCGATCTGCTGGACGCCGACCGGGACGGCATCGCCCGCACGATGACCACCGAGATGGGCAAACCCCTGGTCCAGGCCCGCGCCGAGGCCGCGAAATGCGTCAAGGCGATGCGCTGGTACGCCGACCACGCCGAGGAGTTGCTCGCCGACGAGCACCCCGACCCCGCCGACGTCAGCGACTCCGGCGCGATCCGCGCCGTGGTCCGCTACCGCCCGATCGGCACCGTCCTTGCCGTCATGCCCTGGAACTTCCCGCTCTGGCAGGTCGTACGGTTCGCCGCCCCCGCCCTCATGGCCGGCAACACGGGACTCCTCAAGCACGCCTCGAACGTCCCGCAGACCGCGCTCTACCTGGAAGAACTCTTCCGCCGCGCGGGCTACCCCGAGGGCTGCTTCCAGACCCTCCTGGTCGGCGCCGCCGCCATCGAGGAGATCCTCCGCGACCCGCGGATCGCCGCCGCCACGCTGACCGGCAGCGAGCCCGCCGGGCGCTCGGTCGCCGCCATCGCCGGCGACGAGGTCAAGAAGACCGTCCTCGAACTGGGCGGCAGCGACCCGTATCTCGTGCTGCC
The DNA here is from genome assembly GCF_050054615.1 of Streptomyces sp. YGL11-2. Lineage (NCBI taxonomy): Bacteria > Bacillati > Actinomycetota > Actinomycetes > Kitasatosporales > Streptomycetaceae > Streptomyces > Streptomyces sp. YGL11-2. Next base: position 177,219 of record NZ_JBNHIN010000015.1, read on the forward strand.
CTCCGCCGACCTCGACAAGGCCGCCCGGGTCGCGGTGACGGCCCGCGTCCAGAACAACGGGCAGTCGTGCATCGCGGCCAAGCGGTTCATCGTGCACCAGGACGTCCACGACGCCTTCTGCGAGCGGTTCACCGCGCGCATGGCGGCGCTGACCGTCGGCGACCCGATGGACGAGCACACCGACATCGGGCCGCTCGCCAGCGAGCAGGGCCGCTCCGACCTGGAGGAACTCGTCGACGACGCGGTCCACCGGGGCGCCCGTGCCCTCTGCGGCGGCCGGCGGCCACCGGAGCACCGCGCCGGATGGTTCTACGAGCCGACCGTGCTCACCGGCGTCACCCCGAGCATGCGGATCCACCGCGAGGAGGCGTTCGGGCCGGTCGCCACGCTCTACCGCGTCGCCGATCTGGACGAGGCGATCGCCCTCGCCAACGACACGCCGTTCGGGCTCGGCTCCAACGCCTGGACCCGGGACGCCGGCGAACAGGCCCGGCTGGCACGGGACATCCAGGCCGGCGGGGTCTTCTTCAACGGCATGACCGCCTCCCACCCCGGCCTCCCCTTCGGCGGCGCCAAGCGCTCCGGCTACGGACGGGAGCTCTCCGGGCACGGCATCCGCGAGTTCTGCAACATCACGACGCTGTGGTACGGGCCGGAGGACTGAGCCGGGCGCCTGCCGCTCGGGGCCGGCTCAGGGCGCTGCCCACACGGTGACGGACAGCTCGAACGTCGGGTTGTCCGCCGTGGCGTTGCTGCTGGTGTCCGTGCTGTCCACCTTGTCGAAGGTCATCTTCGCCACCTGGTTCTTCGTGGTCACCACGCACCAGACCGTGCCGGGGGCGATCTTCCCGGCGTTGGTGTTGGCACCCAGCGGGTTGCCCTCGGCCGCCGCCCGGCACGCCTCGCCGGTGTTGGTCCCGGCGTCGGCGGTGCCCGCCCTGACCGGGCTGCCGTAGCCGCCGCCGACGGTGATGACGGCCTGGGCACCGCTCATCCCGTGCTGGCAGCCGACGTAGTCCAGCTCGGTGTCCTGGGAACCGTCCAGCAGCCCGGAGGTGACGGAGGGGGTGTCCAGGTCCAGGGCCTGGGACACCTGTCCCAGGCAGCTCGCCGCCCGCCAGGTCAGGTGGTGGTCGCGGAACACCACCTTCGCGGCGGCGGGCCGGGCGGCGGCGGGCGGTGTGCCGCCTCCCCGGGGAGTGCCGGTATCGCCGCTGCCGTCCGTGCCGCCCCCGAGGGCCCCTCTGACCAGCGACGACGTCAACAGGACCGCCAGCGCGCCGCCTGCCGCCGCGGCGATCAGCAGCGGCCGGCGGCGGCCCGGCGGCCGGGACGGAGCCGCCGGGGAGCCCGGTGTGTACGGCGGCGGTGGAGGTGCCTGCGGGGGCGGCGGCGCCGACGGGGGCGGCGGCACCCTCCCCGGCGGCCGGACCGTGTGTGCCGCGCCGGCCGCCCCCGACGGGCCCCGCACCAGCGCCAGCGCGCCGGCCGCGCCCGCCGACCGGCGCTGCGGCCGGGGCAGCCCCCGGCCGTGCAGCTCGTGGTCGACCCGCTTGTGGATCTGGTCCAGGGTGAGCGGGTCGGGCGCGGCCAGGGCGCCCAGCAGCGCACCGGTGAAGGCCGTGTACGCCTCCCCGACGGGCGCGTGCGCGGGGGCAGTTCTCGTGGTGGACGTGAGGGTGTAGGTTCCCGTCAGGTCGAGCTGGCCGACGGCCAGGTTGGTCGGCTCGGCCATCGCGGAGACCGCTCTGCCCGAGAAGCAGCAGTCGACGAGCAGCACCCGGGCCTTCGCCCGGGCCTCGCCCACATGGCGTTTGACCAGATCGATCGGCACGGCGGAGAAGCCGACCTGGTCGAGGTCGGTATGGACCAGGCCGAGGTGCAGCAGCCCGGCATCGTCCAGCACGCCATGGCCCGCGTAGTAGACCAGCAGCAGGTCGTCCGCCTCGCGCACCGCCCAGGCCAGCGCCGCCCCGACAGCCGACGCGTCGGTCGGGTCCGCCACCACCCGGCAGTGCTCCGGGGCCAGCAGGCCCCGGTCGGGGTGGGTGAGCGCGGCCCACAGCGCCTGGAGGTTGGCCGCTACCGAGGGGATGCCGGGCAGATCGGCACTGGTGAAGCGGCTGGTCCCGATCAGTACGGCGCGGCCGGCGCCCTTGCCCGGAAACCATCGTCCGGCACTCGTCCCCCGCATCATGCCCTCCCCATGGCAGACGTCGCCGCCATCCTGGCACGGCGGACGCGGCGGTTCGGGAGATTCCGGCGGCTCGGTCCCGGCTGCTCGTCCGTCACGCAACAGCCTTGCGCGGTGCGGCAGTTCAGTCCCCGGCCGGCGCCGGGTCGTCCGGTAGGGCGAACTCGCACCACAGCGCCTTGCCGGACCCGCGCGGCTCGGCGCCCCACCGGTCGGCCAGCGCCTCGACCAGCAGCAGCCCGCGCCCGGAGGTCGCGGTCTCGCCGGGCCTGCGCCGCCGGGGCCACTGGCTGGAGCGGTCCTCGACCTCCAGCCGGATGCGGGGCGGGGTGCCGGGCAGCAGCTCGACGGAGACCAGGGCGCCGCTCTCGGTGTGGGTGAGGGCGTTGGCGATCAGCTCGGAGGCGGCGACCTCCACGCTGTGGGTCAGCGCGCCCGCGCGCCACTGGTCGAGCGTGCGGCGCAGCGCCGAGCGGACCTCCGCGGTACCCGCCGGATCGGCCTGGTGGACATGGAGCCGCAGCCGGGGCGTCGCGGCCTCCCCGGGGACGGCGTGCCGGTGCAGCAGCAGGAGGGCCATGTCGTCGTCCGAGCCGGGCTCGGCCCACAGGTGGGCGGAGAGCTGGTCGGCCAGCGCCTCCAGTTCGCCGGGGCCGGCGCGGACCGCGGCGGAGAGCGCGTCGATGCCGTCCGAGATGTCCCGGCCGGGCTGCTCGACCAGGCCGTCGGTGCACAGCAGCAGCGTCGAGCCGGGCTCCAGGAACAGCTGGGTCTCCGGGAAGTGGTCGTGCCCGAAGCCGGTGGCCAGCCCCAGGGGCAGCCCGCCGCGGATCTCGGGCCAGGCGATGTGCCGGGAGCTGTCGCAGATCAGCGGGCCGAGGTGGCCGGCGCGGGCGATGTGCAGCGCCCCCGATTCCAGGTCCGCCTGGACATAGGTGCAGGTCGCGAAGCGCTCGGTCTCCAGCTCGGCCAGGAAGCGGGAGGCCCGCACCAGCACCGTCTCCGGTGTGTGCCCCTCGCTGGCGTAGGCGCGCAGCGCGATCCGCAACTGGCCCATCACCGCCGCCGCGTGTGTGTCGTGGCCCTGGACGTCGCCGACCACCAGCCCGACCCGCCCCTGCGGCAGGGCGATCACGTCGTACCAGTCGCCGCCGACGTCGCGCCCGACGCTCGCCGGGTGGTAGCGGACGGTGACCTCGCCGCCCGCGATGGGCGGCAGCCGGCGCGGCAGCATCGCCGCCTGCAGCCCGGTGGCGAACTCCCGCTCCTGGTCGAAGAGGGTCGCCCGCTGCACCGACTGCGCCACCACGCCGGCCAGTGCCAGGGCCAGGTTCCGGGCCTCCGGCGACTGCACCGCCGGCTCGTGGTTGAACAGCCCCAGCGCCCCGATCACGGTGTCCTGGGCGACCAGCGGCAGGAACGCGGCGCTGCCGGTCGGCAGCAGGTCGACGTACGGGCGCAGCCGGGGATAGCGGGCGATGAGCTCGCCGCGGGTGCCGAGGAAGCTGGGCCGGCGCGAGCGCACCGCGTCGGACAGCGGAAGGGTGTCGTCCAGCCGCGAGTTCATCATGTCGTCGGGGACGTCGCCGGCCATCCCGGCGGCGGCGATGACCTCGAAGCGCCCGTTCCTGACCAGGCCGAGGACCAGCCCGTCGGCGCCGAACCGCCGGGCGCCGCCGGGGCCGGTCAGCACCCGCGTCACATCCGCCACGGACAGCGCGCGGGCCAGCGCCGCCGTGGTCTGCTGCACCATCACGGTCTGCCGCTGCCGCTCCCGCTGGAGCGAGCGCAGCAGCGCGGAGTCGGCCAGCTCGCTGGTCGCCTCCCGGACGATGCCGATGATCCGGTACGCCACGCCGTCCCTGTTGCGCAGGATCCGCCCCTGGGAGTGCGTCCAGCGCCGGGTCCCGTCGCGGCACTGGACCCGGAAGTACGCGCCGTACGACGCGTTGCCGTCCTGGAGGGCCTGGGAGAGCGCCGCGTCCAGCCGGGTGCCCTCCTCGGGCGGCACCCGGGAGATCAGGGACATCGGTCCGCCGTCGTACTCGCCCGGCCGCAGGTCGAAGACCTCCATCGCCCCGGCGTCCAGATCCATGAACCCGGTGTCCAGGTCCCAGTCGAAGGTGCCCATGCGGTTGAGCGCCAGCCGCTCGCGCAGGGCGATGGGCTCGTGGTCGGACACCCCGGGGACGTCCTCCTCGACCCGGGGCGGGTTCCGGTCGGCACGGGGGTCGTAGCCCTCCGTGGAGGGATCGGGGGGCCGCGGGGCCATGCGAACACCTTAGGCGGGGCCCCCGGGCCCCGCACTCCCGCTCCGGTCACGGACGGTAACGGCGTCACAGTGCCGGCGGCCCGCGGTGCGGGCCTCGGGCGTGGACGTACCGATCTCAGCGGGCGGCGGCCGGGCGGCGCGCCAACCGGCGGAGGGTGCGGCCGAGTCGGCGGACATAGCAGTGCTGGAACACCGGGACCAGTGGGCCGGCGAGCCGGGTGAACCACCGGGCCGGGCGGCTGAACGCGGTGACCGTGAACCACACCGAGCCGTCCGCCCGCAGCTCGACGACGAACGCCTCCTCGCCGCACTCCGGATGCCCCTCCCGGGTCCCGTACGCAAAGCCGATCCGGTCCGCGTCGGCCACCGCCCACACCACCCGGCAGGGGCCGGTCACCCGCAGCGGCCCGATGCCCACGGAGACGTCGACCGGCACACCCGGTGCGGCCCGCGGCGCGCCGGCCCTGACGCGGGTGCCCGCGGCCCGGTGCATCCGGAAGCCGGTGACCGCCGCACCGGCCGCGTCGAACACCGCCCGGCCGTGCCCGAGCGGCAGCGCCACCCGCAGATGGTGGTAGCCGGCGGGCAGCGGAGCGCCGCGGGTGCCGCCGCGCTCCGGGTACGTGAGATCGGCGGGGCCGTGGTCTGCTGCGCTCATCGCCCGTCGTCCGCCTCACCGTGCCGTCCGGCTCCCGCCGTGAACCGCGCCGCGCCCTGGAGGCCGTCCGTCAACACGGCCCGGCCGTAGTGCAGTTCGGTCGCCATGGCGTCCCGCTCTGGCTGCCCCTCCTGATCCAGCAGGGACGCCCGGTCACTGCGCAGGCACGCCTGGGGGAGGCGGGCGAGTTCCGCAGCCAGCCGCTCCGCCTCGGCACGGGCCGCGCCGGCCGGGACCAGCCGGTGCACCAGCCCGATGTCCAGCGCCTCCACGGCCGGTACCGCACGCCCGGTCAGTACCAGGTCCATCGCCCGGCTCGCGCCGATCAGCCGGGGCAGCCGCACCGTGCCGCCGTCGATCAGCGGCACCCCCCACCGGCGGCAGAACACCCCGAAGACCGCGTCCTCCTCCGCGACCCGCAGATCGCACCAGAGCGCCAGCTCCAGTCCGCCGGCCACCGCGTGCCCGGCGACCGCCGCTATCACCGGCTTGCTCAGCCGCATCCGGGTCGGCCCCATCGGTCCGTCGCCGTCCGGTGCCACGCGGTTGCCGCGCCCGGTGCCGACCGCCTTGAGGTCGGCCCCCGAGCAGAACGTCCCGCCCTCGCCCCACAGCACCGCCACGCTCGCACCGTCATCGGCCTCGAACGCGCGGAAGGCGTCGGCGAGTTGCCGCGCCGTCGCGCCGTCCACCGCGTTGCGGGACGCGGGCCGGGACAGCACCACCGTCGTCACCGGCCCCGCGCGCTCCACCCGTACGGACATCAGGCGCCGTCCCCGCCGGTCCGGGCCCGCCCCAGCACCGCCGCCAGATCGACACCGGCCGGCAGCGTGCCGAACGCATGGCCCCACTCGCCGCCCAGCCGCGAGGCGCAGAACGCGTCCGCGACCGCCGGATGGCTGTGCCGCACCAGCAGCGACCCCTGGAGGAGCAGCGCCATCCGCTCCGCCAGCGAACGCGCCATCAGCTGCGCCCGCTCCGGATCGGCGAGCCCGCCGAGCATCGTGCGCAGCCCGGCCGCCGCCGCGTCCAGCCGCCGGTCGGCGCCCGCCGCCGCGTCCACCTCCGCGAAGTACGCGTCCAGCGCGGCGGGTTCCCGGCCCAGCGCGCGCAGCACGTCGAGCGCGGCGACGTTCCCCGAGCCCTCCCAGATCGACAGCAGTGGCGCCTCCCGGTACAGCCGCGGCATCCCGGACTCCTCGACGTACCCGTTGCCGCCCAGGCACTCCAGCGCCTCCGCGGCATGCGTACTGCCGCGTTTGCACACCCAGTACTTCCCGGCCGCCAGCGCCAGCCGGCGCAGCGTCGCCTCCTGCCCGTCGCCGGCCTGCGACCGGTCCACCGCCGCGGCCAGCCGCATCGCCAGCAGTGTCGCCGCCTCCGACTCGACCGCGAGATCGGCGAGCACCGCGCGCATCAGCGGCTGCCGGTCCAACTCCCGCCCGAACGCCTGCCGGTGGGCGGTGTGGTGCAGCGCCTGCCGCAGCCCCGCCCGCATCCCGGCCGCCGAACCGAGCACGCAGTCCAGCCGCGTCATGTTCACCATCTCGACGATGGTCCGCACCCCGCGGCCCGGCTCGCCCACCGGCCAGGCGACCGCAGCCTCGTACTCGATCTCCGACGAGGCGTTGGAGCGGTTGCCGAGCTTGTCCTTGAGGCGCATCAGCCGCATGCCGTTGCGGGTGCCGTCCGGCAGGACCCGCGGCAGCAGGAAGCAGGTGAGCCCCTCCTCGGTCTGCGCCAGCGCGAGGAACACATCGCTCATCGGGGCCGAGGTGAACCACTTGTGGCCGGTGATCCGGTAGCTGCCGTCGCCGGCCGGCACCGCACGGGTGGTGTTGGTCCGTACGTCGGAGCCGCCCTGCTTCTCCGTCATCGACATCCCGGCGATCAGCCCCCGCTTGGTCAGCGGCGCCCGCAGCCCGAAGTCGTACGTCCGGGAGGCGAGCAACGGCTCGTACCCGGCGGCGAGTTCGGGCGCGGCGCGCAGTGCGGGGACCGCGGCGTAGGTCATCGAGATCGGGCAGCCGTGGCCCGGCTCGGCCTGCGACCACACATAGAACTTGGCGGCGCGCACCAGATGCGCCCCGGGGCGGTCGTCGGCCCAGGGCGCGGCGTGCAGACCGTTCGCCACGGCCGCGGTCATCAACTGGTGCCAGGCCGGATGGAACTCGACCTCGTCGACCCGGTGCCCGTACCGGTCGTGGGTGTGCAGCCGGGGCGGCTGCTCCTCGGCCCAGCGCGCCTGCTCCTGCACCGCGGCCGAGCCGGCCAGCGCGCCGAGCTCGGCCACCTCGCGCTCGCCCCAGCCGGCGCCCTCCCGGCGCAGCGCCTCCAGCAGGGCCGGCTCGTCCGCCGTACTGAAATCCAGGAGCGGCGGGGCCTGGTTCGTTACGTCATGGGTGACGGTCATGGCACTGACGTTACAGATTCTGCACAGCCGCGGGAAGTATGTAAGGCCGTCGGGCCGCGACCGGTGGCATACGGGGGCACCGCCCTTACCGCTGGCTAGACTTCGCGGCACCTATGAACGACGACCCCCTCGCGCTGCGCCCGCTGACGGCCCGCTCCATCGTGCTGAGCACCCTTCTCGGGCACCATCCGCCCCGGCTCCCGGCGCGCGCCCTGGTACGGGTCGGGGAACTCTTCGGCATCGCCGAGGGCACGGTCCGGGTCGCGCTCTCGCGGATGGTCGCGGCCGGCGACCTCCAGCAGCGGGCGGGTTCGTACGGGCTCACCGCCCGGCTGCTGGCGCGCCAGGCCCGGCAGGACGAGAGCCGGTCGCCGCGCACCCGGCCCTGGCACGGGGAGTGGGAGATCGCCGTGGTCACCACCGCGGAGCGCCGACCGGCCGCCGACCGCACCGCGCTGCGCCAGGCCATGGCGGCGCTGCGGCTGGCCGAGCTGCGGGCCGGCAGCTGGCTGCGCCCCGCCAACCTCGACCGGTCCCGCCCTGTCGTCGTCACCGCGCAGTGCACCTGGTTCACCGGCGCCCCGGACGGCGATCCCGCCACTCTGGCCCGCGGGCTGTGGGACCTGGACGGCTGGGCGGTGCGGTCGCGGGCGCTGCTCGCGGCGCTGGACCGGGCCGGCACCCCCGCCGAACGCTTCACCGTCTCGGCCGCGGTGCTCCGGCATCTGCTCGCCGACCCCCTGCTCCCGCAACCCCTGTTGCCCGAGGGGTGGCCGGGGTCCGCGCTCCGGTCGCGCTACGACGCGTTCGAGGCCGAACTGCGGGAGCTGCTGCGGCAATACCTGGCGCCCGACGGCGAGGGGTGAGCTTGCCCGGCGCACGGGCCACCGCCTTGGCACGGCGGTCGTCGCCCCCTTCGCGCGGCGGGTCGGCACGGCCGAGGGGCGCACGGGCGGCGCGGTGACGCGCAGCGACGCGGAGCGTGATGGCGCGGGCGGGGGCGCGCGGGGCCGGGCGGCCGTCGGCCCTCGGGTGCGCCGGGCAGGTTTGCGCCGTCCGGCGGCCCGCCGTCCCGGGTAGGGCCTGCCAACTCCTGAGCAAACATGGGCGGTTGCACCGGCCCGGCGGTCCGTGCGCGGTGTGTGCAGCCCCCGCCGCGCATATGCACCGAGGCCGGCGGACGCGCTCGGCGCGATCGCTCCAGGTCGAACGGGTGTGTGAATTTTTCGGATCCCGGGCCCCTGGAGCGCGAGGGGTGCGCCCCTACCCGTCGGGTCCGTGCGCCATGCGGAGGAATCCGTACCCCTTCCGGCGGTGAGGGGGCAGGCCGGCCGGTGAAGGCGCAACCGCGCGCTCTGCCCATGCGAACTCCGGCCGTGGTTGTCTCTTACTCGGCAAATTCACGACGCCGCGAAGAAAACGCAACATCAGCCGAAAACCCAGAACTCGCCAAACTCGCGGAAATCACTGGAATATCTCCGCGAGGGAAATGTCGGTAGGTACGGAACACGCGACGGGAGCAGGCACATGGAAATTTCGCAGGTATCGGAATCGCAGGTATCGGAAAACCGGGCAAGGGAAGCGGGCGAACGCGGTGAACTGCTGCGCGGCCGCGGGGTCCGGGGCGTCACCGCAGCCGCCGTCCTGCTGGCGGCCGGCGCCCTCAACCTGACCGCCGAGGAGCCGGCCGAGGCCGTCAGCGGCACGCACTGGGACCGTCTGGCCCGGTGCGAGAGCGGCGGCAACTGGGGCATCGAGACCGGGAACGGGTTCTCCGGCGGTCTCCAGTTCACCCACGCGACCTGGCACTCCTACGGCGGCGGGACCTACGCGTCCCGGGCCTCGCGAGCGACCAGGGAGCAGCAGATCCAGGTCGCCGAGCGGGTGCTGGCCCGGCAGGGCTGGGGCGCCTGGCCGGCCTGCTCGGCCTCGCTGGGGCTCGGCGGCCTCGCCCGCAGCAGCGCACCGCACACCCTGCCGAAGCGCGAAAAGGCCCAGCCGCACCGCAATGGGATGCACCGTTCGCAGCACCAGGAAAAGCCCTACAAAAAGGAGCGGCACCGTCTGGTGAGTGGCGCGAGCGGCTCCGTGGTCGTCAATGACGGCGATACGCTGAGCGGTATCGCCACCCGCCACGGAAAGATCTGGCAGGAGCTCTACCGGCAGAACCGCCAGGCGATCGGTGGGGACCCGAACCTTATTTTCCCCGGCATCCGGCTGCACCTCTGAAATTCCGCCGCCGGCCGACCGGAAGCTGAGCGAATTCGAACTCGGGTAATCGGTCGAATGAATTCGGCGGAGTGAATTCCGGGAACTTCCGGAACGTGTCCATGGGGGAATGCAGGCCGTCCGTGGCGCCGCGGACGGCCTGCCCGCGCGCGGGCCCTCAGCTGTGCCGCACCTGCCGCACCCGCCGCCGGATCTCGTACCCGGCCAGTACCACGGCCAGCGTCAGCAGGCTCAGCCAGAACTGGGCGCGGCTGTCCGGCAGAAACGNACCCGCCGCCGGATCTCGTACCCGGCCAGTACCACGGCCAGCGTCAGCAGGCTCAGCCAGAACTGGGCGCGGCTGTCCGGCAGAAACGCCATCGCCCCGATCACCGCCGCCATCAGCGCGATGGTCACCCAGCTCAGCCACGGGAACAGCCACATCTTCAGGGTCAGCCGCTCCGGTGCGTCGCGCTCCAGCCGGCGCCGCATCCGGACCTGCGCGACGGCGATCGCCAGATACACGAACAGGGCTATGGCGCCATAGGAGTTGATGAGGAACCGGAGGACCACATCGGGCGAAATCCAGGCCGCGATCACTGACAGATAACCGACCGAGGTCCCGGCCAGCAGCGCCCGGCGCGGCACCCCGCTCGCACTCAGCCTGGTGAATGCGCGCGGCGCGTCCCCGTTGCCGGTCAGCGCGAACAGCATCCGGGAGGAGGTGTAGAGCGCGGAATTGAGGCAGGAGAGGACCGCGATCAGCACGATCGCGTTCATAACCGTGCCGGCCGCGGGCACCGCCAGCCGGTCCAGCACTGCCGCGTACGGACTGACCGCGACCGCCTGCGACGTCCAGGGCACCACCGCGACCACCAGGAAGACCGACAGCACGTAGAACGCCACCACGCGCAGCACGATCGAGCGGATCGCCTCCGCCACCGCCCGCTCCGGCTTCACCGATTCGGCCGCCGCGACGGTCACGATCTCCGCGCCGGTGAAGAAGCCGACGCACGGCACGACGGCGGCCAGCACCGCGCCGACGCCGTGCGGCGCGAAGCCGCCCTGCGCGGTCAGCTGCGCCAGCCCGCCGCCGTGCGCCCCCGGCCACAGCCCCAGCACGAACAGCGCCCCCAGGAAGAGGAACACCACGATCGCCACGACCAACCCGGCTCCGATGACCCCGCCCAGCGCGATCAGCCGCATATGGCGGCGCTTGAGGCCCTGCCGCAGACCCGGCCCCGCCGGTGCCGTGTGCTGTTCCCGTGCTCATGAAGGGCGACGCCAACCCGCCGGTCCTGCGGGCCTGTTGCGGCGGTGTTGCGGCCGCGCCGGCTCAGCGGACCGGGCCCGGAGCCGTTGCGGACCTCACAGCGGCAGTACGCACACCGGCACCGGCGCCGCGAACGGCGGGCCCGCCGCCACCAGCGCCCCGGTCCGGGTGTCCACCGAGAACACCGTCACCGACCCCGACTTCTGGTTCGCCGCGAACAGCCACCGCTCGTCGGGCGAGAAGGCGATCTGCCGCGGGAAGTCCCCGCCCACCGGCACCGTGTCCAGCAGCCGCAGCCGGGCACCGCCCGCCTCCACCACGTACCGGGTGAGGCTGTTGTGGCCGCGGTTGGCGAGAAAGGCGAACCGGCCGTTGCCGGTCACCAGGATCTGCGCCGGGTAGCTGACGCCCGCACCCGTCCCGGTGGACTGCGGGGCCCCCGGCACCAGCCGCCCGTCGCGCCGGTCGTAGCCGCAGACCACCACGGTGTTGTCCACCTCGTTGGCCAGATAGGCCCACGCACCGGAGGGGTGGAAGGTCAGATGCCGGGGCCCGGCGCCCGGCCGCAGCGCCGCCCGCGACACCGTCGCCAGCGTCCCGGCCCGCTCGTCCAGCCGGTAGGTGTAGACGGTGTCGTTCCCCAGGTCGACGGCGAGCACATGGCGGCCGTCCGGAGCGGTGATGATCTGGTGGGCGTGCGGCCCGGTCTGCCCGGGGCCGGGCGGTGGGCTCGTGTGGACGACCAGATCCGTCCGCTCGCCCAGCGCGCCGCTGCGCCCGTCGATCGGATGGACCGCCACGCTTCCGGACAGGTAGTTGGCGCTGAGCAGCCAGCGACCGCGGGGATGCACCGACAGATGGCAGGGCCCGGCCCCGCCGGTCGACCGGCTGTCCAGCACCACGGGCGGCCCGCCCGCGCCCCACGGCAGCGCCATCGCGGTCACCGCGCCGTCCTGCCGTTCGTCGACGGCGTAGAGCGTCCGGCCGGACGGCGCGAGCGCCAGATACGACGGGTCGGCGACCCCCGGGACCACGCCGGCGGCGGTGAGCGCGCCGGTGGCCGGGTCGTAGCCGCCGAGCCCGACGCCGGTGCCGCCGCCCGGGGCGGAGGTGTACGTCCCCAGGAACAGCGGCCGGCCGCGCCGCGGCGTCCGCGCGGCGGCGGGTTCCCCGACCGTCAGGGCCGCCGCCCCGGCCAGTCCCGCCGTGACCGCCGTCACGAACCGCCGCCGGCCGAACCCGCCGCGCGCCGCTGCCGCCGCTTCGCTCATGCCACACCTCCGGGTACCGGGGCTGCCAGGGTGGCCTGCGCCCCATACCCCCGCAAGGGGGCGGCACTTGACGCACCATCAGCCCGCCGGACCCCGACGGACCCGTACATCCCGATGATGACCCGCACCCCCACCCGTAGCACTCCAGTCGTACATCACAACCCATACGCGGACGGATTCGCCGCCCCCCTGCCGCCTCGTAGTTTCGTGATCAAGGCAAACAGATGATCGAGAGGCCAGGGATCGATGTACGGCAAGGCATTCGCCCCGGAGTACCAGGGCGAACTGGGATCGGCACTGAGCGTGAACTCCTCGTACGAGGAGGTGCTGGACACCGCGAACCGGGCGCTCGCCGACGCGGACACCGCGCTGGAGCGGGCCCGCGCCCAGCTCGCGGTCGCCGAGGCCAACCGGCGGCTGGGGCGGGTCGACGCGGCGGGCAGCGCCTGGCGGGCGAGCTACCGCAGCGCTCGCGACACCGGCGACCCGGCCGCCATGGCGTGGGCGCTGTGGAGCGGCGGCACCCTGGCCCGCCAGTGCGGCACCCTGCCGCTCGCCCGCCGGCTGCTCGGCCACGCCGTCACGCTGGCGGCCGACAGCGGCGACCGGCTCGCCCAGGGCTACGCCCTCGCCGGCCTCGCCGAGACCGGCCGCATCCAGGGCGACTACGCCGCGGTCGCCGAGCTCCACGAGCAGCTCCTCGAACAGGCCCGGGCGCACGGCGAGGCCCGGCACATGGTCTGGGCGATGTCCGGCATCGCGCAGATGCACCGCAACACCGGCGACTACGACAAGGCCCTGGAGCTGTTCGAGGAGTCCGTCCGGATCGCCACCGAGGCCGACGACGCCCGCGGCCGGGCCTGGTCGCTGCGCGGCATAGCCGACGTGCGCTCCGTCCGCGGCGAGCCGGACCGGGCGCTGGACCTGCTGTCCGAGGCGGAGGCCATCTGCCGCACCATGGACCTGGCCAGCGCGCTCGCCTACAACCACAAGATGCGCGGCAACGTCCTCTACCGCGCCGGCCGTTACGCCGCCGCCCGCGACACCTACGCCCTCGCGCTGCGGGAGTTCACCGAGATGCACGAGCCGCGCGGCGAGGCGCTCTCCCGGCTCGGCCTGGCCAAGTCCCGCGCCCGCCTGGGCCGCGACCGCACCGAGACGCTGGTCGAACTCGACGCCCTGGAAGGGGACTTCGGCCGCATCGGGCTGCGCCACGCGCGCGAGATGGTCATCGCCTTCCGAGCAGAGCTGACCGCGACACCGGCGCCAGGAACTCCCGCTCCGCGCTCCGGTGCCACCACTCGCCGGTCTCCCGCAGTTCCCGCCAGGTCGTGAAGCGGTAGCGGAAGACCCTGGCCCGCACCCGCGCCGGCGGCAGATCGGGGAACGGGTTGCGGCGCAGCAGCCGCAGGGTGTCCCGGTCGTTCTCCAGCAGCCGCGCCACGAACGGCAGGAACCACGACCGCGCATAGGCCGGCGACAGCGCCGCGAACCACATCAGCCAGTCCAGCCGCAGGTGATACGGGGCGAACTGGCGTGGCAGACGGGACGGTTCACCCGGCTTGCCGTGGAACTCGTACGCCTTCCAGACCGTGTCCGGCCCGCTCACCGCGTCCTCGGTGCCCTCGACGACGACCTCCCGTCGCACCCGGGTGATGCTGCCGAACGCGCCGTAGGAATTGACCAGATGCAGCGGCTCGAACGAGGTGTTCATCAGCTGCCCCCTGGAGAGCAGATTGCACGCCGGACGGTAGCTGAGCCCGACGACGCCCGCCGCGGCGGCGACGACCAGCACCTCGAACCACACCGGCGGTGCACCCGGCGACGGCGGCGGACCGGCCCACAGCGGGGCGGCGGCCGACAGGGCGAGCGCGATGGTGACCCAGTTCAGCCAGGAGAAGTTGCCGGACAGCACCAGCCACAGCTGGGTGGCGGCCATCCCGAGAGCCGCCCATCCGGCCACCGGCTGCGGGGTGAACAGCAGGACGGGCAGCACGAGTTGGGCGACGTGGTTGGCACCGGTCTCCACCCGGTGCAGCGGCTTCGGCAGCCGGTGGAAGAACCAGCTCAGCGGCCCCGGCATCGGCTGGGTCTCATGGTGGTAGTAGAGGCACGTCAGATCGCGCCAGCAGCTGTCGCCGCGCATCTTGATCAGCCCGGCCCCGAACTCCACCCGGAACAGCAGCCAGCGCAGCAGCCACATGACCAGCACCGGGGGAGCGGTATCGGCATTGCCGAGGAAGACCGCCAGCGCCCCCGCCTCCAGCAGCAGCGTCTCCCAGCCGAAGCCGTACCAGGTCTGCCCGACGTTGACGACGGACAGGTACATCGCCCACAGCACCGCCCACACGGCCATCGCCGCCCCCAGCGGCACCGCGTCCGCCCCGCCCGCCGCCACCCCCGCCGCGAGCACCGCGCCGCCCCACGCCCAGCCCGCGAAGAACCGGTCCGAGTAGTGCAGCTGGAAGACAGACGGCGAGAGCCGGAACGGCACCCGTGCCACGAAGTCGGGGATCGGCAGCATTCCGCGCGCCCCCAGCAGCGCCCGGAACTGCCGGGCCGCCGCGACGAACGCCACGCAGTAGAGCACCGCCAGCATCCGCTGGAACACCAGCCGCCCGAGCCATGCACCAGGATCCGAGAACCATTCCACGCGCACATGGGTAGCACCGCCGCCAGCGGCGCAGGACGCGGCGCGCGGGAGGGCGGCCGCCGCGAAGCGGACCACCTTCCCAGCCTACGGAAGCGGACGGACCCGGCAACCCGGCTGCTCCGGCGGGCCCGCGGACTGCCATTCGGGTGAGTGACGCACCGTATGCCTCGCCCCTGTGCCCTTGTCGCACACGGGGGCGGTTTTTCCCCGTTCCCCTGACATGCCTTTATCGCCGGAAAAAGTCGAGCGGAGCACGAGGGGCGTCGATATTCTGGAGGGCGACGGACGACCCTTCTGGGAGACGCCAACACCATTGGCCCGTCGCGGGAACGCCACGAACCCTGGCCGACCTCCCGGTCTGTGAACAAGGCGCCACCGCGTCGGAACCAATACCTCGATGAAGGAGTGCGTGGTGGCTTTGCACAAGGCTCAGAACAAGCAGCCCCGATTGAAGCAGGGCGAGCGCCCCGGCCGTATCAAGGAAGTCCGCAACCTTGAAGCCTGGGATCGCTGCGGCCCGGTGCGTCTCGCCGGCTGCGAGGAGGATCCCGTCGAACCGCACATCTTCCGCGGTATCGACTGACCGCGGCCCGCGGCGCTCCCCGGCCCGGTTCCCGGTGAGCGCCCGGCGGTCCCGCTCCGCCCGCCCTGACCCCGCTCCGGGTCAGGGCCGACGCCCGAGCAGACACAGCAGCCGCGTCAGATCGTCCGCGCCCTCCGGCGGCTCCACGGGGGCGGCGAACAGCCCGGACCCCTCCAGCTTCCCGGCGTACGGCTCCACTTCGCGCAGCGCCGCCTTCGCCAGGTGGTCCGGCAGCCGTTCCTCGGCGCCGATCGCGCGGGAGAGATCCCAGGCGTGCACCACGGCGTCGGCGGTCATCTGCGAGCAGTACGCGTCGGCCGGTGCCGTGCCGTACGAGAGGTGGACCGAGCGGTGCAGCGCGCCCGGCTCGGCGAACGCCGCCATGGCGGCCGTCGACGCCCGGTCCCAGACCCCGACCGGATCCTCGCCGAGCTGGTCACCGTCGAAATCCGGGCCCACCTCGGCAATGGTGGCGCCGTCGCGCACCAGGCGTGGCACCCACAGCTGCTCGGCGGTGACGTGGTTCACCAGATCGAACACCGACCACTCCGTGCACGGCGTGGGCGCCTCCCACTGGTCCTCCTGGATGGCATGGACCCGGGACCCGAAGAGCTTCAGCGCCTCGCCGTGGGTGCGCAGGACGTCGTTGTTGTTCATGGTCCTTGAGGATAGGAGGGTGCGGCCCACGTTGCCGTCTTTCCCACCGGGGGTGCCCCCCACGTAGCCGGCTTTCCCGCCGCGGTTTCCCACCGGGGGTGCCCCCCACGTAGCCGGCTTTCCCGCCGCGGTTGCCCACCGGGGGCGACCCCCACGTAGCCGGCTTTCCCGCCGCGGGGGAGCGGGTGCGGTTCTCCCGCCTTCGGCGGGAGCGGAAGGGGTTGTGGGCCGGGGCGCCTTGTGGGTGGTGGGTGCCGGGGCCGGTCCTCCGGCGCCTGTGGTGTGGACTGCTTCGCTTTACGTCCACACC
>NZ_JBNHIN010000016.1:0-179459 GCF_050054615.1 Streptomyces sp. YGL11-2
GTGTGCAGGACGTAAAGCGAAGCAGTCCTGCACACCACCCCCGGAGGGCCGCCACCGCACCCGAAAGCCCCGCGCAGCGGACAACACCCCGCGCCGAAGGCGCAATGAGAGAACCCCCACGGCGGGAAAGGCGACAACGTGGGGGGCGGCAGCGCCACTACGCCGTGAGGAGGCGGCCGCGCAGCAACCCGTGTGCGGTGCGGGTGCCCGCGACCGCCACCGCCGTCACCAGTACCGCGTACAGCGCCACCGAGAGCCAGTCGAAGGCCGCCAGCCCGGTGTGTCGGGCCAGGCCCGCGGCGCCGGTGACGCAGGTGCCGACGGGGAAGGTGAAGCCCCACCAGGTCATCGCGAAGCCCATGCCGTTGCGGACGGCGCGGACCACCATCGCCACCGAGATGGCCAGCCACAGCAGTGCGAAGCCGAACACCGGCACGCCGTAGAGCACCGCGAACGCGCCCATGGCGTGCACGTACGAGGGGATGACGACGCCGGGGGCGGCGTCGCCGAGGTTGCTGACGGCGGTGGTGGACTGGCCCAGCGGGCCGAGGACGAGGAAGAGGGTGGGGGTGAGCACGAGGGGGAGCGGGCCGTGGTGGAACAGCCGGTTCAGTACGAGCGGCAGTACCAGCACCGTCGCCAGCAGCGACATCCCGAACATCGCGTAGCAGGCCAGCAGCATCGCCTCGCGCCACTGCCCGGGCGGCAGGTGCGGCACGAGTGCGGGGCCGAGTGCGGCCGAGACCATCGGGGCGACCAGCGGCAGTAGCCACACCGGTGAGGCGCTGCCCTCGGCGATCCGGTGCCGGACCACCATCAGGTACGGGATCCCCGCCGCGGCGGCCAGCCCGACCAGGGTGCCGGCGGTCCACAGCACCGCGTCCGCGGCCAGCGCCGCGGGGGTGCCGATGACGTCCTTGCCGACCGCGAGGGTGCCGCCGCCGACCGCCAGCAGCGCCATGGACAGGCACCCGTAGAACGGTGCGACGGCCGGATCCAGCAGCTGGCGGCGGGCCTGGTCGCCGTGCCGGGCCCAGTGGACGGCGCGCGCGGCCACCAGGGTGACCAGCAGCAGCGCCGACAGCGCCCAGACGGCGCGGTAGGCGATGTGTAGGCCGGGGGCGGTGAGCGGCAGGGCCGCGCCGGCGTTGGCGACGATCGCGGTGCCCATGACGGCGGCGTACCAGTTCGGCCCGAGATGGCGGACCGAGGGCGCGCCGCCGGGGGTGTCCGGGCCGGTGGCGGCGGGGTTGCGGGAAGGTGCGAGTGCGAGGGGTGCCATGCCAAAAGCGTCGCCGGTGCGGGTGGCCCTCACCAGGGGTGTTGTCTCTATGAGGGCATAAGCTGGGTTTATGGGTAGTGAGCGTGACGATCGGATCGCGGCGGCGGACGGGACCGGAGGTCCGGGGGCGGTCCCGCTGTCCCACCGGGTGCCGGACCTCGGGGCGATGGAGCTGCTGCTCGCCGTCGCCCGGCTCGGCAGCCTGGGCCGGGCGGCCCAGGCGCAGGGCATCACCCAGCCCGCCGCCAGCAGCCGGATCCGTTCCATGGAGCGGCAGTTGGGGGTGGCGCTGGTCGAGCGCTCGCCGCGCGGTTCGCGGCTGACGGACGCCGGGGTGCTGGTCACGGACTGGGCGCGGCAGGTGGTGGAGGCGGCCGAGGCGTTCGACGCGGGCGCCCAGGCGCTGCGCGGCCGCCGGGACTCCCGGCTGCGGGTCGCGGCCAGCATGACGATCGCCGAGTACCTGCTGCCGGGCTGGCTGATCGCGCTGCGCGCGCAGCGTCCCGGGACCGCGGTCTCGCTGCTCGCCGGGAACTCGCGCGCGGTAGCCGAGCGGCTGCTGGCGGGCGAGGCGGACCTCGGGTTCGTCGAGGGGCTGGACGTGCCGGCGGGCCTGGACGGGGCGGTGATCGGCCACGACCGGCTGATCGTGGTGGCCGCGCCGTCGCACCCCTGGACCCGGCGGCGCACGGGACTGACCGCCGCGGAACTCGCCGCCACCCCGCTGATCCTGCGCGAACGCGGCTCGGGCACCCGCCAGGTCCTGGACGCGGCGCTGGCCCGGCTCGGCGGGCTGGCCGCTCCGCTGCTGGAGCTGTCCTCGACCACCGCCGTGAAGTCCGCGGTGGTCAGCGAGGCCGCCCCGTCCGTGCTGAGCGAACTCGCCGTCCGGGAGGAGCTGACCGCCCGCCGGCTGGTCGAGATCCCGGTGCGCGACCTCCGGCTCGGCCGGGACCTGCGGGCCGTGTGGCCGACCGGCCGGCGCCCGGCGGGCCCGGCCCGCGATCTGCTGGGGTTGACCCAGGGGGTGGCCTAGGAGCTGGCGGACGTGCGGCGCCGGACTCCGGGCGGGCCGGGTGCTCGGCCTGCGGCGGAGGCCGCCGTCCGTCGTTCCGCCCCCAGTCGGCCGGACAGCGCGGACAGCGCGGTCGCGGTGAGCGCGGCGGCCGGTACGCCGCTGCCGAGGAGGGTGTGTGCCCAGCCCGGCAGCGGTGCGTACAGCCGAGGGGCCAGCAGAGGCAGCAGCCCCGCGAGGAGGGAGAGGGCGACGACGGCCGCGGAGGTGCGGTCGCCGAGGTCGGCGCGGTGGAGCAGGGCGATGCCCATGGCGGCGATCACCGCGTAGACCACCAGCGCGGCACCGCCGACGACCGGTGCGGGCAGCGCCGCCAGCAGCCGGGTGACCGGGGCCAGCAGTCCGCCGAGGACCAGCAGGGCGCCGGCCGTCGCGGTCACGAACCGGCTGCGGACGCCGGTGAGTTGGACGATGCCGATGTTCTCCGCGCTGGTCACCATCACCGTCCCGCCGAGCAGCCCGGCGCCCAGTGAGGCCACCGCGTCCGCCCGGGCGGTCCGCGGCACATCGCGCGCCGGGTCCGGCGTACGGCCCACCGCCTCGCTGGTGAGCACCGTCTGGCCGGTCGCCTCGGCCAGTGAGGCGAGGGTGAACACCATCAGCGGCAGTGCGGCGAGCAGGTCGAAGTGCGGGGCGCCGTACGGGAAGAGGCGGGGGGGGGGGAGCAGCGCCCCACCCGGTACGGCNGAGCACCGTCTGGCCGGTCGCCTCGGCCAGTGAGGCGAGGGTGAACACCATCAGCGGCAGTGCGGCGAGCAGGTCGAAGTGCGGGGCGCCGTACGGGAAGAGGCGGGGCGGGGCGAGCAGCGCCCCGCCCGGTACGGCGCGGAAGGCGGTGCCGGTGAGCGCGGCTGCGGCGGTGCCCGCCGCGATGCCGAGCAGCACCGACAGCTGCCGCCAGACCCCGCGCAGCAGCAGGAGACCCAGGGCGGTGGCGGCGACGGTGACCAGCGCGAGCCCGCTGCCGCCGAGCGCCATCGGGGCCGCGACCCCGACCATGGTGATGCCGATGACCAGCACGGTCGTGCCCATCACCAGCGGCGGGAAGAACCGTACGATCCGCCCGTACAGCGGCAGTACGGCCAGCAGCAGCGCCGCCGCGAGCAGCACCGCGCCCGAGGCGGTGGCCGCGCCGTGCTCCCGGGCGATCTGGAGGAAGAGCGCCGCCGCCGCGCCCCCGGGCAGCATCATGAACGGCAGCCGGGCCCCGATCCGCAGCACCCCGAGGGACTGGAGCAGCGCACCGGCCCCGCACAGGACGAGGGTGGTGCTCAGCAGCGCGGCGGTGCGGCCGGGCGGCAGCCGCAGGCCGCCGGCGAGCAGGAAGGCGGTGGAGACCGGGGAGGCGATCATCGCCAGGACGTGCTGGGCGGCGAGCGGCAGCAGCCGGCGCAGCGGCAGCCGCTCGTCGGCCGGGGCGGTGCCGGACGGTGCGGTGCCGGGCGGTGCGGGGTCGGGCGGTGCGGGGTCGGCGGGTGCCATCGTTCACGCCTGCCGCTTCAGCCAGGGCAGTTCGGCGGCGGTGTAGCGGTAGGCGCGGAAGACCGCGTTGTTCTGGGTGGGGAAGAGGGCGCCGACCTCCGGTTCGCGGTAGCTGCCGAACTCCGGGACGACGTACTCCCAGCACAGCAGGCCCGCCGCGGTGACCTCGAAGAGCCGCCCGGCGGGGGAGTCGGTGATCAGGGTGTTGCCGTTGGGCAACCGCTGGGCGCTGCCCATGAAGGGCGCGAAGAACGCCTCCCGCGCCGGATCGTGGTACTCCCAGACCACCTTCCCACTCGCCCGGTCCACCTCGATGACGCGGGAGTAGGGGACGTCGTGGCCGGGCCGGAAGACGCCGTTGTCGAAGATCAGGATGTTGCCGTTGGGCAGCTCGGTGGGGTGGTGCTGCTGGGAGACCAGCCCCGGCTCGGTGCGCCACAGGACCTCGCCGGTCGCCCGGCTGACGACGATCACCGCGGAGGCGCTCCGCAGGCTCGCGAGGACGTTCCCGTCGGCCAGCGGCAGAACGGAGTTGATCAGCGGCCAGTGCTCGCGGGAGTAGTCGGGGTGCAGGGCGTAGGCGTCCCGGTCGAGGTGATCGGCGGCGCGCCAGGACCACAGCGGCCGGCCGTCCGCGTCGACCTCCCGGACGGTGTCGGCGAAGACGGTGCCGCCGGCCGGCGCGGAGCCCGGGACGCCGCCGCGGACGGCCTGCGCCCGCTCGCCGGTGAGGGGTTCGAGCGCGGTGTAGAGGATCCGCCCGTCGCCGTAGTGGTGGGCGTCGTGGTGCTGGAGAGGGTCGGTGAACTCCCGCAGCACGGTGCCGTCCGGGGCGATCTCCTGCATCAGCCCGCCCCGGTACTTGTGCCACATCGGGAAGAGCGCGTCCTGGCCGGGGAGGGTGGCGTTGTAGGCGAGATTGCCGTTGGGGAGGATGCGGGCGTGGCGGCCGGGGCGGTGCGGCAACTGCCAGCGGTGGGCGACGCGTCCGTGCAGATCGACGAGGAGGACCTGACCGCCGCCGGTGAGCGGGGCGTAGAGGGTGTAGCCGTCGCAGGCGGCGGCTGCGTCGAGCGCGATCAGGCCGGTGCCGCGGCGGCGGCGTGTGTTTTGATCGACAGCGGTCATGCCGGGTTCCCTTCGCCAAAGTGGCTCTCGTCAAACTTTGTTTGATGGGATCAAACAGCGTAGACGCTAGGGCCGGTGTGTGGCAGGGGTGTGAACGCACCGATAAAGAGGCGGAGACGGCGCCGGTGAGGAGCGAGGGATGAGCGCAACCGGGGGTGCGGCGGACGCCCCGCGCGTCGGGGCGGCGGTGCGCGGACGCCGCCGCGCACGGGAACTGACGCTGGCCGACCTCGCCCGTGCCACCGGTCTGTCCGCCCCGTTCCTCAGCCAGGTCGAGAACGACCGGGCCCGCCCGAGCATGCGCTCGCTCCAGCTGATCGCCGACGCCCTGGAGACCACCGCGGTCCGCCTGCTGGCCGCCGCCGACGGGCCGCGAACGGTCGATGTGGTGCGCGCCGACTCCGCGGCGGTGCCCGAGGACGGCGCCGGCGGCCGGGTCCGCCCGCTGGTCCGCGGCCGGCAGCAGCTGCACGCCCTGGAGTTCACCGGGCGGCACGACTGGCAGCGGGAGTTCCGGCATCCGCACGATGAGTTGATGTACGTCGTCGAGGGCGCGGTGGAGGCCGAGGCGGACGGTGTCCGCTACGAACTCGGCCCCGGCGACACGCTCTACTGCTCCGGCGGCATCACCCACCGCTGGCGGTCGCTGGCGCCGGAGAGCCGGGTGGTGCTGGTGGGGGTGGCGGACGACTTCCGGGGATGAGCGGCAGCGGCGTGCGGAACACCGCACGCCACACGGGCAGTTGACGGCCCGTCATCGCTGCACCGCTACGGAACTCACGCCTCCGGCGAGGCCCCGCCCGCAGCCGCCACCAGCGCGTCCATCACCCGGGTGTCGTCCCCTGCCTCCGGGTGCCACTGCACCGCCAGCGTGAAGGCCCGCGCGTCCGGCAGCTCCACCGCTTCGATGGTGCCGTCCGCCGCGTACGCCGAGGCCAGCAGTCCGCGGCCGAGCCGGTCCACCGCCTGGTGGTGGTACGTGGGGACCGCGACGGTCCCCGGCAGCGCGGAGCCCAGTACGGTGCCGGGCACCGGCTCGACGTCGTGCTTGGCGAACACCCCGGGCGGTCCGGCGTGGCCGTCCAGGTGCTGGACGAGGGTTCCGCCCAGCACCACGTTCAGCAGCTGGAGCCCACGGCATATGCCCAGCAGCGGCACGCCGCCCGCCAACGCGGCCTCGATCAGGGCCAGTTCCCAGGCGTCCCGCTCCAGCGCGGGCGGACCGGTCCGGGGGTGCGGCAGTGCGCCGTACCGGGCCGGCGCCACATCCGCGCCACCAGCGATCACCAGCCCGTCCAGCCGTGCGACGGTCGCCGCGGCGTCCTCCGGATCGCCCGGCGGCAGCAGCGCCGGCAGCCCGCCGGAGCGCCGGACCAGGTGCGGATAGCCGGCCGGCACCAGCGCGGCGGGCAGCGTCCACACCCCCCACTGGGCCTCTTCCTGGTAGGTGCTGATGCCGATGAGGGGCTGGGACACGGATCCTCCGATGGGGTGCTGGTGCGTTCCGGCTCGGTCTTCAGAATTCCAGTTCGTTTTCGATGGCGGCCAGCTCCTCCGCCGTGCCCTGGACCTTCGGGCCGGTGAACCACTTGCGGGCCGACACCAGCCACCAGGTGCCGGCGAAGCCGAGGACCAGGAGGACGGCGAGCGGGGTGTAGTTGAAGTTCTCCGCCGTGACCGGGCTGGTGGTCGGGAGCATGAAGAGGACGGAGATGACCAGCGTCCAGCCGACGGCGATGACGCCGACGGGCTTGCTCCAGCGGCCGAGGTGCCAGGGCCCGCGCTGGAAGCGGTCGCCCTGGAGCAGGCGGAGGATGACCGGCAGGACGTAGGCGATGTAGAGACCGATCACCGCGATCGAGGTGACGGCCGCGTACGCCGTGGCGTTCCACAGGTACGGCAGGCCCAGCAGGAAGGCGCCGCCGGCGGCCAGCCACACCGCGTTGGTCGGGGTCTTCGTCCGCTTGTTGATGCGGTGCCACAGCTGCGAGCCGGGCAGCGCGCCGTCCCGCGAGAAGGCGTAGATCATGCGCGAGTTGGCGGTGACCGAGGACATGCCGCAGAAGAACTGGGCGCCGATGGCGATCAGGAGGAGCAGCTTGCCGCCGGTGGCCCCCAGCGCGTCGATGAAGATCTGCGCCGGGGGCACGCCGGTCTTGCTGGCCAGCTCGCCGTCGTAGTCCTGGATGGCGAAGGTGATGCCGACCAGCAGCACCCAGCCGGCGACCAGGGAGACCAGGATCGACATCACGATGCCGCGGGGGCCGGACCTGGCCGCGTCGTGCGTCTCCTCGGTCATGTGGGCCGAGGCGTCGTAGCCGGTGAAGGTGTACTGCGCGAGCAGCAGCCCCAGCAGTCCGACGTAGAGGCCGGAGTGCCAGCCGGTGTTGTTGGTGAAGTGGGTGAGGACGAAGGAGGCGGACTGGTGCTTCGTGGGCACCACGACCAGGGCGCCCACGATGACCAGCACGCCGAAAACGTGCCACCACACGCTGACGTTGCTGAGGAGGGAGGCCAGCTTCACGCCGAAGGTGTTGAGCAGGCCGTGGACCAGCAGCACGATGCCGAACAGCATGATCGTGTGCACCGGGGTGGCGGCGAAGCCGAACTGGAGGTCCAGCAGCGCGTTCATGAAGGACGCGGCGCCGAAGTCGACCCCCGCGGTCACCGCGACCTGGCCGAGGAAGTTGAACCAGCCGGTGAACCAGGACCACGCCGGGCCGTGCGAGGGGGCCAGCTTCGCCGCCCAGTAGTACAGGCCGCCCGCCGTCGGGTAGCTGGAACAGACTTCGGCCATGGCCATGCCCACGAACAGCGTCATGAGGCCGACCAGTGGCCAGCCCCAGGTGATCATGGCGGGCCCTCCGGTGTTCATGCCGAAGCCGTACAGCGTCAGACAGCCGGAGAGGACCGAGATGATCGTGAACGAGACGGCGAAGTTCGAGAACGCCGACATCGAGCGGGCCAGCTCCTGGGCGTATCCCAGCTCGTGGAGGCGCTGTTCGTCGCTGGACAGTTGAGGGGATCGCTGTTCGTGGTCTGGGTTCGTCGCGTGCTCGTTGATGGACACCACGCCTCCGGGGGACTCGAAGATCCGCGGCGGGTACGGCCGTCGGCGAACCGCTACCAGCCCCGCAATAAAGGTATGGGCCGATACCTTTGTCTCAGGGTCGGCTGAGCGCAAGACCCCGGCGGGAAAATCTCGTAACAGGCGGGTTTCGCGAGCCTCACGACAGGAAGCCGCGCAGCAGGGCGGCGGTCCCGCAGCAGTGCTCGCGCATCACCTCGCGCGCACTGTCCGCATCGCCCTCCAGCACCGCCTCCACCAGCGCGGCGTGCTGGGTCTGCGAGTGCTCCAGGTTCCGGACCAGCAGCGGGATGCAGTCCAGGAGGTCGTTGACGCCCGCCCGTACGGCCGCGTACTGGGCGGCCAGCGACGGCGAGCCGGACAGCTCCGCCAGCGTCAGGTGCAGCAGTGTGTCGCGCCGGCGGTAGTCCGCCAGCGGCGCGTCCTGGGTGGCCGCCAGCGCCTCGCGCAGCCGCTCCGCCTGGTCGTCGGACAGTCCGTGGGCCGCGCACAGCCCGGCCGCGCCGACCTCCAGCACCTCCCGGAAGCGCAGTGTGTCCTCGACGTCGATCTTGTCGATCCGGCGCCGCAGCTCGGCCTCGCCGGGGCTCTCCGGGCGCACCCGTACGAAGGTGCCGCCGTAGCGCCCGCGCCGGCTCTCCACCAGGCCCTCGTCCTGGAGGACCTTCAGTACCTCGCGCAGGGTGACTCGGCTGATCTGCAGCCGCTCGGCCAACTCCCGCTCGGCGGGCAGCCGTTCGCCCTGCGGCACCAGCCCGAGCCGGACGATCTGGAGTATCTGCTCCAGCGCCTCCTCGAATCCGTTGCCCGCCCGCACCGGCCGCAGCACAGGTGCCAGCCGATCAGCCGCACCGTCCATCGGAACCCCTTCCCAATCAATGGTTCGTGTGCCTACCTTATGACCTCCGGATGCAGTGACAGGAGGCACCACCGTGGCAGACCGCACGCCCCCGCTCTCCGTCGAGGAGCTGAGGATCCTCGTCGACACCGGGGAGATCGACACTGTCGTCCTCGCCTTCACGGACATGCAAGGCAGGCTCCAGGGCAAGCGGTTCGCCGCCCGCTACTTCCTCGACACCGTCCTCGAACACGGCACGGAGGGCTGCAACTACCTCCTCGCCGTCGACGTCGACCTCAACACCGTCGACGGCTACGCCATGTCCTCCTGGGAGCGCGGCTACGGCGACTTCGCGCTGCACGGTGACGCCACCACCCTGCGCCGCACCCCATGGAACGCCGGCACCGCCCTGATCACCGCCGACCTCGCCTGGCACGACGGCTCCCCGGTCGCGGCCTCCCCCCGGCAGATCCTGCGGCGCCAGCTCGACCGCCTCGCCGAGCGCGGCTGGTCCGCGCACGCCGGCACCGAGCTGGAGTTCATGCTCTTCAAGGACACCTACGAGGACGCCTGGTCGCGCGCCTATCGGGGGATGACCCCCGCCAACCAGTGGAACGGCGACTACTCCGTCCTCGGCACCGGCCGCGTCGAGCCCGTACTGCGCCGAATCCGCAACGAGATGGGCGCGGCCGGGATGACCGTCGAGTCCGCCAAGGGCGAGTGCAATCTCGGCCAGCACGAGATCGTCTTCGTCTACGACGAGGCGCTCACCACCTGCGACCAGCACAGCATCTACAAGACCGGCGCCAAGGAGATCGCCGCCCAGGAGGGCATGGCGCTCACCTTCATGGCCAAGTACGACGAGCGCGAGGGCAACTCCTGCCACATCCACCTCTCGCTCCAGGACGAGCAGGGCCGCCCCGTCCTCGCCGACGACTCCGGCCCGTACGGCATGTCGCCGACCATGCAGCACTTCCTCGCCGGCCAGCTCGCCGCGCTCCGCGAGTTCACCCTCCTCTACGCCCCCAACATCAACTCCTACAAGCGCTTCCGCCCCGGCTCCTTCGCGCCCACCGCCGTCGCCTGGGGCCCGGACAACCGCACCTGCGCCCTGCGGGTGGTCGGCCACGGCCGCGCGCACCGCCTGGAGAACCGCCTGCCCGGCGGCGACGTGAACCCCTACCTCGCGGTCGCCGGCATGGTCGCCGCCGGCCTGTACGGGATAGAGCACGAGCTGGAACTCCCCGACGCCACCACCGGCAACGCCTACACCGCCGACGCCGCCCACGTCCCCACCACCCTCCGCGAGGCCGCCGAGCTGTGGGAGAACAGCCCGATCGCCCGCGCGGCCTTCGGCGACGAGGTCGTCGACCACTACCGCCACATGGCCCGCGTCGAGCAGGACGCCTACGACGCCGCCGTCACGGACTGGGAGCGCTTCCGCTCCTTCGAGCGCATGTAAGGAACGCCCGTGCTGCAAGAGCTGACCATCCTCAACCCGGCGACCGAGGAGGTGGTGGCCACCGTCCCCACCACCTCGCCCGCCGAGGTCGACGCGGCGGTCCGCCGGGCCGCCGCGGCCCAGGAAGCCTGGGCCGCGGTGGCGCCCGGCGACCGGGCCCGCCTGCTGCGCCGGTTCGCCGACACCGTCGACGCCCAGATCGAGCCGCTCGCCGCACTGGAACTGCGGGAGGCCGGCCACCCGCTGGGCAACGCCCGCTGGGAGGCGGGCAACGTCCGGGACCTGCTGCACTACGCCGCCGGGGGAGTGGAGCGCCTGACCGGCACCCAGATCCCGGTGGCCGGCGGCCTGAACATCACCGTCCAGGAACCGCTCGGCGTGGTCGCCGTCATCGCGCCCTGGAACTTCCCGATGCCGATCGCCGCCTGGGGCACCGCCCCCGCGCTCGCCGCCGGCAACGCGGTCCTCCTCAAGCCCGCCGAGACCACCCCGCTCACCGCGCTCCGGCTCGCCGAACTCGCCCTGGAGGCCGGGCTCCCCGAGGGCCTCTTCCAGGTCCTGCCCGGCGAGGGGCCGGTCACCGGCACCGCGCTGGTCGACCACCCCGGCGTCGCCAAGGTCGTCTTCACCGGCTCCACCGCCACCGGCAGGCAGATCGCCGCCCGCTGCGCGGCGCAGACCAAGCGGCTCACCCTCGAACTCGGCGGCAAGAGCCCCAACATCGTCTTCGCCGACGCCGACATCGAGGCCGCCGCGGCCGCCGCCCCCGGCTCCTTCCTCGACAACACCGGCCAGGACTGCTGCGCCCGTAGCCGGATCCTGGTCCAGCGCGGCGTCTACGACCGCTTCATGGAGCTGCTGGAGCCCGCCGTCAAGGCGTTCACCGTCGGCGACCCGGCCGACCCCGCCACCCAGATGGGCCCGCTGATCTCCGCCGCCCAGCGCGACCGCGTACGGTCCTACGTCCCCGAGGACGCCCCCGCCGCCATCCGCGGCGAGGCCCCGGCCGGCAGGGGCTTCTGGTACCCGGCCACCGTCCTTGAGGGCCGCCCCGACGACCGCACCGCCGTCGAGGAGATCTTCGGCCCGGTCGCCGTCGCCCTCCCCTTCGACGACGAGGCCGACGCGATCCGGCTCGCCAACGCCACCGACTACGGCCTCTCCGGCTCCCTGTGGACCCGCGACGTCAGCCGGGCGCTGCGCGTCTCGCGGGCCGTCGCGGCGGGCAACCTCTCCGTCAACTCCCACAGCAGCGTGCGCTACTGGACCCCGTTCGGCGGGTTCAAGCAGTCCGGCCTCGGCCGCGAACTGGGCCCGGACGCGCTGGCCGCGTTCACCGAGACCAAGAACATCTTCATCAGCACCGAGGCTGCTGCTTCCGGGGGATGACCCCCGGACCCTCAGCCGTTCCCAGCCCGGGCGCCGACCGTTTGCCCAGCCACCACCAGAGAAAGGCCCCCAAGTGACCGACCAGACCGCCGTCTGCCGCCGCCTCGTCGGCCGTACCGCCGTGATCACCGGAGCCGGCAGCGGCATCGGCCTGGCCACCGCCCGCCGGCTGGCCTCCGAAGGCGCCCATGTCGTGTGCGCCGACATCGACGAGAAGGCCGGAAAGGCCGCCGCCGAGGAGGTCGGCGGCACCTTCGTCCAGGTCGACGTGACCGACTCCGAGCAGGTCGAGGCCCTCTACCGGACCGCCTTCGAGACCTACGGCTCGGTCGACATCGCCTTCAACAACGCGGGCATCTCGCCGCCCGACGACGACTCGATCCTCACCACCGGCCTCGACGCCTGGAAGCGCGTCCAGGAGGTCAACCTCACCTCCGTCTACCTCTGCTGCAAGCACGCGCTGCCCTACATGCGGCGGCAGTTCGAGCAGACCGGGCGCGGCGGCTCCATCATCAACACCGCGTCCTTCGTGGCCGTGATGGGCGCCGCCACCTCGCAGATCAGCTACACCGCGTCCAAGGGCGGCGTGCTGGCCATGTCCCGCGAACTGGGCGTGCAGTTCGCCCGCGAGGGCATCCGCGTCAACGCGCTGTGCCCGGGACCGGTCAACACCCCGCTGCTGAAGGAGCTGTTCGCCAAGGACCCCGAGCGGGCCGCGCGCCGCCTGGTGCACGTCCCGGTCGGCCGGTTCGCCGAGCCCGAGGAGATCGCGTCCGCGGTCGCCTTCCTCGCGAGCGACGACTCCTCGTTCGTCAACGCCGCCGAATTCCTCGTCGACGGGGGCATCGCGGGCGCCTACGTCACGCCCCTGTAGCCTCCATGATCAACATCGGGACCGGCGCCACCGGGTGCCGGTCCCGTCTGCTGCCCGCCCCTGACCACGGAGGACAGATGACCACCCGCAAGCGCCGCACCCTCGCCCTGGGCCTCGCCGGGGCCGCCGCCCTCACCGCGCTCACCGTCACCGTTCCCGCGACGGCCGCCGCCCCCGCCGCGAACCCGGAACGCGCCCGCTGCCCCCAGCTCTCCCCGGACATCCCCTGGTACGGCGACAACCGCGCCAGACTCCAGCGGATGATCGACGAGCGCGGTACGTGCTCGCGACACCACGGTCCGCACCCCGTCGCCGCCTTCGACTGGGACAACACCGTCGTCAAGAACGACATCTCGGACGCCACCCTCGCCTGGATGCTGCGGCACGACAAGGTGCCCCGGCCCACCGACTGGCGGGACACCAGCCCCTGGCTCACCGCGGCCGCCGACCGGGCGCTGACCCGGGCCTGCGGTACCGGCGCCCCCGGACGGCCGCTGCCCACCTCCCGCAACACCGCCTGCGCCGACGAGATCATGGAGATCCGCGGCGAGGCGAAGACCATAGGCGGCGCCCCGGCCTTCGCCGGCGACTGGAACCACCGCCGCACGGTCCCCGAATACGCCTGGGTGCCCGAGCTGTTCGCCGGCCTGAAGCCTGCCACCCTGACCGCGTACGCCAGGAAGGCCCGCGCCGAGAACCTCGCCGCGCCGATCGGTACGCAGCAGACCGTCGGCACCCACCAACTCGCCGGCTACATCCGCTACTACCCCCAGCAGAAGGACCTGATCCGCACCCTCAAGGCGGCCGGGTTCGACGTCTACATCGTCTCCGCGTCCTCCGAGACCGTCGCCGAGGCGTGGTCCGGCGGCGTCGGCGTCGACGCCCGGCACACCATCGGGATACGCAACCTCGTCCGCGACGGCCGGCTGACCACCGGCATCGCCGGCTGCGGTGACGTCAAGGACGGCCACGGCGAGGTCATCCCGTACATCGACGGCAAGCGCTGCTGGATCAACCAGGAGATCTTCAAGGTCAAGGGCGCCGAAGCCTGGCGGCGGCAGGACCCCGCGCACCGCATCGCGCTGGGCGGCGGCGACGCCAACACCGATGTCACCTTCGTCGACGACGCCACCGGCGCCCACCTGGCCATCAACCGCAACAAGGACGAGCTGATGTGCCGCGGCTACGACAACGCGGACGGCCGCTGGGTGGTCAACCCGATGTTCATCGACCCGCTGCCCCGCAAGTCCGGCCGCTACCCCTGCGCCACCAAGGGCTACACCAACACCGACGGCGCCCCGGGCCCGGTCCGCCGCCCCGACGGCAGCGTCGTCCCCGATCAGCGGGACCGCATCCACGGCTGAGCCGGCCGGACGCGTACCGGCGGGGGCCGCACCGCTGTCCTGTGACGCCGTTACAGCCGGCCTGCTGCGGCGCCGACCTCCTGTGACACCGTTACGGCGTGACATCGCTGCGCCGTAGCGCCGTAACGCCGTTACAGAAAGGTGTGGCCCTCGCCCCGGTACGTCGGCACCGTCCCCACCACCCGGTCCCCGTCGACCAGTTGGAGCTCCGCGAACCGCTCGCACAGCTCCCCTGCCTTGGCGTGCCGGAACCAGACCTTGTCCCCGACCGAGAGCCCGTCCGCCGCCGCCCCCAGCAGCGGCGTCTGCACCTCGCCCGCCCCCTCCTGCGGGTCGTAGCGCAGCCCGGCGGGCAGATACGGCTCCGGCAGCCGGTCCGCGCCCGCCGCCCCCGACGCCGGATAGCCGCCGCCCAGCACCGTGACGACCCCCGGCCCCGGCCGCCGCACCACCGGCTGCGCGAACAGCGCCGCCGGACGCCCGCTGAACGACCGGAAGTTGTCGAACAGCCGCGGCACGTACAGCCCCGACCCGGCCGCGATCTCGGTGACCGCCGCTTCCGCCGCGGTGTGCTGCACACTCCCCGTCCCGCCGCCGTTGACGAACTCCAGCCGCGGCGCCACCGCCCGCACCGCCCGTACGGCCTCCCAGCGCCGCTGCGCCAGCTCCTTGCGGGCCGCCGCCTGCATCAGCCGGATCGCCCGCGAGAACACCGGCTTCCCGGCGACCGCGTCGCCCACCCCCGCCACATGCCCCTCGTACGCCATCAGCCCGACCAGCCGGAAGCCGGGGCGCCGGGCCACCGTGCGGGCCAGCGCGGCCAGCCGGTCCGGCGCCCGCAGCGGCGACCGCCGGGCGCCGACCCGCACCCGCCCGCCCGCCAGCCGGTAGGAGGTGTCCAGCTCCAGGCACACCCGCACCTCCTCGCCGCGGCCCGCGCCGGCCGGCCGCGCCGCGTCGATCAGGTCCAGCTGCGCCGGATCGTCGACCATCACCGTCACCGCCGCCGCCCGCTCGGCATCGGAGGTCAGCTCGGCGAAGCCCGCCCGGTCCGCCGACGGATACGCCAGCAGCACGTCCGGGAACCCCGAGCGCGCCAGCCACAGCGACTCGGCCAGCGTGAAGCTCATGATCCCCGCGAAGCCGTCCCGCGCCAGCACCCGCTCCAGCAGCGCCCGGCAGCGCACCGACTTGCTCGCCACCCGGATCGGCTTGCCCCGCGAACGGCGCACCAGATCCGCGGCGTTGGCGTCGAAAGCGGCCAGGTCGACCACGGCCAGCGGCGCGTCGAGGTGCGCGGTCGCCCGGTCGACCGAGGTCTCCCCCGCGCATGGGGGTACCCCCTGCGCGAACGAAGTGGAGAGCTCGGGGGAGGAGTTGAGAGCGGGGGAGGAGTTGAGAGCTGGGGGAGGGGCTTTGTCGGCATACGCGTCGGCGCAGTACTGGGACATGGCCGCAGCCTGCCAGAGAGCACTACCACTGGGTAGGGGAGCGCCCGCGGCAGCAAGGGCGGCGGAAAGGGCGGCACAAGGGGCGGCAGCGGCGCCGCCGGATCCGCGACAACGGCGGGACAGAGGTGCCAGGGGTTGGAGCAGTGGCGGCGCCAGCCCGTAGAGTGGCCCGACACCGCAACCAGCAGGTCAGCGGCGTGTTGTCCGGATACGAGCTACCCTGCCCCGATTGCGTATCGGGTCCGGGGCACACCGTGCGAGGGGGAGCGCTGGTGAGCGCCGACGCCGATTTCGCCGATGCACGGCACACCCCACCCATACCCCCGCAGCCGCCGCACCGCCCCGCCCCGACCCCCGCGCCCGACGAGGACCCGCAGACCACCGTTCTGCGCCGGGTCCCCGCCGACCCGACGGTCCCCGCGCCGGCCGCACCGTCCGGTCCCGCCACCCCGCCGGCCCGGCAGCCGCTGCCCCCCGCCGCCCCGCCGGCCCCCACCGTGCCCCCGGCCCCCGCGGTCCCGCCGCGTCCGGCGACCCCGCCGGGCGCCCCGCCGCGCCCCCGCACCGAGCCGCCCGCCGCGCCGCCGCCCCCCACCGGCCGCCCCGCGTCCTTCCGCGACACCGCCGCCTTCCACCTGGCGCACAGCGAGGCCCTGTGGAGCGAGCCCGGCGACCGCGCCCCCGGCACCCCGCCGCCCCCGGACCACGGAAGCCCGCAGCAGCCCACCTGGCCGTCGACGCCCGCCGCGGCCACCGCGGCCGGCGCCGTCCCGGCCGCCGCACCGCGCCGTCCGTTCCCCGGCCTCGCCGGCCGCCGCCCCGCCCCCCGGACCCTCGCCGCCGCGGCCTGCCTCGTCCTCGGCGTCGGCCTCCTCGGCGGCGCGGCGGCGGGCAGCTGGCTCACCGACGACACCGGCAACGGCATCCCGAACCCCGACACCGCCTTCGCCAAGGGTCAGGACGCCTGGCACACCGCCCCCGTCGACAGCCTCTTCCCGCGCGTCGTCGACGGCCTGGGCGTCGGCCCCGGCGGCGCCGACCGGCAGTGGACCCGGATCGCCGTCGCCCCCGACACCGACTGCTCCGCCGCCTACGAGGGCCCGCTCGCCAAGGAGCTCGCCCCGGCCGGCTGCGCCCGGCTGCTGCGCGCCACGTACGTCGACGCCACCCGCACCAGCGTCATCACCGTCGGCGCCCAGACCACCCGCGCCGACCGGCCCGGGATGATGGACCTCAACGCCCGCTTCAGCACCCACAACCTGGCCACCCGCACGGACCTGATGCCGCTGCCGCTGGCCGCCAAGGGCACGCCCGCCGCGGACTTCGGCCCGGCCCAGCGCGCCAGCTGGACCATCCGGGTCCTCACCGACATCCCCGTCGTCGTCTACGCCGTCTCCGGCTTCGCCGACGGCCGCGAGATCACCGAACCGCAGCCCGCCGAGGCCGCCGCCCAGCCCGGCACCGCCACCACGCCCGGCGAGTCCGGTCTGGGCCACGACGCCAAGGACCTCGCCGACAAGGTCGAGACGACCTTCCGCACGGCATCCGGAATCCCCGCCCAGCCCACGGAGGAAGCGCCGTGACCCAGGCCGTCCGGCGCGCCGCCGCCGTCGCGCTGACCTCCGCCGCACTGGCCGTGCTGCCGTCCGTGCCCGCGAGCGCCGACGCCATCCGGGCCCAGGAATGGGGCCTGGCGTCCATCCACGCCCAGGACGCCTGGCAGACCACCAAGGGCGAGGGCGTCACGGTCGCCGTCCTCGACACCGGCGTCGACGGCACCCACCCCGACCTCGCGGGCCAGGTGCTGCCCACCAAGGACCTGATCGGCTTCGGCGCCGGCCCCGGCGACGCCGCCTGGGCCGAGCACGGCACCGGTATGGCCAGCGTCATCGCCGGCCACGGCCACGGAGACGGCCGCGCCGACGGCGTCCTCGGCGTCGCCCCGGCCGCCAAGATCCTCCCGGTCCGGGTGATCCTCGAAGACAGCGACCCGCAGCGCCGGCGCGCCCGCGACCAGAAGGCCGGCGCCCTCGCCGACGGCATCCGCTGGGCCGCCGACCACGGCGCCGACGTGATCAACATGTCCCTCGGCGACGACAGCGAGTCCGCCCACCCCGACCCCCGCGAGGACGCCGCCATCCAGTACGCCCTGGGCAAGGGCATCCCGGTCGTCGCCTCCGCCGGCAACGGCGGCGAGAAGGGCGACCACGTCTCATACCCCGCCGCCTACCCCGGCGTCATCGCGGCCACCGCCGTCACGCACCTGGGCGCCCGCGCCTCCTTCTCCACCCGCCACTGGTACGCCACCGTCGCCGCGCCCGGCTACGACATCTTCATGGCCGACCACGGCACCGGCTACGTCTCGGGCTGGGGCACCAGCCCCGCCGCCGCCTTCGTCTCCGGCTCCATCGCCCTGATCCGCTCCGCCCACCGCGACCTGAGCCCCGCCCAGATCCGCCAACTGCTCACCTCCACCGCCCAGCAGCCGCCCAAGGGCGGCCGGAACGACGACTTCGGCGCCGGCCTCGTCGACCCCGCCGCCGCCCTGAAGGCCGCCGACGACCTCAAACCCACCCCCGAGAAGCCCACCCCCGCCGGCTACGCCCACCGCTACTTCGGCCCCGGCCCCACCACCGACGCCCCCGACACCACCCCCACCAACTGGCTCCCCTGGACCGCCGGTGGCATCGGCCTGGCGCTGGTGACCGCCGCCCTCGTCATCCGGCGTACCCGCACCCGCGGCTGACACCGCACCCGGCGCCCCGGCCGGCGGCGCCCCGCACCCCGGCCGATACGCTCGGCGACGTGCAGAAGAACATCCCCGACCCCGGTTTCGCCGACGACGACGGCTCCGCCGATCCGGCCCTGGCGGCGGCACTCGCGGCGTACGGCGCGGACCGCGGCGCCGAGCCCCGCGTACTGAGCGCACTGGCCGGCGCCCGCGTCCTCGTCCCCGTCGTGGCCCTCCTCGGCGAGGTCGAGACCGGCGCGGACGGCCTCCGCCGCGAGAAGTCCAGCGACATGGCCGTCCCCACCCTCACCGCCCCCGACGGCCGCCGCGCCCTCCCCGCCTTCACCTCCATGGAGACCCTCCAGCGGTGGCGCCCGGACGCCCGCCCGGTCGCCGTCCCGCTCCGGCAGGCGCTGCTGGCCGCCGCCCACGAGAAGGCCGACACGGTCGTCGTCGACCTGGCCGGCCCGGTCGCCTACCAGCTCACCGGCCCCGCCCTGCGCGCCCTCGCCGAGGGCCGGACGACCGCCGACCCGCTCGCCGACCCCGCCGTCACCGGCGCGCTGCGCACCCTCCTCGCCGCCGAGCCCGCCGTCCTGCGCGCCCGCCTGGCCCCGTCCGACGAGACCGACGGCACCCTCTCCCTGGGCCTCGCCCCTGATGCCGTCCCCGCCGAGGCCGCCCAGCGCCTCGCCCGGGCGCTCGCCGCCGACGAAACCCTCCGCGCCCGTCTCGTACGGGGCCTGGACCTGGCGCTGCTGCCGCCCGGTACGGAGGCCGTAGACCCGGCCGGGGAGCTGCTCTACCAGCGCTGATCCCTGCGCCGCCGCCGAGCCGCCGACCTCCGCCCAACGGGCGCGGACGTCTCCCGCACCGCACAATGCGAGAAGAGCTCAAGATCCACGCGAGGAGAGCCCATGGAGATCACGGAGACCCGCCCGGTCGTATCCGAATTCCTCGGCACGCTGCTCCTGGTGTTCTTCGCCGTCGGCTCGGCAGTGCTGGCGGGCGAGTACATCGGCACCTTCGGCATCGCCCTGGCCTTCGGCTTCGTCATGCTGGCACTTGCCTACGCCCTCGGCCCGATCTCGGGCTGCCACATCAACCCCGCGGTGACGATGGGCGCCCTGCTGGCCAAGCGCATCACCGTGCGCACCGCGGTCGAGTACTGGATCGCCCAGGTCCTGGGCGGCATCGTCGGCGCCGCCCTGCTCTTCCTGGTCGCCAAGCAGGTACCGGGGCTGCAGACCCACGCGGCCTTCGGGACGAACGGCTGGGGCGACCGGTCGGCGGTGCACATCAACCTCGGCGGCGCGTTCGTCGCCGAGATCGTGATGACCTTCCTGTTCGTCTTCGTCGTGCTGGGGGTCACCCACAGCACGGCGGTGACGGGCTTCGCCGGCCTGGCCATCGGTCTGGCCCTGGCCACCGTCCACCTCATCGGTATCCCGCTGGACGGCACCTCGGTGAACCCGGCCCGCAGCATCGGCCCGGCCCTGTTCGCGGGCGGCGCGGCCATCACGCAGCTGTGGCTGTTCATCATCGCGCCCTTGATCGGCGGCGCCCTGGCGGCCGTGGTGCACCAGATCACCCACCCGCAGGAGGAGGCCGCCGGCGCCGAGAAGGCCGCCACCGGCGAGTCGACCCCCGACGAACCGGCCTCCGGCGACCGCGTCTGAGGCGCGGGCACGGCCCCGTACGACGACGAGCCCCGGCCGGTGCGGCCGGGGCTCGTCGTCGGTGCGCGGGTGACCCTAGCCGTGCACCGGCCCGGTGAACTTCTCGCCGGGGCCCTGGCCGGGCTCGTCCGGCACCACCGACGCCTCGCGGAACGCCAGCTGGAGCGACTTCAGACCGTCCCGCAGCGGCGCCGCGTGGTACGAGCCGATCTCGGTGGCGCCGGCGGTGACCAGCCCGGCCAGCGCGTGGATGAGCTTGCGGGCCTCGTCCAGGTCCTTGTGCGCCTCGCCGCCCTCGGCGAGCCCGAGGTTGACCGCCGCCGAGCTCATCAGGTGCACCGCGACCGTCGTGATCACCTCGACCGCGGGCACGTCGGCGATGTCGCGGGTCATGGTGTCGAAGTCGGGCTGGGCCGCGTCGCCTGCGTTGTGCCGCTGCTGGGGGGTCTGCTCGCTCATGTCAAGGCTTCACTTCCTGCTGAGGGGATCGCCCCCAGCCTATGACCCCGGCGCGCGACCCCCGTGCGCGGGAGCGCCCGCGGCCTCCGGCGGCGCCGTCCGGGCACTGCGGGCGCGGGGTGCGTCAGCACGAGAGTGGGGGTCACCCCTTGACTCGTGTATTCTGGTTGCTGCGACCGGCCGGACACCTATGTGACCGGCCCACAAGTGGAGGCTCCTTCTCCCACCCGAACCGACCTCAGGGTTGGCGGGTCTTCGGTCCGGCTGCGCCCCGCGGAGACTTCGCGGCGGTGCTCCTGATCTATGTGGAGCCCCGCCTGTGTCCCGTCGGGGCATTTTTCGTGTACCGGCGCGGTTGGTCACACCGAACAGACGTTACGCGGCAGTCCGCCAGGCCGTCGCGTGGTGCTACCGAGGAGGATCCATCAGCGCCGAGCCCCGCATCAACGACCGGATTCGCGTCCCCGAGGTGCGACTCGTCGGTCCCAGTGGCGAGCAGGTCGGCATTGTGCCGCTTGCCAAGGCCCTGGAGCTTGCGCAGGAGTACGACCTCGACCTGGTCGAGGTGGCGGCGAACGCCCGTCCGCCGGTCTGCAAGCTCATGGACTACGGAAAGTTCAAGTACGAGTCGGCCATGAAGGCCCGTGAGGCGCGCAAGAACCAGGCGCACACGGTCATCAAGGAGATGAAGCTCCGGCCGAAGATCGACCCGCACGACTACGACACCAAGAAGGGTCACGTCGTCCGGTTCCTCAAGCAGGGTGACAAGGTCAAGATCACGATCATGTTCCGTGGTCGCGAGCAGTCCCGGCCGGAGCTCGGTTTCCGGCTGCTGCAGCGGCTCGCGGAGGACGTCCAGGAGCTCGGCTTCATCGAGTCGAACCCGAAGCAGGACGGCCGGAACATGATCATGGTCCTCGGTCCGCACAAGAAGAAGACCGAGGCGATGGCCGAGGCCCGCGAGGCGCAGGCCGCCCGCAAGGCGGAGCGCCAGGGTGCGGCTCCTGCGGAGCCCGCCGAGGAGCACGCCGAGGCGTGATCTCTGGGCGAGCGCCCCGGATCCAGGCCGGGGCACCCGCCCCGGACACAACCGATACATCTGACGCTCCCGCGTGCCGGCTCGTGCCGGTGGGAGCGCCACTGACGAGGAGAGTACGGCGCATGCCGAAGAACAAGACGCACAGCGGTGCCAGCAAGCGCTTCAAGGTCACCGGCTCCGGCAAGGTGCTGCGTGAGCGTGCCGGCAAGCGCCACCTGCTTGAGCACAAGTCGTCCCGCGTGACGCGTCGCCTCACCGGCAACGCCGAGATGGCCCCGGGCGACGCCGCGAAGATCAAGAAGCTTCTCGGCAAGTGAGCCGGGGCACCCCGCCGCGCGGGCGGGGTGCGCCGACCGGACCGGGACCCCACGTCGATTCGGGCCGTGTGACGAACAACCACGGCCCCGCTACAAGGAGTTAACAAGTGGCACGCGTCAAGCGGGCAGTCAACGCCCACAAGAAGCGCCGGGCGATCCTCGAGCAGGCCAGCGGCTACCGCGGCCAGCGCTCCCGCCTCTACCGCAAGGCCAAGGAGCAGGTCACCCACTCCTTCGTCTACAACTACAACGACCGCAAGAAGCGCAAGGGCGACTTCCGTCAGCTGTGGATCCAGCGCATCAACGCCGCTGCCCGCGCCAACGGCATGACCTACAACCGCTTCATCCAGGGTCT
This sequence comes from Streptomyces sp. YGL11-2, assembly GCF_050054615.1. Taxonomy (NCBI): domain Bacteria; kingdom Bacillati; phylum Actinomycetota; class Actinomycetes; order Kitasatosporales; family Streptomycetaceae; genus Streptomyces; species Streptomyces sp. YGL11-2. Next base: position 22,014 of record NZ_JBNHIN010000016.1, read on the forward strand.
GAAGGCCGCCAACATCGAGGTGGACCGCAAGATCCTCGCGGACCTGGCCGTCCACGACGAGGGTGCGTTCGCCGCGCTCGTCGAGGTTGCCCAGAAGGCGCTGCCGAGCGACGTCAACGCCCCGAAGGCTGCCTGAATTTCAGCCTGACCGTGTTGCCGGCGTCGACGGCGTAGACGGCGATGTGCTGTCGCGATCCGCGGCGTGTGACGACGTTGTGAGAGCGGACCCGTAGGCCCCGGCCTGCGGGTCCGTCGCTTTTCCCGCCCCGCCGCCCCGGAGCGGGGCCCACGCACCGAACGAAAGAAGCGAGCCGCCGCCCATGGGCACCCCCGAGCTGATCTCCCCGCGTTCCCCGCGTGTCGCCGCCGCCCGGCGGCTGGCCCGCCGCCATTTCCGCGGCAAGGAGCGCCGGTTCATCGCCGAGGGCCCACAGGCCGTACGGGAGGCCATCGCGCACCGCAGGGACGGTTCGCCCACGCTCATCGAGCTGTTCGCCACCGTCGAGGCCGCCGAGCGGCACGCGGAGATCGTCGCGGCGGCCCACGCGGCCGGCGTGCGGGTGCACTTCGCCGACGACCGGACCGTCGCGGACATCTCGCAGACGGTCACCCCGCAGGGCCTGCTGGGCGTCTGCCGGTTCCTGGACTCGCCGTTCGAGGAGATCCTGGCCGCCCGCCCGCAGCTGGTCGCGGTGCTGGCGAACGTCCGCGACCCCGGGAACGCCGGGACGGTGCTGCGCTGCGCGGACGCCGCGGGCGCCGACGCGGTGGTGCTCACCGACGCCTCCGTGGACCTGTACAACCCCAAGTCCGTGCGGGCGTCGGTCGGTTCGCTCTTCCATCTGCCGGTCGCGGTCGGCGTACCGGTGGAGCAGGTGGTCGGCGGGCTCAAGGGCGCCGGGGTGCGGATCGTGGCCGCCGACGGCGCGGGCGAGTGCGACCTGGACGCCGAGCTGGACGCGGGGTCCATGGGCGGGCCGACCGCCTGGGTCTTCGGCAACGAGGCGTGGGGGCTGCCGGAGGAGACCCGTGCGCTCGCCGACGCCGTGGTGCGGGTGCCCATCCACGGCAGGGCCGAGAGCCTCAACCTGGCGACGGCCGCCGCGGTGTGCCTCTACGCCTCCGCGCGCGCCCAGCGCGGCAGCGGCGGCTGCCGCTCCGTGTCACCCGCCTGAGGGGCGTACCCGCGTTCTCGCCGGTGCATCCGGGCCGAGCGAGTAGTCTTGCCAGCTCCGGCCCGGAAGGGGGTAAATCGGGGATGACGATGCGGACTTCGGCCACCACAGCCGCCGCTGACGGGTGCCCGTCCGACGGACCCGGACGCGAGGCGGCCACCGCCGGTCAGCCGCTCGGCAGCGGCCTCGGGCTCGGCCCCGACGACCTCCCGGACGGCCTGGTCGTCGCCGACGAACGGGGCCGGGTGATCTGCTTCAACGCCGCCGCCGCGCGGATCACCGGTATCGACCCCGCGGACGCGCTCGGCCGCCCCGTCGACCGCGCCCTGCCGCTCCAGGACATCGAGGGCCGCCGCTGGTGGCGGCTGACCGATCCGTACGGCGGGCTCGCCATCCGCCGCGGCCAGCCCGAGCGCAATCTGCTGCTCGGGGGCCGCGAGGTGCTGGTCTCCGCCCGCTACGTCCGCAGCGCGCCCACCGGTCCCGTACGGCGGCTGGTGATCGCGCTGCGCGGCACCGAGGCCCGGCGGCGCACGGAGCTGAGCCATGCCGAGCTGATCGCCACCGTCGCCCATGAGCTGCGCTCGCCGCTGACCTCCGTCAAGGGGTTCACCGCCACCCTCCTCCAGAAGTGGGAGCGTTTCACCGACGACCAGAAGCGGCTGATGCTGGAGACGGTGGACGCCGATGCCAACCGCGTCACCCGGCTGATCGCCGAGCTGCTGGACATCTCCCGGATCGACTCCGGGCGACTGGAGGTCCGCCGGCAGCGGGTCGACATGATCGCCGCGGTCCGCCGGCACGTGCAGGCGCAGACCACCGCGGGCCAGCGGCCGGACCGCTTCCTGATCCGGATGATGGAGCCGCTGCCCGATCTGTGGGCAGACCCGGACAAGGTGGACCAGGTGCTGGGCAACCTGCTGGAAAATGCGGTGCGGCACGGCGAGGGAACCGTCACCATCGAGGTCGGACCGGCATCGGACGCGACCGGTGACACGACCGGCGACGCGTCCAGCATGGAGGGCACGAGCGTCACCGTGAGCGACGAGGGCCCCGGCATCCCGGAGGAGTCGATGAGCCGCGTATTCACCCGCTTCTGGCGGGGCAGCAAGCGGGGCGGCACCGGCCTGGGCCTCTACATCGTCAAGGGCATCGTCGAGGCGCACGGCGGGGCGATCACGGTCGGCCGGGCGCCGGCCGGCGGTGCGGAATTCCGATTTAGCCTGCCCGTCGCGGCCCCGGCCTTCATGGCCTAGAGGAAGCGGCGGGCGCCCCGCACCGAGGGGCGGACGGGCCGCAGGCGGCCCGCCCCTTAGACTTGACCTTTGGCACCTTTGGCGCACCGGCATCGCGGGCACACGCGGGCAGCCACGCCAAGCCAGTCCACCGGAAGCACGGGAAGAGATGTCCGCACCCAATAAGTCGTACGACCCTGTCGAGGTCGAAGCCCTGAAACCGGAAGAGATCGCCCGACGGGTGGACGAGGCGCTGGCCGCCATCGCCGCCGCCGCCGATCTGGAGGCGCTGCGCGAGGTGAAGGTCGCCCACACCGGCGACCGCTCGCCGCTCGCCCTCGCCAACCGCGAGATCGGCGCCCTGCCCCCGCACGCCAAGGCGGACGCGGGCAAGCGCGTCGGCCAGGCCCGCGGCCGGGTCAACCAGGCGCTCAAGGTCCGCCAGGAAGAGCTGGAGGCGGAGCGCGACGCGCGGGTGCTCGTCGAGGAGGCGGTGGACGTCACGCTGCCCTACGACCGGACCCCGGCCGGCGCCCGGCACCCGCTGACCACCTTCATGGAGCGGGTCGCGGACGTCTTCGTGGCGATGGGCTACGAGGTCGCCGAGGGCCCCGAGGTCGAGGCCGAGTGGTTCAACTTCGACGCGCTGAACTTCGTGCCGGACCATCCGGCGCGCCAGATGCAGGACACCTTCTTCGTGCAGGGCAACGGCACCCAGGGCGATGAGTCGGGCGTCGTGCTGCGGACCCACACCTCGCCGGTGCAGGCCCGTACGCTCGTCGACCGCGAGCCGCCGGTCTACGTCGTCTGCCCGGGGCGGGTCTACCGCACCGACGAGCTGGACGCCACGCACTCCCCGGTCTTCCACCAGATCGAGCTGCTCGCCGTCGACGAGGGCCTGACCATGGCGGACCTCAAGGGCACCCTGGACCACATGGTCCGGGCGCTGTTCGGCCCGGACATGAAGACCCGGCTGCGGCCCAACTACTTCCCGTTCACCGAGCCGTCCGCCGAGATGGACATGGTCTGCTACGTGTGCCGTGGCGAGTCCGTGGGCAACCCCGACCGGCCGTGCCGTACCTGCTCCAGCGAAGGCTGGATCGAGCTGGGCGGCTGCGGCATGGTCAACCCCAAGGTGCTCATCGCCTGCGGTGTCGACCCCGAGAGGTACAGCGGCTTCGCCTTCGGGTTCGGGATCGACCGGATGCTGATGTTCCGGCACAACGTGGAAGACATGCGCGACATGTTCGAGGGCGACGTCCGGTTCACCCGGCCGTTCGGGATGGAGATCTGATGCGGGTCCCGCTTTCTTGGCTGCGGGAGTACGTCGACCTGCCGGCGACGACGACCGGGCGCGACGTACAGGAGAAGCTCATCGGGGTCGGCCTGGAGGTCGAGACCGTCGAGCGGCTGGGCGACGGCCTCAAGGGCCCGCTCGTGGTCGGCCAGGTGCTGACCATCGAGGAGCTGGAGGGCTTCAAGAAGCCGATCCGCTTCTGCACGGTGGACGTCGGGCAGGCCAACGGTACGGGTGAGCCGCAGGAGATCGTCTGCGGTGCGCGGAACTTCTCCGTCGGCGACAAGGTCGTGGTCGTCCTCCCGGGTGCCGTGCTGCCCGGCGACTTCAAGATCGCGGCGCGCAAGACGTACGGCAGGACGTCGCACGGCATGATCTGCTCCGGAGACGAGCTGGGCATGGGCGACGACGGCAGCGGCGGCATCATCGTGCTGCCGCCGGAGACCGAGGTGGGCACCGACGCGATCGAGCTGCTGGAGCTCGTCGACGAGGTGCTGGACATCGCCGTCACGCCGGACCGCGGCTACTGCCTGTCGATGCGCGGTGTGGCCCGCGAGACGGCCACCGCGTTCGGGCTGCCGCTGCGCGACCCGGCGCTGCTGGACGTGCCGCCGCCGAACGCCGGCGGCTACCCGGTCAAGGTCGCCGACCCGATCGGCTGCAGCCGCTTCACCGCCCGTACGGTGACCGGCCTGGAGCCCGAGGCGCGCACCCCGATCTGGATGCAGCGGCGGCTCCAGAAGGCCGGGATGCGCCCGATCTCGCTGGCCGTCGACATCACCAACTACGTGATGATGGAGCTCGGCCAGCCGCTGCACGCCTACGACCGGCAGACCGTGGACGGGCCGATCGGCGTCCGCCGGGCCGCCCCCGGTGAGCAGCTGACGACGCTGGACGGCACCAAGCGGGTGCTGGACGGCGAGGACCTGGTCATCACCGACAACCGCGGGCCGATCGGCCTGGCGGGTGTGATGGGCGGCGCCAACACCGAGATCGCGGCGCCGGTCGCCGATCCGGAGACCGGGCGGCTGCGCGGGACCACCGATGTGGTGATCGAGGCCGCGCACTTCGACGCCATCACCATCGCCCGTACGGCGCGGCGGCACAGGCTCTCCTCCGAGGCGGCCAAGCGCTTCGAGCGCGGGGTGGACCCGGAGGCGGCGTCCGCGGCGGCGCAGCGGACCGTGGACCTGCTGGTGCTGCTCGCCGGCGGTACCGCCGGCGAGGGCGTGACGGAGATCGTCTCGCCCCGCGGGCCGCGGACGATCACGATCCCGGCCGACCACCCGGACAAGGTCGCGGGTGTCGCCTACGGCCGCGAGACCGTCGTACGCCGTCTCCAGCAGGTCGGCTGCGATGTCTACGGGCAGGACGAGCTGTTCGTGACGGTGCCGTCCTGGCGGCCGGACCTGAGCGAGCCGAACGACCTGGCGGAAGAGGTCATCCGGCTGGAGGGCTACGAGAACCTGCCCTCCACGCTGCCGCTGCCGCCGGCCGGCCGTGGGCTGACGGAGCGTCAGCGGCTGCACCGGCGGGTCGGGCGGGCGCTGGCCGGCGCCGGGTACGTCGAGACGCTGAACTACCCGTTCACCGGGTCCGCGGTCCTCGACCAGCTGGGCATCGAGGCGGACGACCCGCGGCGCGACGCGGTGACGCTGGTGAACCCGCTGTCGGACGAGGAGCCCGACCTCCGTACGACCCTCGTCCCGGGGCTGCTGGGCGCGCTGCGGCGCAACTTCGGCCGCGGCACGCACGATCTGGCGCTCTTCGAGACCGGACCGGTGTTCCGGGCGACCGGCGAGGAGCAGCCGGCCCGCCGGCTGGTCGTCGACCGGCGGCCGACCGACGACGAGATCGCCTCGCTGGACGCGTCGCTGCCGCAGCAGCCGCGGCGGGCCGCCGTGGTCCTCGCCGGGGCGCGGGAGCAGGCCGGCTGGTGGAGTGCCGGGTACCCGGCGGGCTGGGCGGACGCTGTCGAGGCCGGGCGGACCGTCGCCCGTGAGGCCGGTGTCGAGCTGATCGTCCGCCAGGACCAGCACGCCCCCTGGCACCCCGGGCGCTGCGCGGCGCTGCTCGCGGTGGCCGACGGCGAGGAGATCCTCGTCGGCAACGCCGGTGAGCTGCACCCCCGCGTCATCAAGGCGATGGGCCTTCCGGAGCGGACCAGCGCGATGGAGATCGACCTGGACCGGCTGGAGCGGGCGGCCTCGGGTGCCCTGATGGCGCCGCGGATCTCCACGTTCCCGGTGGCCACGCAGGATGTCGCGCTGGTCGTCGACGCGGCGGTGCCGGCGGCGGAGGTCGAGGCCGCGCTGCGGGACGGCGCGGGTGCGCTGCTGGAGTCGCTGCGGCTGTTCGACGTCTTCACCGGTGAGCAGGTGGGCGCCGGGAAGAAGTCGCTGGCGTACGCGCTGCGGTTCCGGGCGGAGGACCGGACGCTGACGGCGGAGGAGGCTTCGGCGGCTCGCGATGCGGCGGTCGCGGTGGCGGTCGAGCGGGTGGGAGCGGTGCTGCGGGGCTGACGCCCCTGGCCTTCGGCTCTGCTGGCCCCCGTCCACGGTTCGTGGGCGGGGGCCCGTCCGTTGTGGCTGGCGCCGCGCGCCTACGACCGGTGGGTGGTGGGGCCGGAGGGGACACACCGGAACCCTCCCCCAGCCTTCGGCTGGGAGGTGCCCCCACGGCGCGGGCGCATCTGGTCAGTCAGATGACGAATGCCCCGGCGTTCGCTCCAGGTCCTGCGGGCGGGCTCCGGTATATCCCCTCCGGCCTTCGCTCGTGGGCGGCTTCCCCGCCGCGGGGGTCCGCGATCCGCCGGGGGAGGGGGCGACCCGGCGCGCTGGGCGGCATTCCCGCCGTGCTCATGCGGGTCCGGGCGGTCGGCTGTGCGGTGTCCGGTTCACACGGGGTGTGAACCCGCCCTGATTACGCTGGACTTACGGAGTCGTTACGTCCTTGGGGGCACGGTATGGAGCCCAACACGCTGCTCGACGCGATCCTGGACGAGGCCGGTATCTCGCATGCCGGGCTCGCGGCGCGGATCAATCAGCTGGGGCGGCGGCGAGGACTGACGCTGCGGTACGAGCACACCGCGGTGGCGCGGTGGCTGAAGGGGCAGCGCCCGCGGGGGCAGGTGCCCGATCTGATCTGCGAGATTCTGGGCGAGCGGCTGCGCCGGCCGGTGGGGCTGGACGACATCGGGCTGAGCAGGCCGGGGGCGCGGCGGGCTTCGGAGACGCCGCTCTCGGGGTTCGTGGAGCGGGCCACCGCGTTGTGGCGGTCCGACGAGCAGCAGCGGCCCCACGTGCTGGCGGCTCCGGCGCTGACAGGGACCTCGGCGGTCATTCCCGTATGGGAGTGGGAGAACCCGCCGGAGGACTTCGACGTGTCGCGCGACGGGCTGACCCGGGTCGGGATGGCCGACATCGAGATGCTGCGGGCGGCGCGGACCCACTACGAGCAGATGTACCGGAAGGCGGGTGGTATCGCTACCAGAGCGCGCATCGTGGGATTCCTCAACACCGAGGCGGCGCCGCTGCTGCGGGGCAGCTACAGCGATGCGACGGGACGTCAGCTGCACCGGGCGACCGGTGGGCTGGTCGCCGTCGCGGGAATCTGCGCGTACGACTCGGATGCTCTCGGGCTGGCCCAGCGCTACTTCCATCAGGCGTTGCGGCTGGCCAAGGCCAGCGGGGACCGCGGACTCGGCGCGTATGTGATCGCGCTGCTGGTCAACCAGTCCCTCTTCGTACGGGAGTACCGCCAGGCGGTCGCCTTCGCGGAGGCGGCGTTGCGGGCCGCGGGTCCGCAGATCACTCCGGCGCTCTCCGCGGATCTCTACGCGATGCAGGCCAAGTCGTATGCCCGGCTGGGGGACGGGGCCAGTGCGCTGGCCTGCATCCGGCGGGCCGAGGCGGCCGCGGAGCGGATCCGGCCGGGGCTCGAACCGGACGAGACGGGCTATGTCCAGCCGGGCCTGGTGAACGTACAAGTGGCGGAGGCGCTGCTCAGTCTCGGTGACCTGCGGGCCGCACGGGAGCAGGCGGACGCCGCCGTGGACACCCCCGCACATGACCGCGGCCGGGTTCACCGGCTGGCCATGCTCACCCATATCGAGCTGCGCCAAGGGGATGCGGACCGGGCCGTGGCCAATGCCGTGCAGATGACCGAGCGGGCTCGGGGCATGGAGTCGCAACGGCTGCGGGACCGGCTACGGGCGGTGCGCGAGCATCTGGCGGAGACCGGGAGCTCCGCGACGGACGAGGCTGCCGATCTCATCGACGAGGTGCTGCGCGTTCCGCTGTGACCGGGCTCGTGTCACCTTGCCGGCCCAACAGCGGAAGGTGGCAGTTACGTGCGTTGGAACAACCTCAGCGAAAAGCCCGTCTACACGAATCCCTGGTTCCGGGTCAATCTGGCCGATGTGGAGCTACCCGACGGCCGTCATCTGGATCACTTCGTGATCCGGATGCGGCCGGTCGCGGTCGCCACCGTGGTCAACGAGGCCAATGAGGTGCTGCTGCTCTGGCGGCATCGGTTCATCACCGACAGCTGGGGCTGGGAGCTGGCCGCCGGTGTCGTGGAGGACGGGGAGGATGTGGCGGCGGCGGCCGCGCGGGAGATGGAGGAGGAGACCGGGTGGCGACCCGGGCCCCTCCAACACCTCCTCTCGGTGGAGCCGTCCAACGGCCTCACCGACGCGCGGCACCACATCTACTGGTCCGACGAGGGCGAGTACGTCGGCTCGCCGCAGGACGACTTCGAGTCGGACCGGCGGGAGTGGGTGTCCCTCAAGCTCGTCCCCGACATGGTGGGGAGGGGGGAGGTGCCGGCCGCGAACATGGCCGCGGCCCTGCTGATGCTTCATCACATCCGGCTGGGCTGATCCCCCTCCACCGCATCCTCCTCAGTGCCCGGTTGCCTGCCACAGGGTGACCACCAGTGCCGCGAGCCCCGTGAGCGCGGCGATCGAGGGTAGTGGCCAGCGGCCACTCTCCAACCGTGTGACGCGGGCCTGCAATTCGTCCGCGTCACGCGTGTACTGCTCGGATCGCTGTGCCTGGAGCGCGAGTTGGCCGTCGACCTTGGCGGTGCGTACGTCGAGTAGACGCCTCAGCTCCGCTAAGTCGGCGGCGGTCAGGTCGGGTTCGGGGTGGGCGGTCACGGTCCGCTCCTCTTTCCTTCTTCTGGTGACGGTCGGTGTGGTTGCGCCCAACAGTCAACTGCGCTGCGTTGGAAGGCGGGAGCGTGTGTGGAGGGGATATGCGGGTCAGCGATTCACACCCCGTGTGAGATGACGGAGTGTGAGCGGTTCGCACGGGGTGTGAAGCGCGCGCACCGAGATGGCGCGTTCACACTCTGTTGCGAACGCCGGCAAGGGAGTTGACTCGTCATCACGGGGGCCGGCGCCGGCGGTCGGGCGCCCGCCGGCCGGATCCGCCCGCCGAACTTTCCCCCGAGCGGCGGGCGGACGGCCCCCACCTGCATGGCCCGGTACGGGCCGGTGGACCCGTGGTGGCGGGGCAGACCTGCCACCACGGGGTCCATGTGGCAGGGGGTCCGCTCCGGGGCGATGGTCACCCGGCTTCTCGGGCCGGCTGGTCGGCGTCCGTCCCCGGCCAGTGTGCGCGCAGCGCCGCCAAGGTGGCGTGGAGGGCGGGCCTGCGGTCGGTCCGGGCGCGCCAGACGGCCGAGAGCCGACGGGACGGCGGGGGCTGCATCGGGACGACGCGAACGGCGGGCGGCAGGGCGCCGCGGCCGAGCCGGGGCAGCATCGTGACCCCCAACCCCGCGGCCAGAAGCGCCACTTGGGACTCGTACTCCTCGATCTGGTAGGCGATATCCGGTGCGACGCCGAGGTCGGAGAAGCAACGCACCAGCCAGTCATGGCACATGGCTCCGGCCCCCTGCCCGATCCACCGTTCTCCCTTCAGGTCGTACGGGGTCACCACGTCCCGGCCGGCGAGCGGGTGCCCCGCGGGCAGGGCGACGTCGGCGATGTCCTCGCCCAACTCGGCGACGGACAGCGAGGCGGGCAGCGTGAGGGGCGTGTTGTGCCAGTCGTGTACGACCGCGAGGTCCGCCTCTCCCCGTACGACCAGGCTGATGGCGCGGTGGGGGTCGGACTCCACCAGCCGGCAGTCCAGGGCGCGGTGGCGCCCGGCGAGGCCGGCGAGCGCGGCGGCGGCGAAGCCGCGGCAGGCCGTGGGGAACGCGGCCAGCACCAGCCGCCCGGTGGGCCGGCCGTGCTGTTCCTCCAGGCGCGCGCGGGTCCGCTCCAGCACCGCCACGACCTCGTCCGTCGCCTCTACCAGCAGCCAGGCCGCGGGCGTGAGCTCCACCCTGCCGCCCTGCCGGTCGAGCAGTACGGCGCCGCTCTCGCGCTCCAGCTTGGCGATCTGCTGGGAGACGGCGGACGGCGTGTAGCCCAGGGCCGAGGCCGCGCCCGTCATCGTGCCGTGGGTGGCCACGGCGCGCAGCGCGCGCAGGCGAATGAGGTCGAACATGAAGCGATGCTAATACCCCACCTTCAGAAACCCTCGCTGGCCCTTACGGACGGCGGCTGTTGTGATGGAGCATCCCGAAAAGCCGTGTCCTCAGGAGCCGTTGGCATGAAGCCCGTACACGTTGCCCTCGCGGTGGCCGTCGCCGCCGTATGGGGCACGAACTTCGTAGTGATCGACGTGGGGCTGCGCGATTTTCCACCACTGCTCTTCTCCGCACTGCGTTTCCTCCTGGCCGCGCTGCCGGCGGTCTTTTTCGTCGGGCCGCCCGGAGTCCCCTGGCGCTGGGTTGTCACGGTCGGTATCACGCTCGGCATCATGAAATTCGGGATGCTGTTCCTCGGAATGCACGAGGGGCTGCCCCCGGGGCCGGCTTCCCTGGTGCTCCAGGGCCAGACGGTGTTCACCGTGCTCTTCGCCGCGGTGCTGCTGAAGGAGCGCGCCCGACGGGTGCAGATCGCCGGCACGGCCATCGCCACGGTGGGGATCGTGCTGGCCGGGATGGACTCGACGGCCGGTACGACGGCCGGGTTCCTGCTGGTCGTGGGCGCGGCGGCGTGCTGGGGCCTGTCGAACATCGCGATGCGGAAGGCGGGTCCGCCGGACGCCTTCCGGTTCATGGTCTGGGTGAGCGTCGTGCCACCCCTCCCATTGGCGCTCATCTCCGTGCTCTTCGAAGGCCGGGACGCGGACCTGCGGGCACTGCACCATCTGAACCTCGGCGGAGTGGGTGCCGCGCTCTATGTGGCGTGGGGGGCAACGCTGTTCGGATTCGCCGCGTGGGGTTATCTCCTGCGTACCTACGACGCCCCGACCGTGGCGCCGTTCTCGTTGCTCGTTCCGGTATTCGGTCTCGCATCCGCCTCGATTTTCCAGGGCGAGCGCATGACCGCACTGACGTGGTGCGCCACCGCTCTGGTCATCACCGGCATCGCGATCGGAATGCTGCGCCGCCCGAGGAAGACGACGCCGAGGGAAACAGGGAATTCGGCCGTCACGGCCAGAGTTCCCTGAGGACCGCGGAACCGGCGGGCCGCCAGAATTCCGGGAGCCGGCCTTTCTGCCGACAGGGCCTCCTTTCCGAGGGTTTGGTGCCTTGGCCGTCCGGTGAGCCTTGCCGGGGTTCTTGATCAGGCGGCCGTCGTCGTCGGCGGCTTCGAGGCGGAGCCACGGGTGAGCTGTCGTACTGCGCACGTGACGGATCAGAGGCGGTGCGCCGTGGTCCGAACCGGTGCGTACGAAGGTGTGGAGGGCGGTACGTTCGGGGCGGGTGTCAGTGCGCGGTCAGCCGGGGCGAAGAGGCTGTGTCGCCACCGGTCCTCCAGCGTCGGGGATTGTTGACGTCGATCAGAGCCATACCGCCGGGCAACGGCCCGCGTCCCCCTCCACGATCCGTGCGATCCGCTCCGGGATCGGGCGAAGGCCACCGAACTCGGCTGCGGTGCGGGGTCGGTGAGGCGATGGGTGAGCCTGTTCCGTGAACAGGGCAGGCCGGCCCGGCTCCCGGGAAGCGGCATGTCGGCGGTTCGGTGGCGTCGGCGGACCGCCGATGGAGGGAAACCGCGCTGGAGGAAGTGGTCGAGCACATCGACCAGTTGCGGCCGTCACCGCCCCTGGGCGCATCTGACCAGTGTCTCCCTCGTGGTACGTGCTGTTCGTGAACGGCGGCGAGCCAGCGGTCCAGAAAGGGGAGCACGATGTTGAGGGTGCCGGTGCCCGGGACCACGGCGGTCTGGTCGTCGAGCCCCTGGCACGTCCCGGAACGGTGACCTCGCAGCCTGCTTCCCGGGCGACCGTATGCGGGAGGGCTTCGACGGAGGCGGGCCGGTCCGCGATCACCAGGGCGGTGCCGAACTTCGCCGTGAGCTTGTCGAGCACGGCCCGCAGGTTGGGCTCGTTCTCGGGCAGTTGCTCGTCGAAGACCCTCTTGCCGGCGGGAGTCAGGCCGTGTCCGTGATGGGTGCTCTTGCCGACGTCCAGGCCGAGGAGGACGCCCACGTCGTCGAACACGACGGGGGCGGAGCGGACGTCTGGCGGTGTCCAGGCGCAGCCGTCAGGTTGCGATGTGTGCAACGCCCTTGATCGGCAGGGAAGTTGGCCGAGGGCATCCGGGGCCTGTGGTGGGCCGTCGCGACGTCGTTGTACGTCTCGGGCGCACTTTTCTCCGTGAGGACACCGCACCCGGGCGCCGTCGGGACGTCGTCCACCGTGCACGGGCCCGACGAGATCGCACAGGGGCCGCGCCGGCTCGCGAGGAAGTCCACCCACGTGCCGGCCGCGGGCCCGCAAGTGGAGCCGCGTCGTGTGGCGGCCGTGGAACAGCGGTGCTTCCCGGTCCGGTGTCCGTTCAGCCCGGTGGGTCAACAGGAACCCAAGCCGCTTCGGAGAAGCGGGCAGGCCGGAGTGAGTCGGATAACTGCGCTTGGATAACGGCAGCTTATGGCGCTTCATGTTTCCCCCTGATGAACTCTTTGGTGCTGTCCGGAGCGTGCCGGGCCGGTCGGTCCACTGGCCGGAAGTCAAACCGAGTGCAAAAGCCCAGATCAAGAGGGTCCCTGTGTGATCCATATCTCGATGCGGGAAGCGGTTCCGATGGCCCGGTGCCGCAAGGGGCTCGGTCGCGCACCCCGGACCTAACCGCTTGTCGATCTTGATCGCAGGGGCTACTGTCAACGCCGGTTGTGGTGAAGGCCGAGGAGCGCGGCGGACATGACTGTGCGCTAGAGCTCCAACAAGCCGTCGGTGAACTGGTGTTCAATGGCGCCGCGGTTCACGTACATTGGCTCCCCTGTGGAGCCGGTTGTGGTCTTCACGCATCCCCGCCAAGGGCCGTCACCTGGGGCGATGTCACATGTTGTGGCCAGTCGCCCGCGTGCGCGCAGATTTCCTTGTGTGGGATTCCATGGGACGGATCGGCGATGTTGGCGCTCCGCAAGGCAATCCTCTTCCCGTGTCGACGTTTCCTTTCAATCTTTAACCACCGTCGCCGTCAAGCGAGATGGCGCCCGGAGGAACCTCATGTATTACACGGTCAGCAACAGCATCGATAAGATCTCCAAGCCGCTGCTGGACAGCTTCGACAGGCTTGGTGCAGACCCTTACCTCAAGGGTGACTTCGTTTTCCGTTACCGGTCCTTCGGTGAAGGACGGGTAAAGGGCGACGAGATCCTATGGGTCGAGGAAGGCGATTTCTTTCAGAGTTCGGACATCAACACATACGCCGGCGGTATGCAGCGCAGGTTCGCACCGCTGGGGCGCGAGGCCCGGGAGTTCGTCGAGCAGTTGATGGCGGATGCTCACCTGCGCGGGATGTTCGACGGCGAGGAACTGACCATCGGCGTCCACCAGATGCGGGTCACCGCCGACGACACGCACACCGGATATCCGGCGCCGGAGGGCTTTCACCACGACGGTTTCGACTACGTGGTGGTCAACGCGATCGCCCAGCACAACGTCAACGGCGGCACGTCCATGATCGCCGACGCCACGAGCGAGGACATCATCGTCTTCGACCGTGTCATGAATGCCGGGGAGACCTTGATCCTGGACGACAAGGCGGTCAAGCACTACGTCTCTCCCTTCACGCCGAAACTCCCGGGCCAGGCGCGGCGCGACGTGATCGTGGTGACCGTCAAGGTCGATGACTGAGGCCGCGACCCGGGGCGTCGAGCCGGCCGGGAGCACCTCGTCGCCGCGCGCCGACTTCGGGCGCGCGGTGCGTGACACCATCCCCGTGGCCATGGGTTACACCCCGCTCGGAGCCGCGTTCGGGATCCTGCTGGTGAACAGCGGGCTCGACTGGTACTGGGCACCGTTGTCGGCGGCACTGATCTTCGCCGGGTCGATGGAGTTCCTCGCCGTGGGCCTGATCACGGCGGGAACTCCGCTGCTGCAGGTCGCGGTGATGACGTTGGCGGTGAATTTCCGGCACGTCTTCTACGCCCTGTCCTTTCCCATGCAGCTGCTGCGGGGCTGGGGGCGACGCCTCTACGGTGCCTTCGCCCTGACCGACGAGACGTATTCGCTCTTGGCCACGATCCCGCGGCAGGAGATGACCGCGAATCGGCTGACCTTCATCCAACTCCTCAGCCACGCCTACTGGGTGGGCGGCAGCATCATCGGAGCGCTGCTGTCCTTCGCCCTGCCGTCGTCCATCCAGGGGCTGTCGTTCGTCCTGACGGCGCTGTTCGTGGTGCTCGCGCAGGACTGTTTCTACAAGCGCAAGGATTCCGCGCCCACCCTGATGGGGCTGGCAGCGGGGTTCGTCGCGCTCGGCGTCGGTGAGCGGAGCTTCCTGGCGGTCGCGCTCACCGTCTATGTCGCGATGCTGCTCGGCTGGTACCTGCTCCAGCGGAAGAGGTCCGCAGGGGAGGAGGGCACATGACCGGCATCTCCATACTGAGCGCCATCCTGGTGATCACGGGTGTGACGTTCGCGCTGCGCGGCCTGTTGTTCGTAGCCCTGCGGCGGGTCGTCGACACCGACATCATGCGCTACTTCGGTGTGGCCATGCCCGGTGGCGTGATGCTCATCCTCGTCTTCTACACCGTGAGCTCCACGGACTTCACCCAGTCCCCGTACGGGCTGCCCAGCCTCGCGGGCATCGCCGCGACCTCGTCGGTCTACCACTGGCGGAGGAATCCACTGCTGGCCATCGTCGCCGGCACCGCGATGTACCTCGTCCTCAACCGGACTCTTGGCTGAGCCCCGCAACTCCTTTCACATCCGATGGAATCCAATGGCGCGCAACAACATCTTCCGCACCAAGACAGTCGAGCAGTCGATTGCCGACACCGACGAGCCGCGGTCCAAGTTACGGAAAGTCCTGGGGGCCTGGGACCTGACGGTCTTCGGGGTCGCCGTCGTCATCGGGACCGGCGTGTTCACGCTCGCCGCCAGTACCGCCGGCAACATGGCGGGTCCCGCGGTGTCCGTCTCCTACCTGCTGGCAGCCGCGGCCTGCGGGCTGGCCGCCCTGTGCTACGCGGAGTTCGCCTCGACCGTTCCGGTCGCGGGCAGTGCGTACACGTTCTCCTACGTCGTCTTCGGCGAATCCATAGCCTGGATCCTGGGCTGGGACCTCATCCTGGAGTTCGCGCTGGCGGCCGCGGTCGTCTCCAAGGGCTGGTCGACCTATCTCCAGCAGTCCGTCGATCTCGTCACCGGCGCGCACCTGCCCACGTCCCTCAACCTCGCCGGCGTGCACGTCGACTGGCCGGCGGTCCTGCTCGTCGCCGTCCTGACCACCATGCTGGCCCTCGGTACGAAGCTGTCCTCACGCGTCAACCAGGTCATCACCGCCATCAAGATCACCGTGGTGCTGCTGGTCATCGTGGTCGGCATCAGCCATATCGACCCGGCCAACTACTCGCCGTTCATTCCGCCGTCCGCCACCCCCGACGCCGGTAACAGCGGGAGCAACCAGTCGCTCTTCTCCTTGGTGTTCGGTGGGCAGACCAGCACGTACGGAATCTTCGGCGTACTGGCCGCCGGCTCCCTGCTGTGCTTCGCGTTCATCGGCTTCGACATGGTCGCCACCGCCGCCGAGGAGACCCGCAACCCGCAACGGGACATGCCCCGGGGAATCCTGGCCGCGCTCGCCATCGTCACCGTGCTCTACATCTCGGTCTCCCTCGTGGTCACCGGTATGCGCCCGTACACGGCGCTGAAGTCCAAGCCCGACGGCACCAAGGCGACCATGGCCACCGCGTTCGAGGATCTCGGGGTTCACTGGGCGGCCACGGTCATCGCGATCGGCGCACTCGTCGGCCTGACCACCGTCACCATCGTGACGCTGCTGGGCCAGACCCGGGTGCTCTTCGCGATGTCGCGTGACGGACTCATGCCCCGACAGCTCTCGGTGACCGGGTCCAGGGGCACACCCGTACGGGCCACCGTCCTGGTGGGCGTCGTGGTGGCCGCGATCGCCGGGCTCTCCCCCGCTGACAAGCTGGAGGAGATGGTGAACATCGGCACACTGTCGGCGTTCGTCCTGGTGTCCATCGGGGTCATCGTCCTGCGCAGGACCCGGCCGAACCTGCCCCGTGGCTTCCGCACCCCGCTGGTGCCGCTGGTCCCCATCCTCGCCGCGTTGGCCTGCCTGTGGCTGATGTTCAACCTGAGCGTGCTGACCTGGGTGCGCTTCCTGGTCTGGATGGTCATCGGAGGGGTGGTCTATTTCGCCTACGGCATGCGCCACTCCGTCCTCGGCAAGCGGCAGCGCGCGGCGGACAGCGCCACGGCCGGGGCCCAACCGGCCGCCGAGGCCGGGGCCGAGCCGGCGGCCGGCGCCGCGGACACCCCGGTGCGGGGGTAGCTCCCGCCACGCCCGGACCTCCTTGGTCCCTTTCCCGACCCAATCTCCCGACAGGAGCAGAAACTTGATCGCCACCTACTCCATCCAGCAGTGGCTCTTCACCGAAGCACACGGCCGCTACGACATCGACCTCGCCGAGAGCGGGGTGCAGTTCCAGCGGCTGCGGGACCTCACGCTCGACCCTGACTGGGAGCTGGACTACAGCCTCGACCGGGGCCAGCCGGAACTCAGGGAAGCCGTGGCCGGTCTGTACCAGCGGTCGGGAGCCGGCGACGGCATCGTGATCACCCATGGTGCGCAGGAGGCCCTCTACCTGCTCTACCGCAGCCTGCTGACCGCCGGTGACCACGTGGTGACCACCAGCCCCGGGTGGCAGCAGTCGTGGGAGGTGCCGGCCCACATCGGTTGTGAGGTGTCCGTGCTCCCGATGCGCCCGGGCGAGCCCTTCGACGCCGAGGCCCTGGCGCGGCTGATCACTCCGCGGACGAAGCTGCTGGTGCTGAACAGCCCGGGCAACCCCTCCGGGTACTGCTTCACCGAACAGGACTGGACGGTCCTCCTCGATGTCGCACGCGCGCACGACCTCGTCGTGGTCAACGATGAGGAGTACCTCCTGGACTTCGCGGACTCCATCGTCCACCGCTACCCCAAGGCCCTTTCGGTGTCGGGGCTTTCGAAGGTGTACGGGCTGCCCGCGCTGCGCATCGGATGGGCCGTCGGAGCACCGGAGATCATCTCGGCGATGGTCAACTACAAGCGGTACACCACGGTGTCGAACTCCTGGGTGTGGGAACGCGTCGCGGTGGATGTGCTCACGGACCGCGAGCGGCATGTGCGGCGATACCGCGAGTTCGTCGACGCCGGCCTCGGCCGGTTGACCCGGTTCGCGGACGAGTACGCCTCGCACGTGCGGCTGGTGCCCCCGGCCGGCACGCCCTTCGCGTGGTTCAACCTCCGCACGTCGGCCACCTCTCAGGCGGTCGTGGAAAGGCTGCTCGACGAGGAGCGCGTGCTGGTGATGCCCGCGGAGGTCTTCGGCTCCGAGGCGGGCCTGCGGGTCAGTTACGCCCGTCCGGCGGAGGTCCTCGACGAAGGGCTCAACCGACTGGGCAAGGTGCTTTCCAGCATGCCCGTCGAACACTGATCAGGTGCGGTGGTGCGGAGGCCGAACCGGGCTAAGCATCGCGGCATTCGGCCTCTTCCCACGTCGTACCGAAGCCACCTCCGGGCGGGCTCTTCATGTGTCCCACCCCTGCGCCAAAAATATTTCGTCGATTCGCCGAAGGTATTGACGAAGATCACCTCGCCCTGTTGAACTGGATTGGCGGACGCAGTAATTCCACTTCTTTTCGTCCGCCCATCGCAATGCGGCAGTCACCGCCACATCAGCAAATTCCTCGCGGCCGCTCCGGCCGCAGATTGCGAGAGATGAGTAATGACCGAGCGTACGGAATTCTCCCTCAGTGAGGTGGAGCTCAAGCAGTTCCACCAGGACGGCTTTATCGGCCCGTTCGACCTCTATGAGAAGGACGAGATGGAGGCGAACCTCCAGGCTCTCCGTCCCAAACTTCTGAACACCAAGAAGGCCATCTACAACCAGGACAAGGCGGTGTCCGGCAACACCAACCTGGCCAACTACGACCGCCACCTGGACGTCGACTTCCTGGCGCAGCACATCACCCGCCCGGAGATCGTGGACCGGGTGTCCAGCATCCTGGGCCCCGACACCATGTGCTGGCGATCCGAGTTCTTCCCGAAGTACCCGGGTGACGAGGGCACTGACTGGCACCAGGCGGACAACTTCTCCAATGTCGCCGGCTCGAAGTACCCGCAGATCCTGTGGCCGGAGGACGCGGAGTTCGGCGGCACCATCACCGTGTGGACCGCGTTCACCGACGCGACCGTGGAGAACGGCTGTCTCCAGTTCATCCCCGGCAGCCACACCTCCATGAACTACGACGAGTCCAAGGCCATGGAGTACGACTCGAGCGCCATCAACAACGTGGAGAAGGACGGCGTGCGGCGTGGCTTCTTCGGCTACGACTACCGGCAGCTCCAGAAGGACCCCAACTGGAAGCCGGACGAGTCCAAGGCGGCGTCGCAGGTCATGCGGCAGGGCCAGTTCATCATCTTCTGGTCGACGCTGATGCACGCCTCGCACCCGCACAACGGCCTCACCGACCAGATGCGTCTCGGCTTCGCCGGCCGCTACCTGCCCACCCAGGTACGCGTCTACCCGTACTCCGAGGGACTTGAGGAGTTCGGCGGCAAGGCGAGCCTGGACAAGTTCGGGAACGTGCTGGTCTCCGGCCAGAACGCATACGACCACAACCGTTTCGTCGACAGCACCGTCAACGGGTTCCGCTTCCCCGTGCGCCAGAAGGGCTGAAAGTCGTGAGCATCATGGAAACACAGGAAGACGTCGAGCGCTGGGTTCTCGCCGTATGCCAGGAGATCGGACTTCGTGCCGATGACGTGCACGCCGACTTCTTCGAGGCCGGTGGAAACTCACTGGCCGCCATGCGGATCATCGCCCAGGCCGAGGAGAAGTACGGCGAGGACGCGCTGCCTCCGGACGACCTGTTCGCCAGGAGCCGCGTCCGCGACATCGCAAAGTCCATCCTTGCCAACATCGAGTCGGCCGCCGGCTCGGTCGAGGGTTAGGTCGTAATGATGCAGCCTGACGACGACAAGTGGGTCATCACCATCAAGCCGGCCGTCAAGCGGCCGAGTGTCAGTCTGATCTGTTTTCCCTATGCTGGAGGCAGCCCCGATCTTTTCAGGGCGTGGTCGGATGGCTTAAGTGACCACATAGAACTTCTCGCCGTCAGGCTGCCCGGCCGGGGAAACCGCATCAAAGAAGCCCCCTATCAGGACTGGGAACCCCTGCTCCAGGACACCATGGGCGCGCTGGCGCACCACCTCGCCCGCCCACACGCCTTCTTCGGCCACAGCTTCGGGGGGCGCCTGGCCTACGAAATGGCCCAGCTGACCTCCGAGGCGTTTCCCGGTATGACGCGCCGGCTCTTCGTGTCCGGCTCCCGGAGCCCGGACCACCCCCAACGCCGGCCTTATATGCATGAGATGTCCCCCAGCGGGTTCATCGAGGCCCTGCGCGAGATGGGCGGCACCCCCGCCGAAATCCTGGACAACAAGACCATGATGCGGCTCTTCCTGCCGACCATCCACGCCGAGATCCGACTCGCGGAACTGTGGCACGACCGCCACGGGACGGCCTTGCACCTCCCCGTCACCGCCATGTACGGGCGCACGGACCCGATCGACGACCACCCCAGCACGGTCGGCTGGCAGCGGTTCGGCCGGCAGGGCAGCGAAGTGCTGGAGATGGCCGGGGGCCACTTCTTCCTCGAAACGCACGCCTCGCAGGTGCTGGACGTCATCAACACACGCCTACAGGAGGCCGGATGAGCACGCTGACGCACGTCGAAGCGGCGCTCGCACCGCACCGCGAACTCAACCGCACGACCACGCCGTACCCGGATGACCGCAGCGTCAAGGAACTCTTCGAGGGCTGTGCAGCCCGGCGACCCGAGGCGACCGCCCTCATCCACCGCGGTACGACGGTCAGTTACGGCGAGCTGAACCGGCTGGCGAACTGCCTCGCCGACCGGCTGCGCCAGGACGGTCTGCGCCCGGGGGAGACGGTCGGGGTCAGCCTGGAGCGGTCCGTGGAGCTGATCGTCGCCCTGCTCGCCGTGGTCAAATGCGGTGCCGCCTACCTCCCGTTCGACGCGTCCTGGCCGGACGAGCGGCTGCTCGGCCTGCTGGCGGACGCCGACTGCTCGCGGGTGGTGACCGCACCGGGCAGCACCCTCGCCGAGCGCCTCTCCCACTGCCGGGTGACGACAGTGGACAAGGACGCGCTGACGGGCCACCCCGCCGACCCCGACCTCCAGGTCTCGCCCGACGACATCGCGTACATCAACTTCACCTCGGGCTCCACGGGCCGGCCCAAGGGCGTGCCGATCCGCCACCGCGGCATCACCCGCCTGGTGTTCGGGGCGCGCTTCGCGCGGCTGGACGAGGAGACGACGCTGCTCCAGCTCGCGCCGGTCTCCTTCGACGCGGCGACGTTCGAGATCTGGGGCGCGCTGCTGGTCGGTGGCCGGTGCGTGCTGTATCCTTCCGCCTTCGTGCGCTTCTCGGAGTTCAAACGCGTGGTGGACACGCACGGCGTCAGCACCGTCTTCCTGACCACCGCACTGTTCAACACCGTGGTGGACGAGGCGCCGAAGACACTGGAGAACGTAGAGACCGTCCTCACCGGCGGCGAGGCGCACTCGCTCACCCACATCGCCAAGGCCCTCGCCGCATACGGCCCGGACCGGGTGGTCAGCGTCTACGGACCGACCGAGTGCACCACGTTCGCCACCTACTACCCCGTGCGCGCTCTGGAGCCGGCGGAATCGAGCCTGCCCATCGGACGGCCGATCCAGAACACGCGCGCCTATGTCGTGCACGACGGCAGGCTCTGCGGCCCCGGTGAGACCGGGGAGGTCCTGCTGGCCGGCCCCGGCCTGTCCCCGGGCTACCTGGGCTTGCCGGACGTCACGCGCAGGCAGTTCGTCGAGTACGAGATCGACGGCGTCCGGGAGCGGCTCTACCGGACGGGCGACCGCGCCTACCTCTCGGCGGACGGGAACCTCGTCTTCCAGGGCCGGCTCGACGACCAGGTCAAGATCAACGGATTCCGCATCGAGCTGGGCGAGGTCGCGCATCACATCGGCCTGCACCCGGACGTCAAGCAGAGCCACGTCACCGTCGCCCCGGCCGCCGCCGGCGGTAAGGAGCTGGTGGCCTTCGTCGTACCCCGTGCCGAGCGCTGCACCGCGGAGTCGATACGGGAGCACATGCGCCGCAGCCTCCCCGAGTACATGGTCCCCGCCGGCATCCACCTGCGCGAAAGCCTTCCGCTGTCGGGTACCGGCAAGGTGAACCGCAAGGCCCTGCTCGCCACTCTCACGACCACGCACCAACAGGAGCCACACCATGACCATCAGTAAGCGGGCCCGGCAGTTCCAGGAGACGCTGCGCGAGCGCGGCCTGGACCTGACCGTCGTCGAGCTGCCGGACTCCACCCGCACCGCCGACGACGCGGCGCGCACGCTGGGCTGCGAGAAGGGGCAGATCGTCAAGTCACTGGTGTTCAAGGACACGGTGACCGGGGCGCCGGTGATGGTCCTCGCCAGCGGCCCCAACCGCGTGGACGAGAAGGTGGTGGCCCAGCAGCTCGGCAGGACGGTCGGCAAGGCCGACGCCGACTTCGTCAAGCGGGTCACCGGGTACTCCATCGGCGGCGTCCCGCCCCTGGGGCACAAGGAGGAACTGACCCTCCTCGTCGACCGGGACCTGCTGGACTTCGACGAGACGTGGGCGGCGGCCGGCACACCGCACGCGGTCTTCAAGATCCCCGGAAAGATCACGGAGATCCTCCCCGAGCACCAGGTGGTCGCGGTCAATTGAGCACGACGACGGGCCGCACGCCCTTACCCCATCTCACCGGCGAACACGACGAGATCCGCACCCGGATACGGAACCAGCTGGCCGACGCGGTACTTCCGTACGCCGACTCCTGGGAACGGCAGCGGGCCATCGACGCCGACGGCTGGCGCGCCCTCGGCGCACACGGCCTGCTCGAACTCGCCCACGGCGGGGACGACTTCCTCGACAGCGCCGTCCTCCTCGAAGAGCTCGGGCGCACCGGTTACGCGGGCGTACGGGCCGCCGTCGGCGTGCACGCCTACATGGCCACGTCCTACCTGCGGATGTTCGGCACCGAGGAGCAGCGGGCGACGCTGCTGCCGGCGGTTGCCCGGGGCGAGCGGATCGCCGCGCTCGCCATCAGCGAGGCCGGGGCCGGAACCGACCTGCGCCACCTGAGCACCCGCGCCGAGGTGCTCGGGGCGGACGGCTACCGCGTGAGCGGCCAGAAGTACTACGTGGCCAACGGTTCCCGGGCCGGCTTCTACGTCACCTTGGTCAAGACCCGTGAGACCACGGGCAGCCGGGGCCTGAGCGGGGCCAGCCTGCTGGTCATCGACGCCGATGCCCCGGGCGTCACCCACACCCCGCAGCCGATGACGGGCTGGCACAGCGCCGATGTGTGCCGCGTGGACTTCGACGGGGTCCTGGTGCCGGCGAACAGGCTCATCGGCCGCCGCGACTTCGCCCTGATGCACCTCATGACGGGCCTCGACTTCGAACGGCTGGTGGCGGGGCTGCTCGCGGTCGGCGGCGTCGGATACTGCCTGGAACTGCTCCACCGCTTCGTGCGCGAGCACCAGGTCAAGGACGTGCCACTCGCCGCGCACCAGGCGGTCCGGCACAAGGTCGCCGAGCTGACCGGTGACTTCGAGCTGGTACGGAACTACGCCTACCACGCCGCCTGGCTCCACAGCCGTGGCCTGCTCGACACCCGCACCGCCTCGGTGCTCAAACTCAAGGCGACGGAACTCGCGGTGACGGCTGCCCAGACCTGTGTCCAGTACCACGGGGCCAGGGGCTACCTGGACGACGCGGCAGCCTCGCGCCTGTACCGCGACGCGATGGCGGGCACCATCGCCGCGGGCGCGAGCGAGTTGCTCCGCGACATGATCTTCGAAAGCCACTGATATGGCACCAGAGCTGACCACGGAACGGCCGACCCCCACCGCCGACACGGCCGGCGCCGCCCGGCCGCGTTCCCGGCGGCGGGTGTGGGTCGCCGCCGCTGTGACGGTGATCCTGCCGGCCATGGTGATCTGCGGCGTCGGCGGGTGGGTGTGGGGAGGCGGTCCGGAAGGCGTCCACCGCCTCGTGCCCGCGCACCGGCTGGATGTCACGGGCCACTTCCTGCTGGCCTGTGCCGTCGTGCTCGCCACGGCGTTGGCCGGCGGGGCGGGCGCCCAACGACTGGGCCAGCCACGGGTGGTGGGGGAGATCTGTGTCGGTCTTGCCCTGGGGCCCTCGGTTCTCGGCCGTCTGGCCCCCGAGGTCACCGCATGGCTGTTCCCCCAGCAGGCGGTGCGTCTGATGGAGGGCCTGTCACAACTCGGGCTGGCACTCTTCATGTTCGGCGTCGGGCAGGAGCTCGCCGGGATGCGGCTGCGAGGCGCCGTGGGCCGGACCGTCCTCGTGAGCCTGGCGTCCTTGCTCGTCCCCTTCGGGTTGGGCACCGCGGCGGCCGTGCCCATGGTCGGTGCGTTCACCGGAACCGCGGGGAACGCGCTCGCCTTCGTCCTCTTCGTGGGCTGTGCGATGAGCATCACGGCCTTCCCCGTACTCGCCAGAATCCTCGACGACCTGGGACTGACACGTTCCCAGCCGGGCCAACTCGCCCTGTTCGCCGCCGCGATCGGAGATGGTGGAAGCTGGCTGGTGGTCGCGGCGATCGTGGCCTTCGCCCACGGTGGCGGCGTGCCCGGTCTGGTGGTGAACGGCCTGGGCGCCGCGGCCGTAGCGGTGTTCTTCCTGTGGCCGCTACGGCGCGGGCTGGCCCGATGGATACCGGAGCGGGAGGACGGGCGGGGCGCTCCCGGCGTCACGGTCCTCCTGGTCGTCGGCGTCGCCGCATCCTCGACGCTGACTGCCGCCCTGGGCGTGCACCAGTTGATCGGCGCGCTGCTCTTCGGACTCGCCTGGCCGGTCCGTGGCCGCGGCGCCGCGATCGCCGACCGTCTGACGGACCTGGCCAAGACCGTGCTGCTGCCGTTCTTCTTCTTCGGTTTCGGCCTGACCACCGACCTGAGCGCACTGCGCTGGGACGCCTCCACGGCCATGGTGTTCGCCGGCCTCCTCCTGGTCGCCACCGTGGGCAAGATCGCCGGTCCGGGACTGTGTGCCTGGTTGACGGGCATGGAGCGGCGCCCCGCGCTGGTCCTGGGCGTGCTGTTGAACGCCCGGGGGCTCACGGAGCTGGTCGTGATCCAGATCGGGTACCAGGCCGGCCTCATCGACCGCGGCATGCTGGCCGTACTGACCCTGGTGGCCCTGGTCACCACAGTGATGACGAGCCCCTTGCTCCGTCTGCTCGACTGTTTCCCGCGCCGTCAACTCCCCACCGGGGTACCGGACGAGTCCAAGAAGAGAGAGATGAGCCCTTTGAGTGCAGGAGGCACACGGTGAGCAGGAAGGTTGCCGTCATCGGCGGCGGTCCTGCCGCGGTGAGTACGTTTCTCCATCTCACCCAGGCACGCGACATCGCCGCCATCTGTCTCATCGCCCCCAACGACATCGGCTGCGCCCCCGCCTTCGGGTCGGGCGGACCGATGCTGTTGTGCAACACGTCGGTCGACGTCACCTCGCTGCGGCCCGAGGGCGAATCGGAGCTCCTGTCCTACCTCGCGGCGCGCGGATGGCCCGTCCATCGCGAGGACTTCGTGCCCCGCTACCTCGTCACCCAGTACACGCGTGAGAGCTTTCTGCGCCACCGGGCCGCGGCCGAGCGGGACGGCATCAAGGTCGTACACGTCCGCGGACGGGCCCGGTCGGTCGGCGGACATCCCGGCGACTACCGCGTCGGCCTGGAAGACGGTACGAGCGTGGACGCCACCGACGTGGTGCTCGCCCTGGGCGGCACCGCACCGCGCCTGCCCGCAGCCCTGCGCGCACCGGCCACCGCCCCACGGCTGTTGACCAGCCCGTACCCGGTACGCCGCCTGCGTGCCATCCCCGCGGACGCGAAGGTACTCGTCCTGGGCACCAAGCTCTCCGCGATCGACGCGGTGCTCACCCTGTGCCGGGCGGGACGGCGCAGCGTGATGGCCTCTCCCTCGGGCCAGCTCCCGGCCGTACGCACCCGGCTGTGCCGCGACACCTCGGCCGGGCTGGGGCGTCAGTGGGAGCGGCAGCTCGCCCGGGGTGCGAGCGTGGCAGAACTGGTGCGGCCGCTGATCCGGCTCGTACGGACCTTGGGGGGCGGCGAGCCGCTGCGCCGGCAACTCGGCGGCCCGGGCCGTGCCCACGAGCGGCTGCGGCGCGAGACGGAGCTGGCCGCGGCCGGCCGGGTCCCGTGGCAGGACGCCATCGCGGAGGTCATCGACGGCATCAACCACGCCCTGCCGGCTCAGCCGGAGGGCACCCGTCGGCAGGTACTCGCCGCGCACCGCACCGCGATCTCCCGCTACATCTCGTCCATCCCCCTCGACAACGCCCGCCGGCTCCTGTCCCATCTGGACGCGGGGCTGCTGACCGTCGCCGACGCCGCTCCGCGGCACATCGACCCGCACCCCGACGGTTGGACGGTCACCTGGCCCGACGGCCGGTCCGAGCACGTCGACTGGGTCGTGAGCGCGGCCGGGTTCGAGGCGCCCACGCTCTCCGTAGGCCCGGACGGCGAGCTGCGCATCGGTGCGCCGCCGGCCCCTGGCGCCCGCGTGGCGCAGGTTGCGCCCGACCTCCGGGTCCTGCGCGACCCGGAGGGTGCCCCGGAGCGGGTGTGGGCGGTGGGCTCTGCCGCCGGCACGCGCGTGCCCATCGTCAACTACCTCCGGGCCGCGGCCCAGCAGGCTCGCGTCGTCGGCCTGAGCCTCGACGCGGAGCCCACCGCCGCCGCCCCCGGCTCCACCGCCTAGAAGCCCACCGAAACCTCGAAAGGTCCACTCCGTGATAGCACTCGTCAATCCCGTATCCACCGGCGCCGACCTCGCCACCGCCTTCCGGGAGGAGGGCGCCCCCTGTGTGCACGTCTACACGGACGATCTGCGCCACGACTACGAGGCGGACACCACCGCGGCCACCCGGCTGCTCATGGACGACGCCGAGCGGACCGCCCAAGAGCTGGCCCGGCTGGGCGTGCACACCGTCATCGGCGCCAGCGAGTTCGGGGTCGCCCCCGCGGACCAGCTGGCCGGGCTGCTCGGCACCGACCACAACGACCTCGCGCTCAGCCCGGCGCGCCGCGACAAGCACCGGATGGTCGAGGCACTGCGCGCGGCCGGCCTGCCGCACGCCCGCACCGAGACCGTGACCTCTGCCGAGCAGCTGTCCAAGGTCCTCGACGGCTGGGGTG
Organism: Streptomyces sp. YGL11-2; assembly: GCF_050054615.1. Classification (NCBI taxonomy): domain Bacteria; kingdom Bacillati; phylum Actinomycetota; class Actinomycetes; order Kitasatosporales; family Streptomycetaceae; genus Streptomyces; species Streptomyces sp. YGL11-2. The sequence goes on from NZ_JBNHIN010000016.1 coordinate 48,546, forward strand.
ACAGCTACCCGCTCATCGTCAAGCCGGTCAACAGCGCCGGAAGCGACGGGTGCACGGTGTGCCCCGACCGGGAGACGGCCGAGGCCGCTTACGCCGCCATCACCGGCTCGCGCAACCTCATGGGCGAGATCAACCACGAAGTCCTCGTCCAGCAGTTCCTCCAGGGGACCCAGTACATCGTCAACACGGTCAGCCTGAAGGGGCGCCATCTGCTGACCGAGCTGTACGCCGAGCGCATCGACTACACCGACAACGCCCCCATGCTGCGCCACATCATCTCCCGCCCGGAAAGCGCGGGCAGGGAGGGGGAGTTGGTGGAATACGTCCTCGCCTGCCTGGACGCGCTGGGCGTGCGCGAAGGCGCCGCGCACACCGAGGTGATGCTCACTGCGGAGGGGCCGCGCCTGGTCGAGGTCAACTCGCGGGTGATGGGGCCGTGCCTTGCCCCGGACCCCTACCATGCGGCGTTCGGTTACAGCCACCAGCACCTCACCGTCGAACGCTTCCTGCGACCCGGCGAGTTCGAGCGACGCTACGCCCTGCCCTACGGGCCCGCCCGCACCGTGGCCAAGGTCTTCCTGCGACCCCACCGCGAGGGCGTCCTGGAGGCCGTCGACGGTCTGCGGGCGCTACGGCGCATGCCCGGTTTCCACAGCATCGCCCGGATCCCCCAGGTGGGCGAGACGCTTCGCGACCGCTACCTGACGACCGGGGCGTGCGGGATCGCCTTCCTCGTCCATGAAGACGCGGCGCTGCTGGAGAGCGTGCTGGAGTCGCTGCACGAGATCGAGGACGCCGGTGACTTCTTCAGGGTCGGGGAGGACGGGGCATAACATGTCGGCCATCTTGATCTCGGTGTCGGTGCTGATGCAGGCGGGGTGTTTCGGCTATCTGTCGGGGCGGCTCACCCCGAGCGGCAGCCTCCTGCTGTCCTGTGCGGGATTCTTCATGTCTGCCCTGCTGTTCACCGCGGTGCACCTGGTCCGCCGGGGACGGCGCCGACCCGAGGTCGTGCTCCCCGGCCCGGTCGAGCGGCGGCGTACGAACCGGCTGATGTGGCTGATGAATCTGGTCACCGCCACGACCTTCCTCAGCTTCTACGTCTCCCTCGCCTGGATCCCGGCGACGCTGGCCAGCGGGATCGAGACAGCGGTCGGCCCGCTCGCGCTGGTCGTGCTCGCGCTCGTCTTCCGGGCGGGGGAGCGGCCCACCCCGCTCGTGTGGGGTACGGCGGTGGCGCTCGCCGCTGCCGGCGGGGCCCTGGCGTGGAGTCTGACCGGCGGCGCGGACATCGGCTGGGAGGCGCTGGCCGGCCTCGGCCTGGTCACCGTCGCTGGAGTGGGGGCGTCCGGCCTGGCGTTGGTTTCCAAGAAGTTGGGCGGACTGGGCACTCATCCGGTCACCGTGACCGCGCACCGCTTCCACCTCACCTATCTGGGAGCGGGTGTCCTCTTCCTGCTGCAGGGCGGATCGCCGCACGACAGCGGTGTCCCCCTGGTCCTGATCCCCCTGCTCGGCATCGTCGCCATCACCATCCCGCTCTTCATCCTCCAAATTGGCCTACAACGTGCGCATCCGATGGCGGCCATGACAATCTTGACGACATTGCCCGGCATGACGTACCTCTCCGAGACCCTGTGGGGCGGCAGCGTCGACATCGCGAGTCTGGCGCTCACCGGGCTGCTGGTCGTCCTCGCCGCCGTGTCTGCGACACCCCGGCAGAGCGGTGAGCGCGCGACGAGCCGGCCATCCGAACGCTCTTTGGCATCCGTGGGGAACAAGGACAACTCTTGACTGTGACTTCGCGCCTCCGCTCGGCCGCACCCGCCACCGCGGTCACCGCGGGATTCCTCGCCGTCCTCATCGGCGTCACCAGCTCCGTGGCCATCGTCGCCACCGCGGCGCAGGCCGCGGGGGCCACACCCAAGCAGCTCACCTCCTGGATGCTGGCCCTGGGTGTCGGCATGGGTGTCACCTGCCTCGGACTTTCGCTGCGGTACAAGGCGCCGGTCATCACGGCGTGGTCCACGCCCGGTGCCGCCTTGCTGGCGACCGGACTCCACGGGGTGTCGATGGCGCAGGCGATCGGCGCCTTCCTCTTCTCGGCGGTCCTGATCGTCCTCAGCGGCGTGACCGGCTGGTTCGCACGCGTCATGGACCGGATCCCGGTCTCCCTGGCATCGGCGCTGCTGGCCGGGGTGCTCGTCCAGTTCGGCACGGGGCTGTTCACGAAGATGCAGGAGAGCCTCGTCGTGGTGCTGCCCATGTTCGCGGTCTACCTGCTGGGCAGGCGGTGGCTCCCCCGGTACGCGGTCATCGCCGCCCTGGTCGTCGGCGTGGCCGTGAGCGCGGCCCAAGGGGCCTTGTCCCTGCGCGGGTTGCACCTGGAAATCGCCGAACCGGTCTTCGTACGGCCCGAGTTCTCCTGGCAGGTCCTCGTCGGCGTGGGCCTGCCGCTGTACGTGGTGACGATGGCCTCGCAAAACCTCCCCGGTGTCGCGGTGCTACGCAACGCCGGTTACCGAACGCCCATTTCGCCCCTGCTCACATGGACCGGTGTCGTCAACGCCCTGCTCGCCCCGTTCGGCTGCTTCGGGCTGAACCTGGCCGCCATCACCGCCGCGATCTGCACGGGCGAGGAGGCCCACCGCGATCCTCGCAAGCGCTATGCGGCCGGCGTCTGGGCGGGCGTGTTCTACCTGGCGGTGGGCCTCTTCGGCGGCGTCGTGGGGTGGTTGCTCAGCACCATGCCCACCGCCCTGGTGATGGGCATCGCCGGTCTCGGCCTCCTCGGTACGATCGGCGGCTCGCTCAACTCGGCGCTGTCGGACGAGCGGACGCGCGAGGCCGCCGTCATCACCTTCCTGGCCACCGCCTCGGGGATGACCCTGTTCGGCATCGGATCCACGTTCTGGGGCCTGCTCGCCGGTGTGCTGGCCGCCGCGGTCCTGAACTGGCGTCGCCGGGCGGCCACTCCGCCACCGCCCCAGAAGCAGGACGCCTCCCAGCAGCGGCAAGAAGAGGAAGCCGAGGAAGCCGAGGAAGCCAGGCAAGGGGAAGCCGTCCTGGTTCCGGCGAACGGCGCCGAGGGGGAGCGGCCGCACCGCCAAGAGACCGCCGCGCGGGACACTGCCGGCTGACGGGCCCTGCCACGCCGATCCCCTCGCGGCATGTGCCCCCTGTGCGATGCCGCCGTGACACGGCGACAGCAGGACACCGGCCCTCCAGTCCGAGAGGTGCGCCGCCACCGTGCTCACCACCTCACGGATACCGGACCGGCGGCTGCCCGCTGAGAGGCAGGCGCCGCGCGGCGCCCACAGGGACGTCCGGCCCGGGGGAGGGCGGCACGCCGCTCTCGTCGACAGCCATCGCCGCCGATGCAGGGCTCGAAGACGCAGGCCACGCCGCTCCGAACCAGCAACTCCCAGGGATTTTTCAGGGACTTTCAGCTACTGAAGGTGCCCACCGGGGCGTTTGTTCTTGTGGCGGCCGCGCCGGCCGGGCACGACTGCCAGGATGAGGGGCCGGAGGGGACGCGAGAGTACCCCCGGTCGCCCGCCGCCGTTGGCGCTGCTCCAGGTGAACTCCCCCTGAAACAGCGCCACTTGGCGGCGCCACCGCACTCCCTAGTACGAGTAGAACCCCGACCCGCTCTTCCGCCCCAGCCGCCCCGCGTCCACCATCCGCTGAAGGAGCGGGGGAGCGGCGTACAGCGGCTCCTTGTACTCCTCATACATGGATGCGGCGACCGAGGCCACCGTGTCGAGGCCGATCAGGTCGGAGAGCCTGAGCGGGCCCATCGGGTGGGCGCAGCCCATCTCCATGCCGTTGTCGATGTCCTCGCGGCTCGCCATGCCGGACTCGAACATTCGGATGGCGGAGAGCAGATACGGGATGAGGAGCGCGTTCACCACGAAGCCGGAGCGGTCCTGGGCGCGGATGGCGTGTTTGCCCAGGACGTCCTGGACCAGCGACTCGGCGCGCTTGAGGGTCTCCTCGGCGGTGGTCAGGGCCGGGATCAGCTCGACGAGCTTCTGGACGGGCGCCGGGTTGAAGAAGTGGATGCCGATGACCTGGTCCGCGCGGGAGGTCGCCACGGCGAGCTTCACCAGGGGGATGGACGAGGTGTTGGAGGCCAGGATCGCGTCCGGGCGGGTCACCACCTGGTCGAGGACCTGGAAGATCTCCGTTTTGACCTGCTCGTTCTCCACCACGGCCTCGACGACCAGGTCGCGGTCGGCGAACTCGCCGAGGTCGGTGGTGAAGCTGAGTCGGGCGAGCGTCGCGTCGTGCTCCGCCGTGGTGATCTTGCCGCGTTCGGCGGCCTTGCCGAGGGACTGGGTCAAGCGGGTGCGACCCAGCTCCAGTGCTTCGCCGGTGGTCTCCGCGACCATGACGTCCAGCCCGGCGCGGGCGCACACCTCGGCGATGCCTGCGCCCATCTGGCCGCAGCCGACCACTCCGACGCGTGCAATGTCGGCGAATGAGTCCGTCACCTCGTGCCTTTCGCTGATCTTCAGGACCGGCGGTACGCCGTAAGGGTCCGGCGCCCGCCTCGGCTCCGACGTTACTCCGCGAGGTGCTGGGACGAGGGCGCCGGGGCAGGCATTCTGAGCCTTCGGAACAGGATGAAACGGATGAACTGGGGCTATTGGTGCGAGGGATGACACGGCGCGGATTCGGAGCGGCGGCGGCGGGAGCGGCCTCCTGGCTGCTGGCGCCGGGTACGAAGGCGGGCGCGGACGGGGTGGTCCGGCGCGAGATGCGGGGGATGTGGTTGGCGACGGTCGCCAACCTGGACTGGCCCTCGAAGCCGGGGCTGCGGCGCGCGGAGCAGCAGCGGGAACTGGTGGAACTGCTGGACGTGGCGGTCGAACGGCGGCTCGGCGCCGTGTTCTTCCAGGTGCGGCCCACGGCCGACGCGCTGTGGCCGTCACCGTACGAGCCCTGGGCGCAGTGTCTGACCGGCACGCAGGGCCGCGACCCGGGCTGGGACCCGCTCGGTTTCGCGGTCCATGAGGCGCACCGGCGCGATCTGGAGCTGCACGCCTGGTTCAACCCGTACCGGGTAGCCAACCACGCCGACCCCGGGCGGCTGGCGCCCGGCCACCCCGCGCGCCGCCACCCGCGGTGGGTGGTCCCGTACGGCGGCAAGCTCTACTACAACCCCGGTCTGCCGGAGGTCCGCAGGTTCGTGCAGGACGCGATGCTGGACGCGGTGCGGCACTACCCCGTCGACGGGGTGCACTTCGACGACTACTTCTATCCGTATCCGGTCGCCGGCGAGTCCTTCTGCGACGACGCGGCGTACGAGGAGTACGGCGCGGACTTCGCGCACCGCGGTGACTGGCGGCGGGCGAACACCGACCGCCTGGTGCGGGGGATGAGCGAGCGGCTGGGGCGGCGGGTGCGGTTTGGGGTGAGCCCGTTCGCGGTCTGGCGCAATCGCACCACGGACCCGCAGGGTTCGCGGACCGAGGCCGGGGTGCAGACCTACGACGATCTCTACGCCGACACCCGAAGGTGGGTGCGGGAGGGCTGGATCGACTACATCGTGCCGCAGGTGTACTGGCCCCTCGGCTTCCCGGCCGCCGACTACGCGGAGCTGGTGTCGTGGTGGGCCCGGACGGCGGCCGGCACCGAGGTCGACGTCTACATCGGCGAGGCGCTGTACAAGGTCGGCCGGACGGCCGACCCCGCGGCCTGGCGGAACCCCGCCGAACTCTCCCGGCATGTCGCCTTCGCCCGCCGCTACCCGCAGATCGGCGGCCATGTCTACTTCTCGGCGAAGGACGTGGTCCGGGACCCGCTGGGCGCGCTGGCGCGGGTCGTCCGGGACCACTACGGCGGCGCGACACGGTAGGGAGGGCGCGCCGCGCGGCCGGGGTGGCGGGCGGCGCCGCTAGGCGGTGGTGTGGGTGCGGCTTGTCTTGGCGTGCTGGACGACGCAGTCCGGGCCGGGCCACATGATCGTCTCGTGGTCGTTCTCGTCGCGGATGCGGAAGGGCGGTTCGCCGTTCGCACCCAGCACCTCGACGATCTCGACGACATGGTCGCCATGCCCGACGGTCCTGCCGTGCACCAGCAGCCTGTCACCCTTACTCGCGTGCATCTGGTGTCCTCCCGGGTCGGGTGGCCGTACGACCGGACGGCCGACTGCGCGACGGCCGGGCGGTGGGCGGTCAGCGGATGACGGACCTGGGACGGCCCGGACGGCGTAACCCGCCATCGCCGCAAGTTTACGTCCGGGGGCGCCGCTCGCACCCGGAGAGCGGCGCGGCGCCCGGCCCCGGACCCGCTCAGCACCGTGCGCGCTGGGTGACGGCGATGCAGGCCAGGACCGCCAGCGCCGCCGCGGGCGCGGCCGGCGGCAGCCGCTCGCCGAGCAGCACCACGGACCAGACCAGCGTCAGCAGCGGCTGCGCCAGTTGGATCTGGCTCGCCCTGGGGGCGCCGATGGCGGCCATCCCGCGGTACCACACGACCATGCCCAGGAACGTCGAGCCGGCCGTCAGCCACAGCAGACCGGCGACCGCGTGCGCCGTGAAGTGCGGCGGCTCGGCCGGCAGCGCCACCGCCGTGCCGACCGCGGTCACCGGGAGCGCCAGCACCAGCGCCCAGCCGATCACCTGCCACCCGGGCATGTGGCGGGCCAGCCGCCCGCCCTCGGTGTAGCCCGCCGCGCACACCAGCAGCGCCGCGAAGAGGTACAGATCGCCGGTGCTCGGCGCGCCGCCGCTCTGCTGCACGGCGAAGCCGACGACCACCGCGGCGCCGGCCAGCGAGGCGATCCAGAACATCCGGGAGGGCCGGGCACCGGTCCGTGCGGCCGAGCAGGTGGCGGTGGTGAGCGGCAGCAGGCCGACCACGACGGCGGCGTGCGAGGTGGTGGAGGTCTGCAGCGCGAGGGTGGTCAGCAGCGGGAAGCCGAGGACGACACCCCCGGCCACGACGGCGATGCCCGCCCAGTGGCGCCGCTCCGGGACGCGGACCCGGCGGGCCGCCAGGCAGCCGCCCGCCAGCGCCGCGGCCAGCACGCTGCGCAGCATCACCACGGTCCACGGGCCCATGCCCTCCAGTGCCCAGGCGGTCGCCGGGAACGTGAGCGAGAAGGCGGCGACACCGAGGGCGGCGAGCAGGGCGCCGGAACGGGGCGTGCCGGCCGCCGCGGGCTGCGGGGTGCGCGGCGGCTCCGGGGCGGTGACCGCTATCGCATCGAGGGTGGTAGCGCTATCGTTGGCTCTCATGCAAGAGCGTAGCAGTGGTGCAGAACTGGCCGCGATCCTCCGTACGGAGCTGAATCGCTACTCACCCGGTGAGAAGCTGCCGTCGAGCCGGGTGCTCGTCGAACGGCACCGGGTCAGCCCGGTGACCGTCTCCCGGGCCCTCGCCGAGCTGGTCGCCGAGGGCCTGGTCGTCACCCGCCCCGGCGCCGGGGCCTTCCGCGCCGAGCCCCGCAGCGAAGCCGCCGGGCCGGTCGACACCTCCTGGCAGGAGATCGCGCTGAGCGCCGAACCGGCCGGCGACCAGGTCCCGCGCAGCGTCGACGCGTCCGGCGTGCTGGCCACCCTCGCCGCCCCCGCGCCCGGCGTCATCGAGCTCAACAGCGGCTATCTGCACCCCGACCTCCAGCCCGAACGCGCCCTCGCCGCGGCCCTGGCGCGGGCCGGGCGGCGGCCGGGCGCCTGGAACCGGCCGCCGCTGGACGGGGTCCCGGAGCTGCGCGCCTGGTTCGCGCGGGAGATCGGCGGCCCCCGGGGCGGGCCGGCGGCCAGTGACGTACTGATCACCGCCGGCGGCCAGAGCGCGCTGACCGCCGCGCTGCGCGCGCTCGCCGCGCCCGGCGCCCCGGTGCTCGTCGAGTCCCCGACCTACCCCGGCATGCTGGCCGTCGCCCGCGCCTCCGGGCTGCGCCCGGTACCGGTGCCGATGGACGCCGACGGGGTGCGGACCGATCTGCTCGCCGACGCCTTCCGGGCCAGCGGCGCCCGGCTGTTCGTCTGCCAGCCGCTGTTCCAGAACCCGACGGCCGCGGTGCTGGCCGGGGAGCGGCGGCGCGAGGTGCTGCGGGTGGCGCGCGCGGCCGGCGCGTTCGTGATCGAGGACGACTTCGCCCGGCTGCTCGTCCACGGCGACGCGCCCGCGCTGCCGCCGACGCTGTTCGCGGACGACACGGACGGCACCGTCGTCCACGTCCGCTCGCTCACCAAGGCCACCTCGCCGAGCCTGCGGGTGGGGGCACTGGCGGCCCGCGGCCCGGTCCTGGACCGGCTGCGCGCCATTCAGGTCGTCGACAGCTTCTTCGTGCCGGGGCCCCTCCAGGAGGCCGCGCTGGAACTCGTCGGGTCGCCCGCCTGGCCCCGCCATCTACGGTCGATCGCACAGGAGTTGACGGACCGTCGGCAGACCGTGCTGGCCGCGCTGCACCGGGAGCTGCCCGGCCTCGCCGCGCGCGGGCTCGGGCACCCCGCGGCGCCCGGCGGCTACCACCTCTGGCTGCGGCTGCCGGACGGCACCGACGAGGCGGCGCTGACCGGCGCGGCGCTGCGTGCGGGCGTCGCGGTCGCGGCCGGCCGCCCGTACTTCGCCGCCGAACCGCCCGCCGCCCATCTGCGGCTGAGCTTCGCGTCGGCGGGCGGCACCGGCGAACTGGCGGAGGGCGTCCGCCGGCTCCGGGTGGCCTGCCGGGAGCTGGGGGTGCCGGTGGAATGAGCGCCGGCCCGCAGGGGGGCGGGCCGCTTCGTCCACCGGTTCGACTCCGGGCCCGCCCTTCTGCCAACCTCCCGGCATGACCGATCACGCCCTCGACGGCTACGAGATCTCCACCGACCCGGCGCGCCTGGACGCCGACCTGGTCCACGACTGGCTGTCCGCCGACACCTACTGGGCGCTGGGCCGCACCCGCGAGATGCACGACCGGGCCCTCGCGAACTCGCTCAACTTCGGTCTCTACGAGGAGAGTTCGGGCCGTCAGACGGCGTACGCCCGGATCGTCACCGACTATGCCACCTTCGCCTGGCTCTGCGACGTCTACGTCTGCCGCGACGACCGCGGCAAGGGCCTGGGCACCGGCCTGGTCGAGGCGATCGCCGCGCACCTGAGCCCCTTCGGGCTGTCCCGGCTCACGCTCGCCACCAAGGACGCGCACGGCGTCTACGAGAAGGTCGGCTTCCGGACGCTGACGGCACCGGAGCAGTGGATGACCATGGGGCTGATCGACCCGGGGCCGATCAGCATCTGACCGGCCGGCGTCGCGCACGCCCTTCGCCCGGGAGACGCACGGGTGAACGGCGCCGCGGACATGACCTGGAGACCGGTCCATGGCTGCGAACCCGTCCCCGAATCACGGCACTTGGGCCACGGTGGCGCTGCGCCGCCTCGCCGCCGACGGGGAGGGCGGCGCCCCGACGCCGCTGCTCCCGCTGCGCCTGCCCGCCCTCCCGGACGTCGACATCCACCTCAAGGACGAGTCGGCGCACCCCACCGGCAGCGTCAAGCACCGGCTGGTGCGGGCGGTGTTCCGGGCGGCCGTCGAGGACGGATCGCCGGCGGCGGGGACGCCGCGGGTGAGGGGCAGCGGCAGCGCGTATGCCCGTCTCAGCCCGCCGTACGGCTGCCGGGGGCGGTGGCCCCGGCGTCCCGTAAGGCCCCGATGCCGCGGACCGGGTCCGTGCCGCGCATCAGCCAGGCGTTCGCCGCCGCCACCCGGCCGCCGACGCGGAGTTTCGCGTAGGCGTGCTCCAGGTGCTTGTCGACGGTGCGCGGGCTGATCGCCAGGCGGCGGGCGATCTGCTGGTTCGTCAGGCCGTGGGCGAGCAGGCCGAGTACGGCGGACTCCCGCCGGGTGATCAGATCGGGCGCGGGGGCCGGCGGGGCCAGCCGGTTGAGGACATGGCTCAGGCGGGTGCGCAGCAGGCCGGCGGCGATCACGTCGGCCGCGCCGAAGTCGCTGCCGTGCGCGTCGCGGCTGACCACCACGCAGACCCGCCGCGGTACGCCGGCGGCATAGCCCGCGGGGAAGGACATGGCGAGCTGCCGCTCGGCGCCGAACGGCCGGTAGACGTCGGTGTAGGCGGGCATCGCGTGGAACTCGGCGCGGGTCTGGAGGGTCGAGCGGCGCATCGGGGTGCCGCTGCCGAGGCGGGTGTGCCGCACGAACGAGTCGGTCCGCCACTCCCGGTCGAAGGCTTCCAGGACGTCCTGGCTCAGCAGGTCGTCCGGGAGCGTGCGCCGCGGGTGGAGCAGGTCGGGCCGGGGCGACCAGATGACGCTGTCGCCGGGCAGCGCGCCGAGCAGCAGCGGGAGCAGCGCCGGCACGAGGGACTCCTCGTCCACGGCGTCGATCAGCAGGTCCACGACGGACAGGATGCGCCGCAGGCCGGCCTCCGCGGCAGCGCTCATACGACCAGCGTGCCGAGCACGGCTGCCGGGGTCAAGGCCGGTCCGGGACGGCCCGGAAGGCCGCCCCGGAGGCCGAGGCCGCCCGGCCGGCCGGGGGAAGACCGGCCGGGGGCGTCGGGCGCGTCAACGCCCGACGGCATAGACGCGGTTGACCGGGCTCTGGGCGGCGAGCCTCCAGTGGTGCAGCCCGGCCGCGTCGGCGATGCCCCGCATCGCCTCCTCACCCGCGTGGTTTCCCAGCGCCTGCGGACCGTGCTGAGCCAGCGCGGACGGCAGGCAGACGGCGACCGAGGCCGCGGTCAGCACCCGGCCGATGGGGTTGGCGTTCTCCTCGTCGTGCGACGACACGTTCGGCTCCACGATCATGCAGACGCCGTCCTCGGCCAGCGCGTGCTCGGCGTGCCGCAACGCGCCGCCCGGGTCGCCGGTGTCGTGCAGGCAGTCGAAGAACGTGATCAGGTCGAAGTCCTCACCGGGGAAGTCCTGGGCCGTCGCGACCTCGAAGCGGACCCGGTCGGCGATGCCCTGCTCGGCCACGACGCCGCGGGCCGCCTCGACGGACGGGCGGTGGAAGTCGTACCCGACGAAGCGCGACCGAGGGAAGGCCCGCGCCATCAGCGCGGTGGAGTAGCCGTAGCCGCACCCGACGTCCGCGACCTTCGCGCCGCGTTCCAGCTTGTCCACCACACCGCCGAGCGAGGCCAGCCACTCCGGTACCAGCGCGGTCGTGTAGCCGGGCCGGAAGAACTTCGCGGTGCCCGCGAACAGCGCCGGCCCGTGCTCCTCCCAGCCCACGCCCTCGCCGGTGCGGAAGGCGTCCATGAGGGCGTCCTCGGTGGCGTACAGGGCCTGGAGCATGGTGAAGAACCCGGCTACGTAGCTGGGCAGTTCCGGATCCGCCAGGACGGCGGCGTGCGCGTCGGGCAGGAGGTAGGTGCCGGCGTCGGGCGCGTACGTCACGTACTCGCCGGCGACCTGCGCGGCCAGCCATTCGCGGACGTAGCGCTCGACCAGCCCGGTGCGGGCGGCGAGCTCCGCGGAGGTGAGGGGACCCGCGCCGGCCATCGCCCCGTACAGGCCGAGCCGGTCGCCGAGGGAGGTGCACAGACCGGCGACCGCGGCCCCGCCGTCGGTGATCACCCGCTCCAGGAAGTCCTGCACCTGCTCGTCCCGGGCAGCGTCGCCGCCCCGGGCGCCGCCGGGCGCGACATGGGCGGACGTCGCCATGGCCGTCACCTCCTCGCCTGCCTCCACTGCACCAGCTCCGGCGGCCGCAGCGCCATACGCGATTCCCCGTATACGGACGGCGGCGCGCCGCGGCCGGGCCGACACTGGAGGTGAGGAGGTGGATCATGCGCAAGAAGATCGACTGCCGGGATCACCCGAGCGAGACGCACTGCACCCTCGTCATCGCCGGCGAGGAGGAGGAAGTGGTCCGCGCCGCCAGCGAGCACGCGGTATCCGTCCACGGCCACACGGACGGCCCCGAGCTGCGCGAGCAGATCCGGTCATCCCTCAAGAACGAGATGCCGCAGCACGCCTGAGCCGCCCGCGGCGGCAGCCTCGTGCCCGGCGTCCTCACGGGCGGCCGGGCACAGCCGTGCACCCTCCGGGGCCGCCCACCGCGCATTCGGGCCCGCCGGGGTCGTCCGGCGGCCCGCGGCGGCGCAGCATCGTGCTGAGAGGACCGCGGGCCCGGCGACCAGCGCCCGCGAGGACACCGGGGCCGTGAGGGCACCGGGGCCGGGCCGCCGGCACCGCGCACCGGCGATCCGACGGGAGCGATCCGATGAACGACCGCACGGACGGCGGCCTGGACCGCCGGCACTTCCTCGGCGCCGCGGCGGCCGGTGCCGCCGGTCTCGCCGCGGGCCTCACCGGCTGCGACGCCGAGGAGCACAACCGGTCCGCGCCCGCCACCGGCGACCAGCCGTCCCTCACCGCCGAGCGGAACCGCCCCGGCAGCCCCGACTGGCGGCTGCGCTCCACCGGACCGCCCGACGCGATCTCGGGCTATACCGACCGGGTGAGCGTCCTGCCCGGCGAGGAGTTCGGGCTCCATGTCTCCACCACCGCGCCCGGCTACCGGGTCTCCGCCTACCGGGTCGGCTGGTACGGCGGCGCCCAGGCCCGGCTGGTGTGGCGCTCGGACCGGCTGGCCGGGCGGCGCCAACGGGACCCCCGGCTGCTGCCCAAGACCCGTACCGTCCGGGCCGACTGGCCGCGCAGCACCGCCGTCCGCACCGACGGCTGGCCCCCCGGCGCCTACCTGCTCCGCCTCGACGCCGAGCACGGCCACCAGCGCTACGTCCCGCTGATCGTCCGCTCGGCCGCCGCCGCGGGCCGCACCGTCCTGATGCACGCCGTGACGACCTGGCAGGCGTACAACACCTGGGGCGGCTACAGCCTCTACCAGGGCGAGGACGGCTCCTACGCCGGCCGCTCGCTGGCCGTCGCCTTCGACCGCCCCTACGACGCCACCGGCGCCGAGAAGTTCCTGGTCTACGAGCGCGCCCTGGTCGTCCTCGCGGAACGGCTCGGCCTCCCGCTCGCCTACACCACGTCCGTGGACGTCCACCGCGACCCGGCCGCCCTCCACGGCGCGAGTGCGGCCCTCTCCCTCGGCCACGACGAATACTGGACCCCGCAGCAGCGCGACCATGTCACCCGGGCCCGCGACGCGGGCACCAACCTCGCCTTCCTCGGCGCCAACGCCTGCTTCCGCCGCGTGCGCCTGGAGTCTGGCCCGACCGGACCGCTGCGCACGGTCGCCTGTTACAAGACCGACTACCGCGCCGACCCCGGCTTCGCCGCCCACCGCGAGCCGCCCACCCACGACTTCCGCGAGCCGCCGGCCGCCGACCCGGAGTCCGCGCTGACCGGCGTCTTCTACGAGGGCTACCCGACCGACGCCCCGTACGTCGTGCACGCCGCGGACCACTGGCTCTTCACCGGCACCGGGGTGCGGCCTGGCGACTCCTTCCCGCACCTGGTCGGCGTCGAGTACGACCGGGTCACCCCGGAGGCCCCCACCCCCGCCGAGCTGGAGATCATCGCCCATTCCCCGCTCGTCTGCCAGGGCCGCCCCAGCCACGCCGACTCCGCCTACTACACGGTCCCCAGCGGTGCCGGCGTCTTCGCCACCGGCACCATGCGCTGGGTCGAGGCGCTCATGGCGGGCACCGCCGACGACGGCCGCGACCACGGCATCGACACCCGCGCCGGAGCGTTCGTCACCCGCACCACGGAGAACCTGCTGCACGCCTTCGCCGCGGGCCCGGCGGCCAAGCACCGCCCGGCGCCGCGCCGCAACACCGGCAGCGTCTACGGGACGTGAGGGGCCGGGCCGTTCACCCGAGGAGGCCGCCCCGCCGGTCCGTCACTCGCCCCGCCAGATGTTCTCGAACGCGGCCTCTTCGATGGCGCGCCGCTGCCGTACCGCCGCCAGCTCCTGGAGCGCGTCGCTGACCGTGGCCAGCACGGTCGTCACCGCCTCGTCGACCACGCCGGGCGTCTGCTCGGCCGGTTCCGCGCCGTACCCGAGCGCCGCCGCGAGTGCCATGAGCACCGGCTCCTGCGCCGCCCAGCGGTCCGCGGCCCGCCACCGGGCGGGCGAGTCCACCGGCACTGCCACCCCCTTCCGGAAGGGCAGCCCCCGGTGACGCTGCCGGGTGAGCAGACCCTCGTCCTCCAGGACGGCCTGATACGCCTCGGCCAGCCCGCGGCCCCTTCGCCACAGCCAGTCGTCGACGGTCTCGTGGGGCGCGTCCCGGACCAGCGACTCCGCGGCCGTGGCCAGCAGGTGGTCGGAGAGTCCCGGCAGGTAGCCCGGCACGATGCGGTCGCCGTCCAGCCGGACGGCTTCGACGCCGAGCAGGTCGATCACCTCGGCTGCGGCGAGCGCGAGCGACAGATCGCCCCGCTCGACAGGATGCCGGGGCGTCAGCTCCAGGCTGATGAGCAACAGATCCCGCGGTGTGGTCATGGCAGCTCCCGACGAGAGGCGACCTCCGCCCGCCCTGCACCCCCTTCTACGACCTTACGGAGCACGGGCGGCGGCTGCATCCCGCACCGCTCCCGCCCGCGCCGGGAGGCGCTCCGGGGCCGCCGGGTGCAAGCTGCCGCCATGGGGCCCACGGGCACGAACGCCGAGAACACCGGAAACACCGCGAACGCCGGGGCCGCCGAGAACTCCGCGAACGTCGGCGCCGCGGCCCCGGGCCTACCGCTGGCGGGCTGTGTGGCGCTGGTGACCGGCGCGTCCGGCGGCATCGGGGCGGCCACCGCCCTGGCGCTGGCCCGGGAGGGCGCGGCGCTCGTCCTGGTGGCCCGGCGCGCCGAGCGGCTGGCGGAGCTGACCGACACGATCCGGGCGCAGGGCGGCTCGTGCGCCGGCATCACCGCCGATCTGCGGGACGGCGCCCGCGCCCGGCGCAGCGTCGCGGAGGCCGCCGAGCGCTTCGGGCGGCTGGACGTGCTGGTCAACAACGCCGGTTACGTCGCGATGGGGGCACTGGAGGAGGTCGACCCCGAGGACCTCGACCGGATGGTCGACCTGAACCTGACGGCCGTTCTGCACCTGTCGCGGGCGGCACTGCCGCATCTGCTGCGCGCGGCGGCGCACGGTCCGCGCGGGGTCGCCGACCTGGTCGCCGTCAGCTCGGTCGCGGGCCGCGTGCCGCGCCGCGGCAACAGCGTGTACTCGGCGACGAAGCACGCGGTGTGCGCGTTCAGCGAGGCTCTGCGCCAGGAGGTGACCGGACGCGGTGTGCGGGTGGGCGTGGTCGAGCCGGGGCTGACCTCGACGGAGATGGCGACCGGCGCCGGGCTGGCCGCGGCCCGCGGCATGGCGCAGGAGTCCTGGCTGCGGGCCGAGGACATCGCCCGCGCCCTCGCCTTCATGGTCACCCAGCCCTCGCACGCCGCGATCAACGAGATCATGGTGCGCCCCACGGCCCAGGAGCACTGACCCCCGCACCGGCCCCGGCGGCAGCCGGCCGGGCGGCGTCCGGCGCCGTGCGATGCTGGTGCGCGTGACACTTGAGGACCTGGTCAGGCTGCGCCGCGCGCGGGACGTGATGGACCGCGACTACGCGCAGCCGCTGGACGTCCCGTCGCTGGCGAGCATCGCCCTGATGTCCCCCGGGCACTTCTCCCGCAGCTTCCGCGCCGCCTTCGGCGAGACGCCCTACAGCTACCTGATGACCCGCCGTGTCGAGCGGGCCAAGGCGCTGTTGCGGCGGGGCGACCTGAGCGTGACGGAGGTCTGCTTCGCGGTCGGCTGTACGTCCCTGGGGTCGTTCAGCTCGCGTTTCACCGCACTGGTCGGGGAGACCCCGAGCGCGTACCGGGCCCGCCGCCACGAGGCGGGCGCCGCGATCCCGGCGTGCGTCGCCAAGATCCTCACGCGACCGGTCAGGAACGGCGCGCCGGTCGGGGCCGGCGAACCGGTCAGGATCGGAGAAGCGGACTCCGCCGCCGCCTCGTAGCGTCGGAGGCATGAACATCAAGCTCTCGCAGTGCTTCATCGCAGTCGACGACCATGACAAGGCGCTCGCCTTCTACCGCGACGTCCTCGGCCTGGAGGTGCGCAACGACGTCGCGTTCGAGGGGATGCGCTGGGTGACCGTCGGGTCGCCCGCCCAGCCGGACGTGGAGATCGTCCTCGAACCGCCGCTCGCCAACCCCAACGCCTCCCCGGCCGACCGGCAGGCGATGGCCGAACTCCTGGCCAAGGGGAACCTGCGCGGCGTGATCTTCTCCACCGACGACTGCGACGCCACCTTCGAACGGATCCGGTCCGCCGGCGGCGAAGTCCTCCAGGAGCCGATCGACCAGCCCTACGGCGTCCGCGACTGCGCCTTCCGCGACCCGGCCGGCAACATGCTCCGTTTCACCCAGCCCCGCACCCGCTGACCCCTTTCCGTACGTCGCCTGCGCGTGGCGTTCGTCGCGTCCCGTCACCCGTCGCGGTGCCCCGGCCGCAGCCGCAGCCGCAGCCCGGGCGGTCCCGCGACGTCACCCGGCGGGGCTGCGCGCTCCGGTCGGCGAGCCATCCCATGCGGCCGGTGAGCGAGTCGATCTCTGTTTGGCGACGGTGCGGACCTCGCTGCGGAGCGGGTGCATAGGATCGCCGGCATGGCACTGCGACCTGTTCAGGTGAACATCAAGGCTTGTGATGCCCCGGCGGTTGGCCGGTTCTGGGCGGAGGCGCTCGGCTGGGACGCTCACAGCCCGGGCGTGACCACCTACACCGGGCCCTCCGGCGGCACCGTCTGGCCGGACCCGGTCGGCGTCGGCATCGACGTCGTTCCCGTCCCGGAACCCAAGACGACGACGAAGAACCGTGTGCACCTCGATCTCGCCACCACCTCCGCGGCCCATCAGGCGGAGCTGGTCGCGCGCCTCCGGGCTCTCGGCGCGACGCCCGCCCACGTGGGCCAGGGCAAGGTGCCGTGGACGGTCCTCGCCGATCCCGAGGGCAACGAGTTCTGCGTGCTGGAGCCACGGGAGGTCTACCGGGACACCGGGCCGATCGCCGCGGTGGTGGTCGACTGCGCGGATCCGCGGGCCATGGCCAGGTTCTGGGGTGAGGCGATCGACTGGACCCTGCACGAGGTGACCGACGGCCATGCGGTGTTGCGCTCCGCCAAGAGTGTCGGCCCGTATCTCGAGTTCCTCCGCACGCCCGACGTGCGGACCGTGCCGGACCGCGTCCATCTCGACCTGCTGCCGTACCCCGGCGACGACAAGGCGGCGGAGGTGGCCCGGCTGCGCGCCCTCGGCGCCACCGACCTCGACCTCGGCCAGGGCGACGTCCCGTGGACGTGCCTGGCCGACCCGGAGGGCCACGAGTTCTGCGTCCTCGCCCTGCCCTGACGCGGAGTCCCGACGACACCCCGACACGTGAGCCTTGTGTGCTCAGGCGCCATGACCCCGGCGGGTCGGGCTGCGGCGTCTCGTGAGCCACAGTCGCCCCCGACGGACCTTGACGCACCTCATTGCATAAAACTGCTGAGCTCCGTATAGTCATGCCATCACGGAGGAGGGTCCATGACGGTACGAGCAGCAGTCGCCGGTGCGAGCGGATACGCGGGAGGTGAGGTCCTGCGCCTGCTCCTGGGGCACCCGGAGGTCGAGATCGGGGCGCTGACCGGGCACTCCAACGCGGGCCAGCGCCTGGGCGCGCTGCAGCCGCACCTGGTGCCGCTGGCCGACCGGGAACTGGTCCCCACCTCCGCCGAGGCGCTGGCCGGCCACGACGTCGTCTTCCTCGCGCTGCCGCACGGGCAGTCCGCGGCGGTCGCCGAGCAGCTCGGGCCGGACGTGCTGATCGTGGACTGCGGCGCGGACTTCCGGCTGCGGGACGCCGCGGACTGGGAGGCGTTCTACGGCTCGGACCACGCGGGCAGCTGGCCGTACGGCCTGCCCGAACTGCCCGGCGGCCGGGCCGCGTTGCAGGGGACCAAGCGCATCGCGGTCCCGGGCTGCTACCCGACCGCCGTCTCGCTCGCGCTCTTCCCCGCCTACGCCGCCGGTCTCGCCGAGCCGGAGGCCGTGATCGTCGCGTCCACCGGCACCTCGGGGGCGGGCAAGGCACTCAAGCCGCATCTGCTGGGCTCCGAGGTCATGGGGTCGATGAGCCCGTACGGCGTCGGCGGCGGGCACCGGCACACCCCCGAGATGATCCAGAACCTCAGCGCGGTGGCCGGCGAGCGGGTCACGGTGTCCTTCACCCCGACCCTCGCGCCCATGTCCCGCGGCATCCTCGCCACCTGCTCGGCGAAGGCCGTGCCCGGGACGGACGCCGGGACCGTGCGGGCCGCGTACGAGAAGGCGCTGGCCGACGAGCCGTTCGTCCGGCTGCTGCCCGAGGGCCAGTGGCCGGCGACCGCCTCGGTCCACGGCTCCAACGCCGCGCAGATCCAGGTGGCGTACGACCCGGCGGCCGGCCGGATCATCGCGATCAGCGCCATCGACAACCTCACCAAGGGCACCGCGGGCGGCGCCGTCCAGTCCATGAACATCGCCCTCGGCCTCGACGAGAGTGTCGGACTGTCGGCGACGGGGGTTGCACCGTGAGCGTCGTACGCGCGGCCGCCGGGCCGCAGATGACCACGAAGGCCGCGCCGTTGGGCTGCGCGGGCGGAGAAGCGAACAAGGGGGCGCTGTGAGCGTCGCACGCGCGGCCTCCGGGCCGCAGATGACCACGAAGGCCGCGCTGCTGAGCTGCGCGGGCGAAGAAGCGAACAAGGAGGCGCCGTGAGTGTCACGGCAGCAAAGGGATTCTCCGCGGCGGGTGTCGCCGCCGGGATCAAGGAGAACGGGAACCCGGACCTCGCCCTGGTGGTGAACAACGGGCCGCGCCTGGCCGCCGCCGGTGTCTTCACCTCGAACCGGGTCAAGGCGGCGCCGGTCGTCTGGTCCGAGCAGGTCCTCAAGGGCGGCCGGGTCTCCGCGGTGATCCTCAACTCCGGTGGCGCCAACGCCTGTACGGGTCCGCTCGGGTTCCAGGACACCCACGCGACCGCCGAGAAGGTCGCCGAGGTGCTCGACGGGCACAGCGCCGGGGAGGTGGCGGTCGCCTCCACCGGGCTGATCGGACTGCGGCTCCCGATGGACAAGCTGCTGCCGGGAGTCGAGCGGGCCGCGGCCGAACTGACCGAGCACGGCGGCGAGAAGGCCGCCATCGCCATCAAGACCACCGACAGCATCCACAAGACCGCCCAGTCAGGCCAGGACGGCTGGACCGTCGGCGGGATGGCCAAGGGCGCCGGGATGCTCGCGCCCGGCCTCGCCACCATGCTCGTGGTGCTGACCACCGACGCCGATCTGCCGGCGGCCGACCTGGACGCGGCGCTGCGCGCGGGCACCCGCACCACCTTCGACCGGGTCGACTCCGACGGCTGTATGTCCACGAACGACACGGTGCTGCTGCTGGCCTCCGGCGCCTCCGGTGTCGTACCGGACCGGGACGCCTTCGCCGAGGCGGTCCGCACGGTCTGCGACGACCTGGCCCGGCAGCTGATCGGCGACGCCGAGGGCGCCAGCAAGGACATCCGGATCGAGGTCGTCAACGCGGCCAGCGAGGACGACGCGGTCGAGGTCGGCCGGTCCATCGCGCGCAACAACCTGCTCAAGTGCGCCATCCACGGCGAGGACCCCAACTGGGGCCGGGTGCTCTCCGCCATCGGCACCACCTCCGCCGCCTTCGAGCCGGACCAGCTGAACGTCGCGATCAACGACGTCTGGGTCTGCAAGAACGGCTCGGTGGGGGAGGACCGCGACCTCGTCGACATGCGCTACCGGGAGGTGCGGATCACCGCCGACCTCGCCGCCGGCACCGAGTCCGCGGTCATCTGGTCCAACGACCTCACGGCCGACTACGTCCACGAGAACAGCGCCTACTCCTCATGAGCACTCGCAAGCACACCGCGCTCCCCAAGGCCCGCACGCTCATCGAGGCGCTGCCCTGGCTGACCCGGCACCACGGCAAGACCGTCGTCGTCAAGTTCGGCGGCAACGCGATGGTCGACGAGGAACTGAAGCGCGCCTTCGCGCAGGACGTGGTGTTCCTGCGGCACGCCGGGCTGCGGCCCGTCGTCGTGCACGGCGGCGGGCCGCAGATCAGCGCACAGCTGGAACTGCTCGGCCTGGAGTCGGAGTTCAGGGGCGGGCTCCGGGTGACCTCGCCCGAGGCGATGAACGTCGTAAGGATGGTGCTGGCCGGCCAGGTGCAGCGCGAACTGGTCGGGCTGCTCAACGAGCACGGTCCGCTGGCCGTCGGCATGACCGGCGAGGACGCCCACCTGATGACCGCGACCAAGCACTACGCGGACGTCGACGGGCAGTTGGTCGACATCGGCCGGGTCGGCGAGATCACCGCCATCGACCCCGGCGCGGTGCGGGCCCTGCTGGACGACGGGCGGATCCCGGTGATCTCGTCCATCGCGCGCAGCAGCGACGAGGGCGACGCGTCCGGCGTCTTCAACGTCAACGCCGACACCGCCGCGTCCGCGCTGGCGGCGGCGCTGGGCGCGGAGACCCTGATGGTGCTCACCGACGTCGAGGGGCTGTACGAGGACTGGCCGCACAGCGACGAGGTGATCTCCCGGCTCACCGCGAGCGAACTGGAGAAGCTGCTGCCCGATCTGGCCAGCGGCATGGTCCCGAAGATGCAGGGCTGCCTGCACGCCGTACGCAACGGTGTGCACACCGCCCGGGTCATCGACGGGCGGGTCCAGCACTCGATCCTGCTGGAGATCTTCACGGACGAGGGCATCGGCACCATGGTGGTGCCGGACCCCGCGCCGGAACCGGGCACGAGCGGCACCCAGGAGGGGACGGAATGAGCGGGTCGGCAGCAACCCGGGCCAACGGGGGCCCGGTGACCAACGAGGGGCTCACCCAGCGCTGGCAGGGCGCCATGATGCACAACTTCGGCACCCCGCGCCTCCCGCTGGTCCGCGGCGAGGGCGTCACGGTGTGGGACGCCGACGGCCGGGAGTACCTCGACTTCCTCGGCGGTATCGCGGTCAACGCGCTCGGCCACGCCCACCCGGCGGTGGTCCGCGCCGTCTCCGACCAGATCGCCACCCTCGGCCATGTCTCCAACTTCTTCGTCAGCGAGCCCACCGTGGCCCTCGCCGAGCGGCTGCTCGGGCTCGCCGGCCGCCCGGGCCGGGTCTACTTCTCCAACTCGGGCGCCGAGGCCAACGAGGCCGCCTTCAAGATCGGCCGGCTGACCGGACGGACCCACATGGTCTCCACCGTCGGCGGCTTCCACGGCCGGACCATGGGCGCCCTCGCGCTCACCGGACAGCCCGCCAAGCAGGGCCCGTTCGCCCCGCTGCCCGGCGAGGTCGACTACGTGCCGTACGGGGACGTCGAGGCGCTGCGCGCCGCCGTCACCACCGACACCGCCTTCGTCATCCTGGAGCCGGTCCAGGGCGAGAACGGCGTGGTCGTCCCGCCGCCCGGCTACCTCCGGGCGGCCCGCGAGATCACCGCGGCCACCGGGACCCTGCTCGTCCTCGACGAGATCCAGACCGGCATCGGCCGCACCGGGCACTGGCTGGAATCCCAGGCGCAGGGCGTCGAGGCGGACGTCATCACCCTCGCCAAGGGCCTGGGCGGCGGACTGCCCATCGGCGCCACGCTGGCCTTCGGCCCAGCCGCCGACCTCCTCACCCCGGGCCTGCACGGCTCGACCTTCAGCGGCAACCCGGTCGTCTGCGCCGGTGCCCTCGCCGTCCTGGACACCATCGAGGCGGACGGCGTCCTCGATCACGTCAAGCGGGTCGGCGAGCGGCTGCGTGCCGGGACCGAGGCGCTGGGGCACCCGTTGATCGGCCAGGTCCGCGGGGCCGGTCTGCTCCTGGGTATCGTCTTGACCGAGCCCCTCGCACCGCAGGTGCAGCAGGCGGCTCAGGACGCGGGCCTTCTGGTGAACGCGGTCGCGCCGGACGTCATCCGGCTCGCCCCGCCGCTGATCGTCTCGGACGAGGAGGCGGACACTTTCCTCCGGAAGCTTCCCGGCGTCCTGAACACGGCCCGGCAAGCGGCCGACGGGGACCAACGATCCGGAGACTGACGCAACGATGACCGTGCCGCAGGACAACGAGTCGCACAACGGCGGCCAGGCCGTACCGCAGACCCGCACCGCCCGCCACCGCCGGATCGTGGACATCCTCAACCGGCAGCCGGTGCGCTCCCAGAGCCAGCTCGCGAGGCTGCTCGCCGACGACGGGCTCTCCGTCACCCAGGCGACGCTCTCCCGCGACCTGGACGAACTGGGCGCGGTGAAGATCCGCAACACCGGCGGCGAGCTGATCTACGCGGTGCCCAGCGAGGGCGGCGACCGCAAGCCCCGAGCGCCCTTGGGCGAGTCCGCCAAGGAGGAGCGGATGCGCCGCCTCTCCGGCGAACTCCTCATCTCCGCCGAGGCGTCCGCCAACCTCGTCGTCCTGCGCACCCCACCGGGCGCAGCCCAGTTCCTGGCGTCCGCCATCGACCAGGCCGAGCTTCACGACATCCTCGGCACCATCGCCGGCGACGACACCCTGATGCTCATCAGCCGCGACCCGGCGGGCGGCCAGCAACTGGCGGACCATCTGCTGCGCCTGGCGCAGAAGGCCCACTGACGCACCCGTTCCGCCGGAAATCACCCATAGTTCCGATTCATGTGCATATAGTGACGGAGGTCTCACTACCCTCTGCCGCGCCGGCCGAGCCCGGTCCGCGGGAAGGAGCACCAGCGCGTGAAACTCCAGCGGAAGGGCCGGCCGTACGTCAGGGCGGCCGGGGTGGCGGTCATCTCCGGCGCCCTGGCGCTGACCGCCTGCGGCTCGAACGGCGGCTCCCACTCCTCCGGCTCGTCGCCCGGCACCACCAAGCCGGCTACCGCCACTGCCGGCGCGAACGGCATCGCCTGCGGCAAGGCGGCCGGACTGCTGGCCTCCGGCTCGACGGCGCAGCAGTACGCCATGAAGTTCTGGATCAAGAGCTACACGCACGCCTGCGGGGACACCAGGATCGACTACACCGGTAACGGCTCCGGCGCCGGCCAGGACCAGTTCCTGGCGGGCAGGACCGCCTTCGCGGGGTCGGACTCCCCGCTGACCGCCGACCAGGTCGCCCGGTCCCGGAAGGTCTGCGCCGACGGCGGCCAGGCGATCCACCTCCCGATGGTCGGCGGGCCGATCGCGGTCGGCTTCAACGTCCCCGGGGTCGACCGGCTGGTCCTGGACGCCCCCACCCTCGCCAAGATCTTCAGCGGGCAGATCACGACCTGGAACGACCCGGCGATCGCCCAGCGGAACAAGGACGCCAAGCTGCCGGCGACGCCGATCCAGCCGTTCCACCGCTCCGACTCCTCCGGGACGACGGACAACTTCACCGCGTATCTGCACGCTGCCGCCCCGGACGCCTGGCCGAACGCACACAGCAAGGACTGGACGGGCAAGGGCGGCAAGTCCGCCAAGGGGTCCGCGGGCCTCGCCTCCCAGGTCCAGCGGACCGAGGGCGCGATCGGCTACGTCGAGCTGCCCTACGCGGTCGACCGCATGATCCGCACGGTCTCGGTCGACACCGGGGCGCCCACCCCCGCCGACCCCAACGTGATCGCGGCATCCCAGGCGATCGCCGGTGCCCGGACCGTCGGGACCGGCGGCGATGTGCTCCTCGACCTCGACTACGCGACCAAGGACGCCGGTGCCTACCCCATCGACGTGGTCACCTACGAGATCGTCTGCGACAAGGGCAACAAGCCGGCGACCTGGCCCGCCACCAAGGCGTTCCTGGCGTACATCGCCAGCCAGAAGGGCCAGGAGAACCTGACCTTCCAGGGCTACGCGACCCTCCCGGCCAAGGTCATGGACCGGGTCCGCGGCGAGATCGGCAAACTGTCGTGACGTCCGGGCGCCCGCGCTGAAGCACTCCGGCGCGAGCCGGCCGCGCCACACGGGAAAACCCCACGGGAAAAGGCCGTTTCCGATACTCGGAAACGGCCTTCGACCTGCAACGACACCGTCGGGACGACAGGATTTGAACCTGCGACCCCTTGACCCCCAGTCAAGTGCGCTACCAAGCTGCGCCACGTCCCGGTGCTCGAACCGGCCGGAGTGTTCCCGGCCGGGCGTGCAGAAGAAAAACTACCCTGTCCCGGCCCATGAATCCAAAGCGGGGCCCCGTCGAGGAGGGCAGGGGATGTCCGTCGGCCCCCTGCGGGGCCCGGACGGCCGTGTTTCGATGGGGTTATGCCTGCAAAGTCCCATAAGGGTGGTCTGTCAACCGTCGATGACATCCGGGTGCGCCGGGTGTACGACACGCCGGAGCCGGCGGACGGGGCCCGGGTGCTGGTCGACCGGCTGTGGCCCAGGGGGCTGGCCAAGGAGGATGCCCGGCTGACCGAATGGTGCAAGGACGCGGCACCCTCGTCCGAGCTGCGGCGCTGGTACCGGCACCAGGGGGAGCGGTTCGAGGAGTTCGCCGCGCGGTACCGCGACGAGCTGGCGGAGGAGCGTGCGCGGGCGGCGCTGCGGCATCTGCGGGAGCTGGCGGCGGACGGTCCGGTGACGCTGCTGACCGCGACCAGGGACCTCTCCCTCAGTCATGTGACGGTGCTGCTGGAGGCGCTGCGGGAGGGTGAATAGTCCGTGCCGGACAGGGGGTCGGGCCGCCCGCGCCGGGCCGGTGGTGTGCCGCCGGCCCGCACGTTTCCCGCGCCATTGACGAAACATACGGTCGAGTGCATACTTATGCCTACCAGCGCATGCACCGTAAGGAGAAGCCCGTGACCGAGCGCGTCGTACTCGCCTACTCAGGCGGCTTGGACACCTCCGTCTGCATCGGCTGGATCGCCGAGGAGACGGGCGCCGAGGTCATCGCCGTCGCCGTGGACGTCGGCCAGGGCGGCGAGGACCTGGACGTCATCCGCAAGCGCGCGCTCGCCTGCGGTGCCGTGGAGGCCGAGGTCGCGGACGCCAGGGACGAGTTCGCCGACGAGTACTGCCTCCCGGCGATCAAGGCCAACGCCCTCTACATGGACCGCTATCCGCTGGTCTCCGCGCTGTCGCGGCCGGCCATCGTCAAGCACCTGGTCGCCGCCGCGCGGAAGCACGGCGCGACGACCGTCGCCCACGGCTGCACCGGTAAGGGGAACGACCAGGTGCGCTTCGAGGCGGGGATCTCCTCCCTCGCCCCGGACCTGAAGTGCATCGCACCGGTCCGTGACTACGCGATGACCCGGGACCGGGCGATCGCGTTCTGCGAGGAGAAGAACCTACCGATCGCGACCACCAGGAAGTCGCCGTACTCGATCGACCAGAACGTCTTCGGGCGGGCCGTGGAGACCGGCTTCCTGGAGGACATCTGGAACGCGCCGATCGAGGACGTCTACGAGTACACGCGGAGTCCGGCCACCCCGCGCGAGGCCGACGAGGTCGTCATCACCTTCGCGTCCGGTGTCCCGGTCGCCGTCGACGGCAGGGCGGTCACCGTCCTCCAGGCGATCCAGGAGCTGAACGAGCGCGCCGGCGTCCAGGGCATCGGCCGGATCGACCTGGTAGAGGACCGGCTGGTCGGCATCAAGTCCCGCGAGGTGTACGAGGCGCCGGGCGCGATCGCCCTGATCACCGCGCACCAGGAGCTGGAGAACGTCACCGTCGAGCGCGAACTGGCCCGCTACAAGCGGCAGGTCGAGCAGCGCTGGGGCGAGCTGGTCTACGACGGCCTGTGGTTCTCGCCGCTCAAGCGGGCCCTGGACGGCTTCATCGACGAGGCCAACGAGGCCGTGTCCGGCGACATCCGGATGACCCTGCACGGCGGCCGCGCGGTCGTCACGGGCCGGAGGTCCGACCGGTCGCTGTACGACTTCAACCTGGCGACCTACGACACCGGCGACACCTTCGACCAGTCGCTCTCCAAGGGCTTCATCGAGCTCTTCGGCATGTCGAGCAAGATCGCCGCACGACGTGATCTGTCGGGCGGGGCCTGACGGACCCGGCGGGCGGACCCCGACGGGCCCGGCGTGGCCGAGTCCGGGCCCGGCTCGTTACTTTCGTACGACGGCCGCCTCCCCGCCCTCGCAGGGAGGCGGCGGCACATCCACAGCCTTGAGGAGCAGCAGTGAGCAGCAACAGCGGTGAGGTACGGCTCTGGGGCGGCCGGTTCGCCGACGGTCCCGCCGAGGCCCTGGCCCAGCTGTCCGCGTCCGTCCACTTCGACTGGCGGCTCGCGCCGTACGACATCGCCGGCTCGCGTGCGCACGCCCGCGTCCTCCACGCGGCGGGCCTGCTCACCGAGGACGAGCTGACGCGGATGCTCGCCGGCCTCGACCAGCTCGAACGCGACGTCGCCGACGGCTCGTTCACCGGCGCCGTCGCCGACGAGGACGTGCACACCGCCCTGGAGCGCGGGCTGCTGGAACGGCTCGGTCCGGACCTCGGCGGCAAGCTGCGGGCCGGCCGGTCCCGCAACGACCAGGTCGCCACGCTCTTCCGGATGTACCTGCGCGACCACGCCCGGATCATCGGCGGGCTGATCGCCGACCTCCAGGAAGCGCTGGTCGGCCTCGCCGAGGCGCACCCGGACGTGGCGATGCCGGGCCGTACGCATCTCCAGCACGCCCAGCCGGTGCTCTTCGCCCACCATGTGCTGGCGCATGTGCAGTCGCTGTCGCGGGACGCCGAGCGGCTGCGGCAGTGGGACGAGCGCACCGCCGTCTCGCCGTACGGATCGGGCGCGCTGGCCGGTTCCTCGCTCGGCCTGGACCCGGAGGCGGTCGCCGCGGACCTCGGCTTCGAGCACGGCTCGGTCGGCAACTCCATCGACGGCACCGCCTCGCGGGACTTCGTCGCCGAGTTCGCCTTCATCACGGCGATGATCGGGGTCAACCTGTCGCGGATCGCCGAGGAGGTCATCATCTGGAACACGAAGGAGTTCTCCTTCGTGACCCTGCACGACGCCTTCTCCACCGGCTCGTCGATCATGCCGCAGAAGAAGAACCCGGACATCGCCGAGCTGGCGCGCGGCAAGTCCGGCCGGCTGATCGGCAACCTGACCGGGCTGCTGGCGACCCTCAAGGCGCTGCCGCTCGCGTACAACCGGGACCTCCAGGAGGACAAGGAGCCGGTCTTCGACTCCTGTGACCAACTGGAGGTGCTGCTCCCGGCGTTCACCGGGATGATGGCCACCCTCACCGTCAACCGCGAGCGGATGGCGGAGCTGGCGCCGGCCGGTTTCTCGCTCGCGACCGACATCGCGGAGTGGCTGGTCAAGCAGGGCGTGCCGTTCCGGGTGGCACACGAGGTCGCCGGTGAGTGCGTCAAGGAGTGCGAGGCGCACGGCATCGAGCTGGACCAGCTCACCGACGAGCAGTTCGCCAAGATCTCGCCGCATCTGACGCCCGAGGTCCGCGGTGTGCTGAACGTCCCCGGTGCGCTCGCCTCGCGCAGCGGCCGGGGCGGCACGGCACCGTCCGCTGTGGCGGTGCAGCTCGCCGAGGTACGCGCCGACCTGGTGCGGCAGCAGGAGTGGGCGGCGGCCAAGAAGCGGCCCTGACCGGCACCCGACGACGGAGTACGGCGAAGGCCCCCACCCGACCGGGTGGGGGCCTTCGCCGTATCCGCGTGCCGGTGCTTTCGCGAGACGGGCGGCGGCGATCCCGGACGCGCCGCGCACGCCGGCGCCACGTCGGCACCTCTCCCTCTGTGAGACATCTGTGTCTCATTCGGTTAGGCTGTGTCTCATGGCCGTCGATCGTGAACAGGTACTGAAGGAAGCCGCCGCGCTGCTCACCCGCCGGGCGACGACCTCGATGGACGAGATCGCCCGCGCCGCGGGCATCAGCCGGGCGACCCTGCACCGGCACTTCGCGGGCCGGGACGCGCTGATCCGGGCCCTGGAGGAGCACGGGATCGAGCAGCTGGCGCAGGCGATGGACGCCGCCCGGCTCACCGAGGGGGACGCCGCCGACGCGTTGCGCCGGCTGATCCGCGCGAGCGAACCGGTCGCCGGCGTTCTCGCCTTCCTCTTCACCGAGAACCAGCTCTTCGAGGGCGGCGAGATCAACGCCGGCTGGGCCCGGCTCGACGCGCGGATCACCGAGCTGTTCCGCCGCGGCCAGGAAGAGGGCGACTTCCGCGTCGACCTCAGCTCGGCCTGGCTCACCGAGGCGTTCTACGGACTCATCGGCGCGGGCGCCTGGGCGGTGCACGAAGGGCGGGTCGCCCGCAACGACCTCAACCACTCGATCGCCGAGCTGCTGCTCGGTGGCATCCGACGGAGCATGGAGAAATGAGCGAGACCATAGCGTCAGGACGGGCCGGTTCGGCTCATGTGGACGACCAGCCCCGGCCGGGCCGCTGGCTCGCGCTCTCGGTCCTCGTCCTCGCGGTGCTGCTGGTCGGCGTCGACGTCACCGTCCTCGGCCTCGCCACCCCGTTCCTGAGCGAGGATCTGCGGCCGTCCGGGACCCAGTTGCTGTGGATCGGCGACATCTACTCGTTCGTCATCGCCGGTCTGCTGGTGTCCATGGGCAGCCTCGGCGACCGGATCGGCCGGAAGAAGCTGCTGCTGGTCGGCTCGGTCGCGTTCGGCGCGCTGTCGGTGGTCGCCGCGTACGCCACCACCCCGGAGATGATGATCGCCGCCCGGGCACTCCAGGGCGTGGCCGGCGCGACGCTGATGCCGTCCACCCTCGCGCTGATCCGCAACCTCTTCCACGACCCCAAGGAACGCAGCCTGGCGATCGGCATCTGGGGCGCCATGGCCTCGGCCGGTACCGCCGTCGGGCCGGTCCTCGGCGGCTTTCTGCTGGGCCACTTCTGGTGGGGTTCGGTCTTCCTGATCAACCTTCCGGTGATGGCGCTGCTGGTGGTCGTCGGGGCGAAGGTGATCCCGGAGTCGCGCAATCCGGATCCCGGGCCGTGGGACGTTCCCAGCGTCCTGCTGTCGCTGGTGGGCATCGTCGCCGTCGTCTACGCCATCAAGGAGGCCGCGGTCCACGGCTTCCGCTGGGACATCGGGCTGGCGGCCGTCATCGGCGTCCTCGCGCTGATCGTGTTCGTCCGGCGCCAGCACACCCTCGCCTCACCACTGCTGAACATGAAGCTCTTTCAGCACCGCGGGTTCTCCGGCGCGGTGCTGGCGGACCTGCTGACCATCCTGGGGCTGTCCGGGCTGGTCTTCTTCCTCTCCCAGTTCCTCCAGATGGTGCAGTCGCGCACGCCGCTGAACGCCGGGCTCACCGAACTCCCGGCCGCGGTGGGCGCGGTGGGCGCCGGCCTGGCCGCGGGCTGGGTCGCCCGCCGGCTGACGGTACGCGTCGTGGTGGCCGGCGGCCTCGCGGTGGTCGGGCTCTCGCTCGCCGGGTGCATGACCCTGCACGGCGACACCGGCACCCTCGCGTTGTCCGTCATCCTCTTCGTGGTGGGCGTCGGCGCGGGCTTCGCGTTCACCGTCACCGCCGACGTGATCCTCTCCAGTGTCCCGAAGGAGGAGGCGGGCGCCGCCTCCGCGGTCTCCGAGACGGCGTACGAACTCGGTGCCGCGCTCGGCATCGCCCTGCTCGGCTCCATCGTCACCAGCATCTACCGCGGCTTCGGCACCCCGGCCGGGGTGCCCGAGCACGCCGTCGACGCCGCCCGCGAGTCGCTGGGCGGCGCCGTCGAGGCGGCCGGCCAACTCCCCGCCGATCAGGGCGCCGCGCTGCTGAAGGCCGCTCAGGACTCCTTCGTCAACGGCGTGGACACCGCCGCGGGGGTGGGCGCGGTGGTGCTGCTGGGCGCCGCGGTGGCCGCGTGGTTCCTGCTCCGCGGCCAGGAGCTGGCGAACAGCCCGGCCCAGGCGCAGCCCGCGCCGGACGCCGCCGCGCCGGTGACCGGATCCGGCTCCGCGGCCGGCGGCCCGGCCGAACTCCCGTAGCGTCCCGGACACCCGTAAGGGCGGACCCGGCAGGCGAACGAGGGACAGCGCCGGGCCCCCTGGCCCCGTGCAGGCGTGTCCCGTGGATCGCGGCGGTGGACACCCGCCATGATCCACGGGACACGCCCCCGGGGGCGACTGTCCCTCGCCGTTCATGCCCGGTATGCGTCCTCGTGGCCGGATGTCCCGTGCGGCTCGTTTGACTCTCCCGTCGTCCCCCCAACGGTCGGCCCCGCCCAGGAGAGTGACGCAGAGTGCGCGACATCGGACGACGGTCCTTCTTCACCGCTGCGGGGGCGATGGCCACCGCCAGCGCCATCGGCAGCAACGCCTACGCCACCGGCCACGCCCGTGACGCGGCCACCGCCGACGAGTACGTCGACGTCCAGCTCCTCAACATCACCGATCTGCACGGCTACCTGCAGGGCGCGCCGGGTGCCAACTCCGTCATCACCGGCGCCGGCGGCAAGCGCTACACCGTGGGCGGCGTCGCCTACATGGCCGCCCACCTGGAGCGGCTGCGCGCCGGGCGGCACAACTCGATCTTCTTCGCCCCCGGAGACCTCTTCTCCGGCTGGGAGTTCGACGCCTCCTCCTTCGCCGACGAGCCCACCATCGAGGCCCTCAACGCCATGGGCCTGGACTTCGCCTCGGCCGGCAACCACGAATTCGACAAGTCCGCGACGTTTCTGACGTCGCATATGGAACGCGGCAGGTCCTTCCGGGTCGTCGGCCGGGACGACTCCTTCACCGACTCCACCGGCCACCGCTTCCGCGGGGCGAACTTCCCGTACTACAGCGCCAACATGGTGTGGCACGAGACCGGCAAGCGGGTGCTGCCGCCGTACAACATCGTGCACGTGGACGCCGGCCACGGCCGCAAACTGCCGATCGGCTTCATCCACCTGACGGCCATCGGCACCGAGTCCTTCCCCGGCTCCTACCAGCCGGGCCTGCGCACGCTGGACGAGCTGGAGACCGCCAACCGCTGCGCCACGGAACTGAAGTCACGCGGCGTCAACGCGATCGTGCTCAGCATGCACGACGGCGCGGTGGCCGGCAGCGACTTCTCCAGCGGCAGCAACCCGTCCGGCCCGGCCTACGAGCTGGCGCTGCGCGCCTCCGCCGACATCGACGCCATCGTCACCGGCCACTGGCACTGCGCCTTCACGATGATGCTGCCCGACCCCAAGGGCGCCCCCCGCCCGTTCGTCGAGGCCGGCTGCTACGGCCAGATCATCAACGAGATCAATCTGCGACTGGACCGCCGCACCGGCAAGGTCATCCGCTCGCTGACCACCGCGGTCAACCACCCCAACACCCGCGATGTGGCCCCGGACAAGGAGCTGCAGTCGATCGCCGACTACTGGGCGGGCTACGGCGCCCGGCGCGCCCGCACCCGGATCGGCACTCAGTCCGCCTCCTTCACCCGGCAGCGCAACGCCGCGGGGGAGTCCACGATGGGCGACCTCGTCGCCGACTGGGCGCTGTGGGCCGGCGCGCAGCCGCACGGCCCGATGGACGACCCCGCGGCCCACCGCAACGTCCCCGCCGAACTCGCCGTCATCGCGGTGGCACCGCGCGTCGGCTCCGCGATCATCTCCGCCGACCTGGAACGTGACGAGGAGGCAGATGGCGTCATCACCTTCGGGCAGGCGTGGAACGCGGTCGGCTTCGGCGACCCGATCATGACCGTCACCGTCACCGGACAGCAGATCCACGACGCCCTGGAGGAGCAGTGGGCGCCGGCCCACAGCGGCGGCCTGGCCTTCGCCCCGCTGGCCGTCTCCGGCAACGTCCGCTACACCTTCGACGCCACGGGCAAGGTCGGCCGCCGGATCGACCCCGCCGAGGTCTTCATCGACGGCAAGGCCCTCGACCGCGCGCGCACCTACCGCCTGGCCGCCCCCTCCTACACCCTCATCAACCAGGACGGCTTCAGCGCCTTCACCGGATTCACCGAACCCGTCCGGCACAGCCGCGACTTCGAGAGCTTCGTCGCCTTCGTCCGCACCAGGAAGCACCTGGCGCCGGCCCCGCTGAACCGCGTCGCGGTCAAGAACGCGCACGTCCCCGGCGCCCGCACCGGCATCGTCGCCGTGGAGCAGCAGCTCCTCCACGTGGTCGGCGGAAACATCCCGCGGCCCGAGGCGGCCCTCCGGGCGGCGCTGACCGGCGGCGCCGAGGGCCAGCGCGCCCCCGGTGGCTTCCGGGTGCCCTGCTGACCGGAGCGCCCGCCGACGGTCCGGACACGCACCGGGCCCCGTCCCGCGGTATACGGAAGGGGGCCCGGCGTCGTGGTCAGGGGCAGGGGTCAGGCGACCCTGGCCTTGGTGGCGTAGATGTCGACGTACTCCTGGCCGGACAGCTCCATGACGTCGCTCATCACCTCGTCGGTGACCGCCCGCAGCACATAGCGGTCGCGGTCCATGCCGTCGTACCGCGAGAAGTCCAGCGCCTCACCGAAGCGCACCGTCACCGGGGCGATGTGCGGACGGCCCTTGCCGCCGGGCTGCACCTTGTCCGTACCGATCATGGCGAACGGGACGACCGGGGCGCCGGTCATCAGGGCGAGCCGGGCGATGCCGGTACGGCCGCGGTACAGCCGGCCGTCGGGGGAGCGGGTGCCCTCCGGGTAGATGCCGAAGGCGTGGCCCTCCTCCAGGATCCGGCGGCCGGTCATCAGCGCCGCGACCCCGCCGTGCCCGCCGTCGCGGTCCACCGGGATCATGCCGGCGGTGGTGAAGAACCAGGCCATCAGGCGGCCCTTGACGCCCTTGCCGGTGACGTACTCGTCCTTGCCGATGAAGAACACCGGGCGCTTGACCACCAGGCTCAGGAACAGCGAGTCGATGAAGGTGACGTGGTTGCCGGCCAGGATCACTGGGCCGGTCTCCGGGATGCGCTCGATGCCCTCGACCTTCGGGCGGAACAGGACACGCATCACCAGTCCGAGAATCGCCTTCAGCACAATGCGGGACAACGGGTCCTCCGGGTCGTGGCTGGACAGGTCAAGGGAGCGCAGTTCTCTGCCGCCCAGGACCATACTCGCGGGTTACCCCTGCTCGCACATCGGGTTCACCAGGCCGATACGCAGAGTTGACGTGCGTTACTTCCATGTTCCCTCCGGTATCTCCGGACGTCTCCCCGGCATCACCCGTCCGTGCCTACGATCGGGGCGGTCCCGGACGGTGTACGAGACGCCGTGCGGGACGCCTTTATAGGGCTGACCACCCCGAAATGTCCGGTACGGCACCGGACATCGCAGAGCGAGGAGCGCAGGAATGCAGATGCGGCAGCAGCCGGGACGACGGACGGTGCTGGGGGCAGCGGCCCTGGGGGCGGGCGCGGCGGTGTTCGCCACCGCCGGGCAGGCCGACGCGGCAGGCCGGACGAACCCGGCGGGCCCGACCCCTGCGGGTACCGCCGGCCGGCCGCGGCAGCTGCCCGTCCCGTTCGTCATCGGCCACCGCGGCGCCAGCGGCTACCGCCCGGAGCACACCTTCGGCTCCTACCAACTCGCCCTCGACATGGGCGCGGACGTCATCGAGGCCGGTGACCTCGTCCCCACCAAGGACGGTCACCTGGTCTGCCGGCACGAGCCGGACATCTCCGCCACCACCGATGTCGCCGACCACCGAGAGTTCGCCGGCCGCAAGGCCACCAAGACCGTGGACGGCAAGAAGATCACCGGCTGGTTCACCGAGGACTTCACGCTCGCCGAGCTGAAGACCCTGCGCGCCAAGGAGCGCATCCCCGACGTCCGCCAGCACAACACGCTCTACGACGGGCACTGGGAGATAGCCACCTTCGAAGAGGTCCTCCAGTGGGCCGAGCGCGAGGGGCGCCGCCGCGGCCGACCCGTGTGGATCTACCCCGAGACCAAGCACCCCACCTACTTCCGCAAGCTGGGCCTGGGCATCGAGGAGCCGCTCGCCAAGCTGCTGCGCCGGTACGGCCGGCACACCGCGCACGCCCCCAACCTGTTGCAGTCCTTCGAGCCCAGCAGTCTCCGCCGGCTCAGCGAACTGGGCGTGAAGTGCCCGAAGGTCGTCCTGCTCGACGAGCCGTCCGTCAGGCCCTGGGACTTCGTCGAGTCCGGCGACCCGCGCACCACCGCCGACCTCCTCAAGCCCGAGGGGCTCAAGTGGATCGCCGGCTTCGCCCAGGGCATCGGCCCCTGGCTGCCGCAGATCATCGCGCAGGACGACAAGGGCAGGCTCGGCAAGCCCACGACCCTCGTCCGCGACGCGCACGCCGCGGGGCTGTTCCTCACCCCGTACACCGTGCGGAACGAGAACAACTTCCTGCCGCTGGACTTCCGGGTCGGTAAGAACCCGGGCGACTACGGCAACTCGCTCGCGTACTTCAAGGCGCTCTACGCGACCGGTATCGACGGCCTGTTCTCCGACAACCCGGACACCGCGGTGCTGGCCGCCGAGGAGTTCCGCCGGCACTGAGCGCCCGCGCGTCCCGGACCGGCGCCATGCCGCCCCATCGGCCCCCGTACTCATCTGAGTTGGGAATGTCACAGGGGAGCTTGGCGCCGGTCCGTTCCGCTTGTCCCAAATGCCTGCGCAGAATGCTCGCGCCGGAGATTGCCGCGCCTGATTTGCGGGGACTCCGGAAGCGAGCAGCGAACCGAAAAGGGGAGGCAAACGCGCATGGGCACGAGCGTGACCATCTCTGCGGCGACCGACGACGACGCCGAACAGATCCTCAAACTCCAGTACCTCTGCTACCAGACGGAGGCCGCGCTCTACGACGACTACGCCATCGAGCCGCTGAGCCAGACGCTGCACGCCCTGCGCGCCGAACTCGGCGAGGGCTGCGTGATGGTGGCCAGACTCGGGCAGGAGGTGGTCGGATCGGTCCGCGGCACGGTCGACGCCGACGGCACCGCGAAGATCGCCAAACTGATCGTGCATCCGCGCCTCCAGCGGCACGGCCTCGGCGGGCGGCTGCTCGCCGCCGTCGAGGAACGGCTCGCCGCCGAGTGCTCCGCCAAGCGCTACCGCCTGCGCGCCGGCCACCGCAGCGAGGGCAACCTCCGGCTCTACCGCAGCCACGGCTACGCGCCGGTGGGCACCGAGCGGCGCACCGGCCGGCTGAGCGTGGTCACGCTGGAGAAGCAGCTCACCGGAGCGTAGGACGCCGGGACGGGCCCGCGCCGGTGGCGGGCCCGTACCTCCGACGCAGCCGTCGCGCCGCTCAGGCCGCCGCTTTCGCGCGGGCCCGGCGCAGCCAGATCAGACCGGTGACCGGCAGGATGACCGGGATGAAGAGGTAGCCCATCCCGTAGTCCGACCAGACCGTGGCGTCCGGGAACGCGGCCGAGTCGACCAGCGTCCAGGTGCCGATGCCGAACACCCCCAGCAGCTCCAGCCGGCAGCAGGCGATCGCCGCCCTGCGGGCGCCCTCACCGCCCCGCACCAGCGAGAACGTGATGAATCCGTACACGACCGCGGAGACCGCCGAGAGGCTGTACGCCAGCGGGGCCCGGTCGAACTGGGCGATCAGCTGGTAGAGCGAGCGGGACGCGGCGGCCACCGTGAAGATCCCGTAGAGCGTGACCAGCAGCCGCCCCGGGCCGGTGCCCAGCGACAGCCTCCCGGCCGGGGCCGCGCCCTGGGCGTCCTGCGCCGCGGCGCTCGTCGTGGTCTCGGGCACTGCCTCAGGCACTGCCGCCTCCCCAGATGTCGAAGAGTCTCACTTCCAGTACGGCCAGCACCACGGCGCCCGCCGCGACGGTGGCCGAACCCCACCGGGTGCGCTCCGAGAGCGACATGAACCCGGTCGCCGGTACGCAGGCGGCGGCCCCGAGCAGATACGACACGAACAGCGCGGTGCCCTTGTCCGGCGACTGGCCGCGCGCCAACTGCACGAAGGCGATGACCAGTTGGACGATGCAGAGCAGCGACACGACGGCCATGCCGATGAAGTGCCAGTCCTTGGTGGGCTGGTCGCGGTAGGCCGCGAAGCCGCACCAGACGGCCAGGGCGAGAGCGGCCACGCCGACCGCGATCGTCAGCGCGTCGATCACCGGGGCCTCCGGGCGACGCGCTCGCGCGCCATGGGGTTGTGGGGCATGGGCCGATGCTAATCCGCGGCGCGTGGCGGGCCGCGCCCGGCCCCGCCGCGGCATCCGGCGGCGCGCCGGCCGTGGCGTTGGCCACAGCGCGCCCTGTGGCAGGGCGGGAGTCGGCTTACGTCGTCCCGGGCCGCCGGAGGCGTCCGCGCAGGCCACGGGCGCCCGGCCGGGGGCGGCGGCGCGGAGCGCTGCGCCGTCCACCCTGCGATCAGCGATGTCCGATATGCGGACAGGCTTGAAGGGGTCGCACCGCTGTCTGGTTTACTGGCCGACATGACCACGACGAGCTACCGCACCCCTGCGACCGAGGCGTCCAACGCGCCCGGTGCTCGTTGCATGTGTCGAATGTGTGACCGCTGAGGGCCCCCGCCTGAGCCTCGCGCCCCGAAGCGAGACCCGCTGCCATGCGCCGTACGTCACCCCACAGACGCCACCGGCCGCCCCGCGTCACCGGAACCCGGAGCCGGGCCCCGCGCCCGCCGCCGCTCCGCGTTCCCCTCTGCCGCACTCGCAAGAATGCCCCGTGCCCGGCGGGCGAGCCGCCGAGCACTCGACAGTGACGGAATTCCCTGTGATCACCACAACGGGCCTGACCAAGGTCTACCGTTCAGGAGACCGCGAGGTCACCGCCCTGGACGGCGTCGATCTGCACGTCCGCGAAGGCGAGGTGTACGGCGTCATCGGCCAGAGCGGCGCCGGTAAATCCACCCTCATCCGCTGCCTCAACCTCCTGGAACGCCCCACCTCCGGCACGGTCACCGTGGCCGGCCAGGACCTCACGGCGCTGGCCGGCAACCAGAAGCGCGCCAACGCCGCCCTGCGCGCCGCGCGCAGCCACATCGGCATGGTCTTCCAGCACTTCAACCTGCTGTCCTCGCGCACCGTCCAGGACAACGTCGAACTGCCGCTGGAAATCCTCAAGGTCGACCGCCGCGAGCGCTCCCGCAAGGCCCTGGAACTGCTGGACCTGGTCGGCCTCGCCGACAAGGCCCAGGCGTACCCGGCCCAGCTCTCCGGCGGCCAGAAGCAGCGCGTCGGCATCGCCCGGGCACTGGCCGGCGACCCCAAGGTGCTGCTCTCCGACGAGGCCACCAGCGCCCTGGACCCGGAGACCACCCGCTCCATCCTCCAACTGCTGCGCGACCTCAACCGCCAGCTCGGCCTGACCATCGTGCTCATCACGCACGAGATGGACGTCGTCAAGACCATCTGCGACTCCGCCGCGCTGATGAAGAACGGCCGCGTCGTCGAACAGGGCACCGTCGCCGAACTCCTCGCCACCCCCGGCTCCGAACTCGCCCGGGAACTCTTCCCGGTCGGCGGTGAGCCCTCGGCCGAGGACCGTACGGTCGTCGACATCACCTTCCACGGCGAGGCCGCCACCCGCCCCGTGGTGTCCGAACTCGCGCGCACCTACAACGTCGACATCTCGATCCTCGGCGCCGCCATGGACACCGTCGGCGGCAAGCAGATCGGCCGGATGCGGATCGAACTCCCCGGCCGCTTCGAGGACAACGTCGTCCCCATCGGCTTCCTGCGCGAGCAGGGTCTCCAGGTGGACGTCGTCGGCGACGCCGAGACCGGCGCCGCCGGCACCGCCACCGCCCCGCTCCAGAAGGAAGGCGCCAAGTGAGCTGGAACGACATGCAGCCGCTGCTGTACGACAACGCGCTCGACACCCTCTTCATGGTGTGGTGGTCGACGTTCTACGCGGTGCTCGTCGGCATACCCGTAGGTGTACTGCTGCATCTGACCGACCGCGGCGCCATGCTCCAGAACGTCGTCGTGAACAAGGTCCTCGGCGCGATCGTGAACATCGGGCGGTCCTTCCCGTTCCTGATCCTGATCGTGGTGCTGATCCCCTTCACCCGGCTCGTCGTCGGCGTCTCCATCGGCCCGACCGGCGCGGTCGTCCCGCTGGCCATCGCCGCCATCCCGTTCTTCGCCCGCCTCGTCGAGGCCGCCCTGCGCGAGGTCGACCACGGCCTGGTCGAGGCGGCCCAGGCGATGGGCGGCGGCACCTGGACCATCGTCTTCAAGGTGCTGCTCCCGCAGGCGCTGCCCGCGCTGGTCGCGGCCGTCACCACCACCGTCATCACGCTGATCGGCTACTCCGCGATCGCCGGCGCGGTCGGCGGCGGCGGCCTGGGCAACCTCGCCTACACCTACGGCTACCAGCAGTACGAGACCTCGCTGATGATCACCACCGTCGTGGAGCTGATCGTCCTGGTCACCCTCGTCCAGGTGCTCGGCGACCTGATCGTGCGCCGGCTCGCCCGCCGCGGCGGCCGCGCCGCGACCGTACGCGTCGGACTGCGCCGCGTCCGGGCCGAGGAGCCGGCGGCCGTCACCGAGGCCGCCTGACCCCCGCACCACCCGCACCCCGAAGCCCGGACCCTTTGCCGGGCGTACCCCACACGGGAACCCCCGTGTGCACAAGAAAGAGGCACTCTTCGTGCGTAACACCATCAAGATCACCGCGGCCATAGCCGCCGCCTCCGCGGTCGCCCTCGGCGCGAGCGCCTGCAGCGCCCCGTCCGACACCACCGCGAGCAGCGACAAGGGCGACAAGAACGCCCCCTTGGTCGTCGCGGCCAGCCCCACTCCGCACGCCACGATCCTCGACTACGTCAAGGACAAGCTGGCGCCGCAGGTGGGCCTCAAGCTCGTCGTCAAGCCGTTCAACGACTACAAGATCCCCAACAAGGTCACCGACGACGGCCAGGTCGACGCCAACTTCTTCCAGCACAAGCCGTTCCTGGACACCTTCAACAAGGAGAACGGCACCCACATCGTCCCGGTCGTGAACGTCGAGATCGAGCCGCTCGGCATCTACTCCAAGAAGATCCACAAGCTCTCCGACCTCAAGGCCGGCTCCACCGTCTCGGTCCCCAACGACCCTTCCAACGAGGGCCGTGCGCTCAAGCTGCTCGCCGACAACGGTGTGATCACCCTCAAGCCCGGTGTCGGCTCCGACGCCAAGCTGACCGACGTCAAGGACAACAAGGGCGTCAAGATCACCGAGCTGGAGGCCGCGCAGACCGCGCCGCGCATCGACGACGTCGACGCCGCCGTCATCAACGGCAACTTCGCCGTCGGCGCGCACCTCAAGCCGTCCACCGACGCCCTGGCCCTGGAGAAGGCGAAGGGCAACCCCTATGCCAACTTCCTGGCCGTCAAGAAGGGCAACGAGAACGACCCGCGGATCAAGAAGCTCGCCCAGCTCCTGAACTCCGACGAGGTCAAGAAGTTCATCGAGGACAAGTACAAGGACGGCTCGGTCATCCCGGCCTTCGGCCCTGTCAAGAGCTGAGGCCGGCCCCGTCGGGAGCTGAGGCACCGACGGGGTGGGGCGGGGGGTGCTGTTCACGGAGGCGGGGCGGGGTGCGGAGGCTACTTCCATCTATGTCCACGTATGTCTGCGTAGTTGGGGGCGCTGTCCACGTGGACGAGGAAGCTCTCCATGCGGATGAGGGAGTTCTCCGTGTGGATGAGGAAGTTCTCCATGCGGATGAGGGGGCCCTCCACGTAGATGAGGGCGCGCTCCTCTTTTCCCCGCCGCCCACCCGTACCTCTTGCTTTTTTC
Organism: Streptomyces sp. YGL11-2; assembly: GCF_050054615.1. Taxonomy (NCBI): domain Bacteria; kingdom Bacillati; phylum Actinomycetota; class Actinomycetes; order Kitasatosporales; family Streptomycetaceae; genus Streptomyces; species Streptomyces sp. YGL11-2. The sequence goes on from NZ_JBNHIN010000016.1 coordinate 88,049, forward strand.
CCCGCCGCCCACCCCCCTTCGGGGGGTGGGCGGGTGTGGTGGGGAGGTTGGGGGCGGGGGGCGGGGCGAGCCGATTAACGGGGCGAGCAGGGCGCCGGGGCGACCGGGGCGCCGGGGCGAACGGGGCGACCGGAGCGCCCAGGGCAAGCAGGCCACCCAGGCCACCCAGGGCAAGCAACCGCAGCCGCCCGCGCGGCCCGAGGGCGGTCGCGGCAGCGGTCACAGCAACTGTCAGGGGCAGCCACGGCGCCGGAGCAAGCGGGGAGCCCCGGCAGTGACCAGGTGCGGCGAACGGTGGCAGCCGCGGCTGCGCCCGCGGGCCCGGGCGCGTGGCACGTCCGTGGGCGGATGCTGCATGCTGGTGCATTCAAGACGGTCAGGACGGCCCGCGACCTCACGGAGAAAACGGCCCGTGACGTCCCGGAACACCCCAGTCAACGGCGTTGGAGCATCGGCATGACATCCACCTTTCCGGACATCTCGCTCAGCACGGAGCGGTTGGTGCTGCGCCCCTTCGAAGAGGCCGACGTACCCGCCCTCGCCGAGATGATGTCCGACGAGCTGGTCGCCGCCTGGACCGCGCTGCCGCACCCGTACACCCTCGCCGACGCCCGCGCCTGGGCCACCGGCGGGGCCGCCGCCGTCCGCACCCGGGGCCGCGGCATCGCCCTGGCCGTCACCGAGTTCCTCACCCAGCGGCTGGTCGGCTCCATCGTCCTCGACCACACCGACTGGCGGCTCCGCAGCGCCGAGATCCGCTACGTCACCGCGCCGTGGGCCCGCGGCGAGGGCTACGCGTCGGAATCCGTGCTCGCCGTCGCGCAGTGGCTCTTCCGGAACGCGGGATTCGAGCGCATCGAACTGCGCACCGCCGCCGACAACACCGCCGCCCAGCAGGTGGCCCAGAAGATCGGCTGCATCAGCGAGGGCGTGCTGCGCAACGCGTGGATAGCCCGCAGCCGGACGGAGGACGGCGGTTGGACGGACATCCGCACGGACCTGATCGTATGGAGCCTGCTGCCCGAGGACCTCGACGGCCTCCCCGGCAGGATGGCCGACGCGAACGGCTTCGCCCACCCCGAGTGGAACTGACCACCCCGCAGCCCCTCCGGACCCTGTGCATCGGGGTACCCTCGGCCTGCTGAAACAACCGCGCGCACTGCGCCGACCAGCACCGAACCGCACCGACCAGCACCCCCAGCGCCCGTCGCACCACCACCGGCAGGCGGCCCCCCGCCCGCGCCCCCCACCAGCCCCAGGAGACTGACGAGCATGGCCGACCGGGTCACGGTGATCGGATGGGACGGCTCCCCGCTGACCGCCGCCGCCCGCTCCGCCCTCGGCGCCGCGACGCTGGTGGCCGGAGCCGCGCACCATCTCGCGCTCCCCGAAGTCCCGCCCGCCGCCGAGCGGATCCGCCTCGGCAGCGTCACCCTGGCCGCCCGCCGCATCGCCCAGCACCGCGGCACCGCCGTCGTACTCGCCGACGGCGACCCCGGCTTCTTCGGCGTGGTACGCACCCTGCGCGCCCCCGAATACGGCCTGGAGGTCGAGGTGGTACCGGCCGTCTCCTCCGTCGCCGCCGCCTTCGCCCGGGCCGGCATGCCCTGGGACGACGCCCAGATCGTCGTCGCCCACAGCCGCGATCTGCGCCGTGCGGTCAACGTCTGCCGCGCCCACCCCAAGGTCGCCGTGCTCACCTCGCCCGGCGCCGGCCCCGCCGAACTCGCCCTGCTGCTGGGCGACGTCCACCGCACCTTCGTCATCTGCGAGGACCTGGGCACCGAACGAGAACGGGTGACGGTCCTCACATCCGACAAGGCCGCCGACCACGTATGGCGCGACCCCAATGTCGTCATCGTCGTCGGCGGATCGCCCGCCGGCGCCGCCGCCCAGGGCACCGGCTGGATCGCCGGCACCCCCGGCGGCGAAGCGGGCCATCCGACCGGGCCGCGCGGCTGGGGACTTCCGGACCGCGCGTACGGCGGGGCGCTCGGCGAGGGCGAGTCCGTCCAGCTGCGCACCGCACAACTCGCCCGACTCGGGCCGCGGGTGGGCGACCTGGTCTGGGACATCGGCTCCGGAAGCGGCGCCGCCGCCGCGGAGGCCGCGCGCTTCGGCGCCGCCGTCATCGCGGTCGACGCCGACCCGGACGCCTGCGGGCGCACCGTCGCCATCGCCCGCCGGCTCGGCGTCCAACTCCAGGTCGTCCACGGCCGCGCGCCGAAGATCCTGGAGGACCTGCCGGAGCCCGACGTGGTGCGCATCGGCGCCGGGGGAGTGGACGTGGTCACCGCCTGCGCGGCCCGCCGTCCCGAACGGATCGTCACCCACGCCGCGACCCGCGACGAGGCCGAGGCGCTGGGCCGGGCGCTCGCCGACGGCGGGTACGAAGTCGAGTGCGCCCTCCTTCAGTCGGTAGAACTGGACACCTCCGTTTGGGTCGAACGTGAACGCTCTGTGGTGTTTTTGCTGAGCGGCTATCGCGTTCCTCACCCGTGACCTGGGAGCCCACCCGCGCGAGGTAGGCTGGCGGATCGTTGCGCCGCCGTTCCGCGTTCGGCTTCGTACGCCAATATCCGGAAATTGCCGTGGTTTTGGACGAAAATGAAGCACTTGAGGGCGGACGTGCCGGGAGGCGCGCTCGCTCGTTCTAGCTATCGGGGCGTCGGTGCGCACCGGTCGAGCGGGTCGCACGAGCGGTTGGAAGGAGCACTACCAATGGGCGAGGGGTACGCATGACCGACACCGGCCAGGTCCCGGGCGAGGGACAGCCGGAGAACGCAGGCGGACATCGCGGGCAGCCGCAGCCGGCCGTTCCTTCCCCTGCCGACGCCGGCCCGACGCAGCAGCCGGGCGACTACCCCTACCACGACGCGGCCGGGACCGTCCCCGAGGACGACGACCTGCTGCTGATGCCGGGTGCCCAGGGCGCCTGGAGCGAGCAGCCGGCCCAGCAGATGCCGCAGCCCGCCCAGCCGCACGCCGTACCGCAGCAGGGCGGGCCGTTCGACGCGGCTGCCGCCCCCCAGCAGGCCGCCGGTTACGAGCCGGTCCCCGCACCGGCCGCCGAGCACGCGGCCGTCGGCGACCACGAGAGCGGCGGTCGCGACTCCGGTTCCGTCGACCTCGGCGCCGTCCGCATCCCGCAGCCCGCGGCCCCCCAGCCGCAGGCGCGCGCACGGGCCGCCGCCCAGCCCGCCGCCGCACCGCGCCGTCCGCTCCACATGGGCCCGCCCGTCCCGGACGCGACCGGCGGTGTGGTCCGTTCGCTGGCCGACCGCGGCCCGGCCGAGACGACCCAGGCCACGCCCCGGCAGCCCGCCCAGGTGTCCGGCGGCCCCGAGTACCTCGACGTACCGGCCGAGGCCCCCCAGGCACCGGGGGCCGTGACGGTGGGCGACCAGCCCGCAGAGGCACAGCCCGCTGACGCCCGGTCGGCTCAGCCCTATCCGGAGCAGGGCGCCCACGGGGACGCCGGGTACGCGACGCCGCCCGCGGGTGCCCCCGCCTACGTCCAGCAGCCCTACGACGGCCAGTTGTACGCCGAGCAGTCCTACGGGGCCGCCGGGCAGGGCCCGTTGCCCGGGCCGCAGCTGGGCGAGATTCCGTCCCAGGTCCCGGCGCAGGTGCAGCCGTGGGGAGAGGCGTCCGCGCAGGCGGTGTCGGTCCCCGTGCCGGAGGCCGCGCAGACCCCGGGCGACGCGGACGCGGTCGCCGCCGCGGCTCCGGTGCCCACCGAGGCCGCCGCGGCCGCCGAACAGGGCGCGGTACCGGCCGTCGAGCCGGCCCCGCAGCCCCAGCAGACCCAGCCGGACGGCGCGTTGCCCGCGGCGCAGCCGCAGGCCCAGGCCCAGCCGCAGACTCCGGTGCAGCCGGTGCCCGCCGAGGGCGCCGCGGCGGCGGTCGCGGCCGTGGTGGTGGATGCCTCGGGTTCCGCGGTCGTCGTGGAAGCCGCGGAGCCGGCTGACGCCGCAAGTGCCCCTCTGGGCACGCCGGCGCAGGCTCCGGCCGAGGCGGTGGAGCAGCCGCCGCACCCGGCGGTGGAGGCCGCAGCTCCGGAAGCCCCCGTCCAGGAGGCTCCGGTCCAGGCCGCCCCCGCGCCGGTCCAGGAACTCCCCGCTCAGGACGTCCCCGTAGCGGCCGCGCAGCCGCAGCAGGAAGCAACGGTGGAGGCGGTGGCAGAAGCAGTGGCGGAAACAACAGCGGCAGCGGCGGAGACCGTGGTGCAGCCCGCGAACCATGCCGATCCGGCGGCCTCGCCCGGCCATGCGGAGCAGGTTCCGCAGGACGCCGCCGCCCCGCAGGACGTCGCGCAGCCGGCCGCCGCCGAGGCGGCCCCGGCCGCGTCCCAGCCCGTGGCCGAACCCCAGCCCGCCCAGGCCGAGTCCGGCGCACCGGCCGAGGCCCGGCAGCCCACGGACACCCAACCGGTCGCCGCGGCCCAGCCGGTCGCCCCCGAAGGCGAGCCGGACGCCGCGGCGGCGCCGCAGGGCCCCATCGCCCTGCCCGCAGCCGAGAGCGCCGCGCCCCAGCACCAGGCCGTCATAGAGGAGCCCGGGGCACAGGCGGCGGAGTCCGCGCCGGCCCCCGTAACCGCCGAGGCTGGACAGACCGCCGCGCCCGCCCCGGCGGCGCCGGCCGCCCCCGAGGGCGCACAGCCCCCGGCCGAGCCGCAGCCCGACACGGCCGCCGCCGAGGCCCCGGCAGTGGCCGACGCCCCGGCGGAGGTCCCGACGGACGGCGCCGCACAGCCCGCCGCGGCGCAGGCCGCCGAGCCCGCCCCGGATGCCGCCCCCGCCGCTGCCGACCAGCCCACCGCGGACGTCCTCGCCGCGCCCGCCGCAGCGGCGGAGAACGTGGTCCTGCACATCCCGGCCCAGGCGAGCGCGGAGCCCGTCCCGGCGGCCGGGGCCGCACCCGACGCCGCGCAGCCGGCCGCCGCCGAGCCGGCACCGGCGGCCGCCGCGGCCGACGCCGCCCCCGCCGCCGATGCCGCGCACGACGGCACCCCCCGCCCGCACCAGCAGGACAACGCCCAACTCGTCGAACTCGGCGAGGGCGAGGACCACTCCCCGGCGGTCTCCGGGGACGAGGCCCCCGTCGCACCCGCCGACGAGGCCACCGACGGCGACACCACCCGCGTCGCCACCCCGGCCGCCCCCGCCTACGACGACTCCGAGCGCGCCGCCGTACACCGCGTCATCCGCGAACGCCGCGACATCCGCAACGGCTTCCGCGGCGACCCGATCCCCAACGAAGTGCTGCTGCGCGTCCTGGAAGCGGCCCACACCGCCCCCAGCGTCGGCCACTCCCAGCCCTGGGACTTCGTCGTCATCAGGTCCGACGACACCCGCGAGAAGATGCACCAGCTCGCCATGCGGCAGCGCGACGCCTACGCCAAGTCGCTGCCCAAGGCGCGCGCCAAGCAGTTCCGCGAGCTGAAGATCGAGGCGATCCTCGAAACGCCGGTGAACATCGTCGTCACCGCCGACCCCACCCGCGGCGGTCGGCACACCCTCGGCCGGCACACCCAGCCGCAGATGGCTCCGTACTCCTCGGCGCTCGCCGTCGAGAACCTCTGGCTCGCCGCCCGCGCCGAGGGCCTCGGCGTCGGCTGGGTCAGCTTCTTCGACGAGCGCGAGATGGTCCGCGAACTGGGCCTGCCCGAACACCTCGAAGTCGTCGCCTACCTCTGCGTCGGCTACGTCGACGAGTTCCCGGACGAGCCCGAACTGCTCCAGGCGGGCTGGTCCAAGCGCCGCCCGCTGTCCTGGGTTGTCCACGAGGAGACCTACGGCCGGCGCGCGCTGCCGGGCGAGGACCCGCACGACCTCCTCCAGGAGACCCTCCAGGGCATCCGCCCGCTGGACGCCAAGGCGCTCGGCGAAGCCTGGGAGCGGCAGAAGCGGATGACCAAGCCGGCCGGGGCACTGGGCATGCTGGAGATCATCTCCGCGCAGCTCAGCGGCCTGTCCCGCAAGTGCCCGCCGCCCATCCCGGAGCCGGCCGCGGTCGCGATCTTCGCCGGCGACCACGGCGTCCACGCCCAGGGCGTGACCCCCTGGCCCCAGGAGGTCACCGGCCAGATGGTCGCCAACTTCCTGGGCGGCGGCGCGGTCTGCAACGCCTTCGCCAACCAGGTCGGCGCCGAGGTGTGCGTGGTCGACGTCGGCGTGGCCGGCGAACTCCCCGCCACGCCCGGCCTGCTGCCCCGCAAGGTCCGGCCCGGCACCGCCGACTTCACCCAGGGCCCCGCGATGACCCAGGAAGAGGTCCTCAAGGCCATCGAGGTCGGCATCGAGACCGCCCGGGACCTGGTGGCCGCCGGCAACAAGGCGCTGCTGACCGGTGAGATGGGCATCGCCAACACCACCGCCTCGGCCGCCCTGATCGCCGTCTACACAGGCGTCGACCCGGCCGAGGTCACCGGCCGCGGCACCGGCATCAACGACGAGACGCACGCCCGCAAGGTCGAGGTCGTCCGCCGCGCCCTGGAACTCCACCAGCCCGACCCGGCCGACCCGGTCGGCGTCCTCGCCGCGCTCGGCGGCCTGGAGCACGCGGCCATGGTCGGCCTGATCCTCGGCGGCGCCTCGCTGCGTACGCCGGTGATCCTGGACGGCGTCAGCGCCGGCGCCGCCGCCCTGGTGGCCCGGGCCATCGCCCCGGAGGCGCTGGCCGCCTGCATCGCCGGCCACCGCAGCGCCGAGCCGGGCCATGTCGCGGCGCTGAACAAGCTGGGCCTGCGCCCGATCGTCGACCTCGACCTGCGGCTGGGCGAGGGCACCGGCGCGCTGCTCGCGCTGCCCGTCGTGCAGAGCGCCGCCCGCGCCATGCACGAGGTCGCCACCTTCGACTCCGCCGGAGTCACCGAGAAGAGCTGACCGGGACCGGCCGTCACCAGGCCGCCCCCGCACGACCTCCGGCCCGCAGCCCCCGGGCCTGTCGTCAACCTCCCGCCGCCCGTGCCCCGGGCGGACGACGGTGGTTGGCCGACAGGCCCTAGGCTGTGGGCCGGGGCCGTAGCGCCTCCCGGGCCCGTTTCCCCTCATCAGCCGCTCCAGTGCCGCAGCGACTGAGCCGGACGCCGAACCCGCACCATCCGCACAAGGAGCCGTACCACCATGGCCGAGCATGCCTCCGAACACGCCGCCTACCCCGTCGGACTGCGGCTGTCCGGCCGCCGCGTGGTCGTCCTGGGCGCCGGGCAGGTCGCCCAGCGCCGGCTCCCCTCGCTCATCGCCGCGGGCGCCGACGTCCTGCTGATCTCCCCGTCCGCCACCCCCTCCGTCGAGGCGATGGCCGACACCGGCGAGATCCACTGGGAGCGCCGCCGCTACCGGGCCGGTGACCTCGAAGGCGCCTGGTACGCGCTGATCTCCACCGACGACCCCGAGGCCAACGCCGCCGCCTCCCAGGAGGCCGAGGACCGCCGCGTCTGGTGCGTACGCTCCGACGACGCCGAGGCCGCCACCGCCTGGACCCCGGCCACCGGCCGCAGCGAGGGCGTCACCGTGGCCGTGCTCACCGGCCGCGACCCGCGCCGCTCCGCCGCCGTCCGCGACGCCATCGTCGAGGGCCTGCGGGACGGCAGCCTCGCCGCCCCGCACCACCGCCGCCCGCACACCCCCGGTGTGGCCCTGGTCGGCGGCGGCCCCGGCGACCCCGACCTGATCACTGTCCGGGGCCGCCGACTGCTCGCCGAGGCGGACGTGGTCATCGCCGACCGGCTCGGGCCGCGCGATCTGCTCGCCGAACTCCCGCCGCACGTCGAGGTCATCGATGCGGCGAAGATCCCGTACGGCCGCTTCATGGCCCAAGAGGCCATCAACAACGCCCTGATCGAGCATGCCAAGGCCGGCAAGGCCGTGGTCCGTCTCAAGGGCGGCGACCCGTTCGTCTTCGGCCGCGGCATGGAAGAGGCCCAGGCGCTGGCCGCCGCCGGCATCCCCTGCACGGTCGTCCCCGGCATCTCCAGCACCATCTCCGTCCCCGGCGCCGCCGGCATCCCCGTCACCCACCGCGGCGTCGCCCACGAATTCACCGTCGTCAGCGGCCATGTCGCCCCCGACGACGAGCGCTCGCTGGTGGACTGGGCCGCGCTCGCCAAGCTGCGCGGCACCCTCGTCGTCCTGATGGGCGTGGAGAACAGCGGCGCCATCGCCGCCAAGCTCGTGGAGCACGGCCGCGCCGCCGACACCCCCGCCGCGGTCATCCAGGAAGGCACCACTGCCTCCCAGCGCCGCGTCGACGCCACCCTGGCGACCCTCGGCGAGACCGTGCGGGCCGAAGGCGTCCGCCCGCCGGCCGTCATCGTCATCGGAGACGTCGTCACCGTCGCCGGCCCCACCTCCCTCAGCTGACCGATCCGCTCCCCGGCGTGGGAATCCCGAGACCGACAAGGCACTATCTCCCCGTGGCAGAAATCATCACCGTCGAGGACCCGGACGACCCGCGGCTGCGCGACTACACCGGTCTCACCGACGTCGAGCTGCGGCGCCGGCGCGAGCCCGCCGAAGGGCTCTTCATCGCCGAGGGCGAGAAGGTCATCCGTCGCGCCCGGCACGCCGGGTACGAGATGCGCTCCATGCTGCTCTCGGCCAAGTGGGTCGACGTCATGCGAGATGTCATCGACGAGGTCCCGGCCCCGGTCTACGCGGTCAGCCCCGACCTCGCCGAGCGGGTGACGGGCTATCACGTCCACCGCGGGGCGCTCGCCTCGATGCAGCGCAAACCGCTGCCGGACGCCACCGAACTGCTGCGCGCCACCCGCCGCATCGTGGTCATGGAAGCCGTCAACGACCACACCAACATCGGCGCCATGTTGCCTTTGGGTCTCCAAAGGAGTGCAGGTCAGCGCGTCGCCATCTTCGAGGACATCGTTGATCACGCGAATCTGGGGGCTGCCTTCCGCAACGCAGCTGCTCTGGGTGTGGACGCTGTTTTCCTCACGCCGCGCTGCGCCGACCCTCTCTACCGGCGGGCCGTGAAGGTGTCGATGGGCGCTGTCTTCCACGTTCCCTGGACCCGGCTGACCTCTTGGCCGAAGGACATCGAGCTGTTCCGCCGGCACGGCTTCGTGACGGCTGCCTTGTGCCTCGGTGAGAAGTCGATCACGATTGACGAACTGGCCGCCCGCCGGTACGAGAAGCTGGCCCTGATGCTTGGCACAGAAGGCGAGGGACTGTCGGTCGACGCCCTGCGCGCGGCCGATGAATGGGTCCGGATCCCGATGGCCGCAGGAGTGGACTCCCTCAATGTCGCCGCAGCCTCCGCTGTGGCCTTCTACGCGACGAGGCTTCAGTAAGCCCCCACCGCCGCAAAACGAGCCTCAAAAGATCGTCGGTGTTTGTGTGCTGGCTACGGGTGAGGCAACCAGCCGTCTGCCCAGCCAGTGCCTCGGCCTTAGAAGAGACCGGTGCAGTTCACCGATCGCACCGCTTTGACCTGGCTCTTTCTTAAGGCGAGCGCTGCATGCCAGACCAACTTCGACACGTATTCGACAGGGAGCCCCACGAAGCCAGTTCGCGGGCACTCCTGTCGGCACTCCCGCGACGTATGGCATCGGCACGGTGATTACCACTTTAGAAGTGCGCGCCAGTGCCCGTTGTCAGACCGCGCGGATCCGTCTACATGGCGTCGGCTCGTGTGCCGGACTCCGTCGAGATGTGCTGACGTCCCGCCCCGTTGACGTCGAGTGTGGGCATCCGTCTAACTGCGTCACTCCATGTCACTCCATCGGTTGCGGTGCTGCTTCACACACTCCAGGTCGATGGTGTGCTGAGGGTGCGTATTCAGGGTGCCCACCTCCTCGCCAGCCCGGATGACGCTGAGATCATCGTTAATGACGATGGCGCCGGCATCCAACATCACATGACAGTTTGAGCAGAGGCAGAGCACATTGCCAGCTGTGTCCGGACCGTTGTGCGGACTTTCCAAAGCCTGAAGGTGTGCGCCTTCGCTGTAGCTCCCGCCAGGCACTTCGATACGCACACTACAGACCTGGCATCGGTTATCGTGCCATTCCTTGACCTGGCGATGCGTCGAGTTGCTATGAACGATTCGCTGCACAACTCGTTCGGGCTGATCGATGCCTTCCAATTTTTTTCGCGCGGTTACGCGTTCAATCTTGGGCTCCACCATATCGTTAAGGTCGCCCTGTTGTTTCATCTTCGGGAGCGGAGTGCCCTCGCATGCTTCTAGCCGAAACTGCCAAATCAAGAATCCATCGAGGCTGGTCTTGCTGCCGTAGCTGGTCACACGGTAGAGGCCGTCGTACCGGTAGCCCTTACTGGGCGCATAGCGTGACGCGATCTGCCAGCCGCGGATAACCCGGACCGGGAGCCCTTCGAGGTAACTGGTCACCAGGGCGGCGTTGCCGGAGTCGTCCAGGGATTGACCTCTAACCTGGTTTCCGGCCTGGTCTAATCCGCCGTGACCGGTGTAGATGATGACATCACCATGGTCCTCGTCGTCTTTATAGCCGCCGGAGAGGATGATGGATTCTGCGCCGGTCTTTCTGGTTCCACCGATTCCGGAATGTAGTGGGCGATGCACCCCCGCCTCGTGTGCCTGACGCCGTGTGCTGAATCGGCGCCCAGGATAGATATTATTCAGAGGTGCGTCGACTTGGCGACTCTTGGTCAGTATCAGGCTTCCCGCGGAATTGATTGCGCGGCGCTGAGGGCGAGGATGCCCACGCTCAAGGAGGTGAATATCCATCTCCCGGAAGATCTCATCCAACGTGAGCGATTCTTTGTATTTTTCGTCCTTGAACGATTCTTCGTATTCTTCGCTACGCAACGCCCTTAGAAAGGCGTCAGTGAAGGCTGTGTATTTTGCGCCCGCCGGCGCGTAGGCGGTTGCATTCGCCGTCGTCGAGGTCATCGTGTAGGTGCCAGCGATGTCGATCTGCCCGGTTATCGCTCGGTCGGGATCCGACATTGCCTCGACCGCGCGACCTGAAAAACAACAATCCAAAATGAGTACCCGAATTTCTGCCCGGCTGGCTGCGAGCTCCTCCCGGAGGAAGTCGAAGGGGAGCGCTGTCCAGCGCAATTGATCGGGCTTCGTGGAGGACAGCGAGAGGTACAGTCTGCCGCGCTCATCGACCAGCCCATGCCCGCTGTAGTACACGAAGAGCACGTCTGTGGCTTCCGAGCCTTGCGCGAGGGCTTGACCGATCACTGACGTCGCTGCGGGATCTCTGAGGAGTGTGCAGTACTCGGCAGCGAGGGATCCGGTTGTTGAGCTGGTGAGCGCCGCACGAAGGCCATCTAGGTTGGCTGAAACGGCCGGTATGGAGGGCAACCCACCCGCCTCCGAAAACGTGCTGGCGCCGATCAACACGGCTCGCGAACGGGCCGGATCAGGGAAACGGGTCACGACCCTTCCTCCGCACGCAAAATTCGTTCTATGCCTCTCGCTAGTGCTTGGGCGTCGACCCGCTTGGCGTCGACTTCAACACTCCGCCCGTCGCGTGCAGTTACTGTCAACTTGACATCCGAACGTCGCTGCGAGATCCATGCGGTCAATGAGCTCGTCAACGCCACTCCGATCCCGCCGGAGCCAAGAACTACTGTGAGCGCATCGACTAGCCCGCCCATCTCGCCGGAACCAACTGGCGCGTGTTCGAGCCGGACCCGCCCGCGCAAGGCATCGTCCCACTGCAACCAAGCCAGCAGGGAGCGCAGTTCGTCAGCTCCGTTGTCAGTACGGATCCACAGCAGTTGAGAGTCTGGATTCACCACAGAGGTATCTTGCCGGGTATGAATTGAACGCGCATCAGCTTGCACATAGACCGCCCGAAATGGGCAGCGCCGATGACTCTGCGTTGTTAAGCGCATGCGAACTGTATTCCCCGGGAGGCAGGTCTAGAGGTCTTCGGTGTCCCCCGGGCTGGCTGGCTTGGCGTCGAAGGGCGTCCCCAATGGCCAGTGACTGCCCCGCGCCGTCGCCAGGCCCGTGAACGCAAAAGGCCACCTAGCGACGTCTCTAGGTGGCCTCTTCGCTGATGCCCTCGGCAGGATTCGAACCTGCGACATCCGCTTTAGGAGTTCGGTTCGGCTTCTGCGCCCGCCCTGCGCGCCGGCGCTCGGCTGGCGTCGGCAGTTCCGGGCAGTCTGCGGACCTGCCCGGTAAAGCACGATGTTGGGGCCATGATCTTAGAGGCTCGCCCCAAAGTGGCTGCCTAAAGGTTGTCCCGTAACGGCGGGGCGCAAGTGAGATGATCTCTCATGCCGTCAGTATGCTCGCGACCACTGACAACGCCCACGGGGGCCCAGTAACGCCCATCTGGACCTGCCCCAGGCGGGCGGCGACCACCGGCGGGTGCTGGCTGTGCTGAGATTCCCGGAAGGAAACGGCTGACCCCGGGCGCCCGCCGAAGGCCCAGCCGACGCCGGGGCGGCGAAAAGGTTGGTGTGCGGGGCCGGCGGAACCAGGTAACGTCTTTGTCATGTTCTTCCAGACGCCGATTTACGAGTGAGAGCGTGATGGGCCCCTGCTGACGTCCTTCGACGTCGCCGCCCGTCCCCCACCGATGAATCCGTAGACCACTTCACATCACTACCGGGAGAACCCGTGACCGTGAGCAAGAACATCAACAACCCCGTGGGCATGGGCGGCGGCCAGCGCAAGAAGCTGTCCCGCGCCGAACGGCAGAACAACGGTCCGCACCGCAACCTCGACCGCCAGGGTGCAGCCGACCAGAAGGCGGAGCTGGTGCGCAAGATGCGCGAGAAGGCAGGCGCAGCTGAGGGCGCCGGGCAGGCGGGCGACGACACCGCACAGAGCTGACGCACCGCCGCAGCAGGGCGGCACCGCACGGGGCAGGGCCCGGACCGCGACGCGCGGTCCGGGCCCTGCTGCCGTACCGGGCGCGGCCGGCCCCGATCAACTCTCGGCCGACCACCCGTGTCTCAGCCGACCACCCGGGGCAGCCGCAGATTCAGCAGCCCCGTCACCGCCACCACCCCGAGCTGCACCAGGAGCGTCACCACCAGCGCGTTCCCCGTGCCCAGCCCGGGCGACACCGCAGCTATGGGTTGTCCCGTAACTGATCTTCGAACCGGTGCGGGCGAGGTCGGTTGCTGATCCGCCCGTTTGTCTATCCGGTGAGGGCAAGATTGTGCAGTCGTGCGATGCCGAGCATGGCGTGGTGGACGCCGTCGCCTTTGAGGCGGCAGTCGCGGAGGATCTTCCAGGTCTTCATGCGGGCGAAGACGTGCTCGACGCGGGCGCGGACCTGCTTGTGGGACTTGTTGTGCACCTGCTTCCAGCTGGGCAACTCCTCGCCTTTGCGGCGCCTGTGGGGCATCACAAGGCCGGTGCCCGGGTAGCCGCCGTCAGCGATCGTCATGGTGTTGCCGACGGCGGCCTTGGCTCCGGATTCTTCCCATGCTTTGCAGTCGTTGCGGTTGCCGGGAAGGGGGCACCTGACCACGACGATCGCGGAAGCAGTACGGGGCCCGCCTACACCACCGCGGGCTCCGTATGCCAGGGATAGGCAGGTGAGGGATCGGTCACGTTCGCATGGGCGTCGGCCTGGAACTGCCGGGGCTACTTGACGAGTTTGCCGATGGCGTTGGCCTCTTGGACCTGGTTGGCCAGGAAGTCCCACGACAGGTTGATGTAGCCGCCGTCGCCCCAGTTGCTGCCCCAGGAGTTCTCGACGCGGACGCCCTGGTTGTTGTAGCCGACGATGGTGATCTCGTGGCCGCCGAGGACGGGGTCCTCGGCGCCGCCGGGCTGGTAGGAGTAGTCGGCCGCCGTCTGCTGGGTGATGTCCTGGAAGCTCTGGTGCACTTGGAGGGAGATGGCGACCGGCTCGCCGTCGGCGAGGGCCTGCTTCACGTCGGCCTGGATCTGGTTGCCGGTGTGCAATTGGGTGTGGCCCGACAGCTTCCAGTGCGCGGCGTTCTGGCGCTCGGCGTCGGTCGGCTGGGTGGTGAAGTCGAAGTCGCCCTGGGTGTAGTCCGACTTCGAGTCGACTCCCTGCGACTCGGCGATGCTGAACGTGTCGTCCGGGGTGCTGCCCTGGTCGTTGCCCTTGGCTATCTGGGCATAGGTGTACATGGGTGCCTGCGGGCCGCCGGAGATGCCCTGCTGCTTCTCCTGGATGCTGTAGCCGGAGTAGTCGATGGCCCAGGACACGCAGGAGCCGACCCTGCCTTGATTGCCTGGGGCGATCGCGTACTGGCTCAGGTCCACGCTGTCCCGCACGTCCTGGGGCGCGCCGCCCTTGTGTGGCGAGAGGGCGGCGAGGCGGGAGACGACCGAGGTGTGCGTGGCGAGTGCGCTGGCCTTGCCGCCGGAGGGCAGCTTGGCGCCGAGCGCGTAGTGGTGGTGTGTGTCGGCGGGGGTGTCGAACGTGCCTGAGGCCGAGGCGATGCCGGCGGACAGGGCGGCGATGGCGCCGGCGGCGGCCATGGCGATGGCGGTGCGGGCTTTCGTGGTCGTTCTCTTCTTGTGCGAGGGGGTCATGTGGGGGGTGTCTCCTCAGGGACGGAGGTTCTGTGACCCGGTGCGGGTCATGAGCCGCCAGCCGGGTCCGGCCGGCGGAGCTTGGATGGGCGGGGCGGCTGGGTACGCCTGGGATCCGGCCGTGCCGGGCGCGGGAGTACGGGGTCGCGGAGGTTGGGGTTCGTACGAAACCGTTGCGATGCGTGTCGCACCGCGGTGGCTGAGGCGGACCCGCCGGAGCTGCTGTCCTGCGGCACGGAGCCGCTTTTCAATGACCTTGCGCAGAGGGCGAGTTCAGCAGGTGATCCGGTCGGCGGTACGTAGCCCGGCTGCGGAGCGGTGGGCCGGGGGAGCGCGTGGCTATCGCGCGGGGCGGCAGATCTCTGGGACGGCACCAGGGGTGGCCGCGGCCAGGGGCAGGGGTGCGGCGGCGGGTGCGCCGGGGTGGCGCGGTGGGGATCCAGGCGAGGTCCGCAATGGAGTCTCCTTGCGTATGGCAGCAGCCCGTGCCTGACGGCCGCCGGGGGCGGTCGTGGTGCTTGGGCGGCTCCCATGGGTGTGGGGGTAAGGAGCCTGAAGCGACGGACTGCCGATCTTGGAGAGTCCGGCGGTGATGCCGGTGGAACTTCTGTTCGGCAGGCCGATTGGGGCAGGAAGTTATGCGGCTCACGCATCGGGTGTCAATGGCCGAAAGTCTTCGGGCAGCGGGCAGTTGGTACCCGGACGACGTGAATGTTCCAAAGATTTCAAGTGTGTTGGTGTGAGGTAGTGGGGTTGGGGGTGTTCGCTCTCGTCGACAGGGCGGTGCTGGCGGCGTGGGGGGTGGCGCCGGCTGTGGGTTCAATTCCGTGACCAGGGAAGACGCGGTCGGGGTGACCGGTTGGGCAGGGTGGACGCCGCCGTCGGAAGAGGACGGGATCGAGGTGCGGGACTGGCCCGCTGGAAAGCGCGCCCAGAGCTGGCTGAGCTTCCTTCTTTTTTCCTTCCCTTTTCTCATTCATGGGGTTGGGCATGCGCATGAAGGACGCCGACGCGGCGCTCGCCACCAAGGTCCGCTCCAGGCGCTTGACTTACACCGAGGGCGGACGTGCCAGATGTACCGCCTGCTGGGGGCGGGCGACGTCGATGCCATCGTGGTCAGCCTGGACGCGCACGGCTACGACGTCCGGTACGTCCTCGAACAGGACACGATCCTCACCGCGGAACCGCCCCCGACAGTCTCGGCAGCCCAGTCGAAGACGTACGCACCAGCGCCGAGCGCCGGCGCGCGGCAGTGCGCCGGTCCACGTGCGGACGGCGAGACGCAAGGAGGGAGGACTCCTCAGGTTGCAGCAGTCGACGAGCTCAGCGGCGCGGAGGACGATGGAGGGGCGTGGCCTCGTTGGCCACAGCCCGAGGCCGCGGAGGAGTGGGACACGGCTGCGACCCACGGCTGCTGTGGATCTTGGCGGCTTGTGCCAGGAGGGCGGGGGCGTGGCGTTCGCCTAAGTCGGGCTTCTCCGGGATGACGGCCTTGATGGGGCGTCTGCGCAGGTAGGCACGGTTCGCCCGGGAGGAATACGTCTTATCGGCGGCGACGCACCGGGGCGTGTGCGCGACCGCCCCAGTGCGGCGGCCTTCAGCCACCCACATCTCGTACCGGCCTCGTGCCCACCGACCGACCCAGATGCCGCCCCTTCCGCGCCGCAACGATCGTTCAGATCAACTCCCATGCCTCAACCGGCAGATCCCTCGGGCGCGGCCGTCGCCCAGCCGCTCCTACCAGCAGACCGCAGCCCCGACCAACTGCAAGCCCTCAACCGGGACGGCAACCCCGATGATTCGCTTAAGGGCCATTTAAGGAGTGAATAATGCAGGCTTGTTGACACCTGGAAGCAAGTGCTGGCTTGATGAGGTGCAGCGCCAAGGGGACCGCTCCTGGACACCACGCGACTGGCTTTTGTTCCCTGGCAGTTCGCGTCAGGCCGCGACGTGCAGCTGTCTGTCTTGCCTGCGCTGGACCTTGTCGCGGCTCAACGGGAGTGCCCCTATGGCTCTCTTCCTTGAACCTTCAGCGGCATAGATGCGATAGCTGCATTCAGGTTTCGAAAGGACCACCGTGAAAAGGTTACTCATCCGTCGGCGGCACAGGGTCGGGGTGTTGATGGCCCTGCTGGCTGCTGCGCTGCTGTCCGCGACGTGGCTGGTGGTGGCGCCGTCGGCGTCGGCCGGCACCACCACCCTCTGCGACATGTTCGGCAGCATGGCGGTGTCGGGCGGAAAGTACATCGTCCAGAACGACGAGTGGGGCGACTCGGTCCCGCAGTGCATCGGCGTCTCCGACGCCGGTTTCAACGTCACCACGGGCGACCACAACCTGGCGGGCAGCGGTGCGCCGGCGGCCTATCCGTCGATCTACGCAGGCTGCCACTTCGGCAAATGCTCCAGCGGCAACGGCCTGCCGCAACAGGTGTCGTCCTTCACCGCCCCGCAGTCCAGCGTGAACTTCACCACCCCCAACAGCGGCCAGTGGGACGCCTCCTACGACATCTGGTTCGACACCAACTCCAACCCCACCGGCCAGAACAACGGTGAGGAGCTGATGATCTGGGCCAACCACTCCGGGCCTCCACAGCCGTTCGGCTCAAAGGTCGGCACCGTCAAGCTGGCGGGCGCCAACTGGGATGTGTGGTATGCCCGCCAGGGCAGCAACCCCGCCTGGAACACCGTCTCCTACGTCCGCCAACAGCCCACCAACGACCTCACGGTGAACATCAAAGACTTCACCAACGACTCGATCACACGGGGCTACATGCAGCCCTCCTGGTACATGACCAGCGTGCAGTTCGGCTTCGAACCATGGGTCGGCGGCCCCGGCCTGGCCGTGAACAACTTCTCCTACACCCCTAACGGCAGCGATACATCCAGCGCGCACGTGAGATAGAGCAGCGGACGCTCCCCAGACGTCAGCGGCTCCGGCACGACGGACGGCACACCCGTCCAGCCGTGGGACTGCTGCGGCGGCTGAAACAGAAATGGACTGCAGCTAACGGCACCGTTACCAACCCTCATACGGGCAGATGCCTGGACACCGACGGCTCCGGTAACGGTGCCCCGTTGACAGACCTCAACCACTATCGATCCGGGTTACCCGCGCGACCTGATCCTCCGGTCGTCGATAGCGGAACTACCGGTCAAACCCTGCCACTTGCGTGACGCGGACGCGCGGTCGACGGCGTCCTGGCCACCGACGGGCCCGGCGAGCCCTATCGCGGAGGAAGCATGGACGAGCACGACACCCTCGCCAACCCGATCAACCGCAGGAGTTTCATCGGCCGTGCCAGCGCGCTGGCGCTGGTCGTGGGGGCGTCGGCGACGATGCTCTCCGGCACCGCCAACGCCGACACCACCATCACGTCCAATCAAACCGGCACCAACGACGGCCACTACTACTCATTCTGGACCGATGGTGGCGGGGCGACCTCCATGTCCTTGCGATACGGCGGCAATTACAGCACCTCATGGACCAACTGCGGCAATTTCACCTCCGGTACGGGCTGGAGCACCGGCGGACGCATGAGTGTGAACTACTCAGGCAGCTTCAGCCTGTCCGGCAACGCATACCTGTCTTTCTATGGGTGGACGACAGACCCACTCGTGGAGTACTACATCACTGACAACTGGGGGCTTATAGGCCCACGGAAGGAGCATATATGGGCACAGTGACAAGTCGAGGATGAGTGCTACCGCTTCACTTTCTTTAGTGAGGCATGAAGCCTGGCTTATATTCAGCCAGCGAGTGAAGCCGCGCTAGGTGGTCCTGCGCCGCTGGCTCTGAGCTGCACCGCCGCATCTCGGCAGCGAGTTCACGGCTGGCCATGATGAGCGACGGCACCGATTGCCGGTCCCCTTCAAGGGCCCGTTCGCTCATGATGAGTGCCTGTTACAAGTCGCCCTCACGCGCCGCCGTGACGCCCAGCATGACGCGGGCTTCGGCCTTGAGCATCGGCGAGCGCTCGGTGCCGTCGAAGTCCGTTCCCGCCCTTAGCACTTCGTCGGCGAGCGTGCGCGCAAGCTTTTCTTCGCCGACGAGGCGGTAGCAGTCGGGCCCGATACGGTCGTCGGTCGCTTCATTCAGCGAGCTGCCCCCGAGATTCATGCTGTCGTGGATCGGGTTGAGGAGCGGTTCTGAGGCTGATCCTTTGGAGTGGACAGCCTGACAATGGATCTTGATGGTCCAGGGAGGGATGTCCAGGTGGGACGCAAGTCTCCGCATCCGGAGGAGTTCAGGAAGGACGCCGTCGCGCTCTACCGCGCCGCGGCCGGGAAGCGGACGTACGCGGCGGTGGCCGCGGATCTCGGCATCACCGCGGAGTCGCTGCGGACGTGGGTCCGCAAGGACGAGGCCCAGGCTGCGCCCGGACGCCGCGATCCCGCCACAAGCGAGGCGGAGGAGCTGGCCCGGCTGAGGGCCGAGAACCCCCGGCTAATGAAGGCGGAGAAGGAGTGGCAGCTGGAGCGCGAGATCCTGCGTCGAGCAGCTGCCTATTTCGCTCGGGAGGTGAAGTGAACCCCCGCCGCTGGGACTTCATCTCCGACCACTGCGCCGACTTCGGCGTCAAGCGGATCTGCCGGGTGCTCGGAGTCTCCCGCTCCGGCTACTACGGGCACCTGGCCACCGCGCAGTCCCGTGCCGAGCGCCAGGCCGAGGAGGAACGGACCGTGAGCAAGATCCGCGCCATCCACGCCGAGCACCGAGGCGCCTATGGCGCCCCGCGCATCCACGCCGAACTCCGCGCCCGTGGGCATCGGATCAACCGCAAGCGCGTCACCCGGCTGATGCGGATCAACCACATCGCCGGGCGACATCTGCGGAAAAAGAAGCGGACGACGATCGCGGACAGGGCCGCGCCGCCCGTGCCGGACCTGGTGATGCGCGACTTCACCGCGGACACACTGAACACCAGGTGGTGCGGCGACATCACTTACATAGCCGTCGGATCGGCCTGGCTCTACCTCGCCACGGTGATTGACATTTGCTCAAGGAAGGTGGCGGGCTGGTCGATCGCCGACCACATACGCACCAGCCTGGTCACCGACGCGATCGAGATGGCCGTGACCACCCGCGACGGTCAGGTGGACGGCGTCGTCTTTCACACCGACAGGGGCACCCAATACAGTGCGGCCGCCTTCGCCGAGGTGTGCCGTCGGCATGGCATCCGGCGCAGCATGGGCCGGGTCGGTTCGAGCTACGACAATGCCCTGGCCGAGTCGTTCTTCCAGGGCCTCAAGCGCGAGTTGCTCCACGGCAGGCGCTGGATCTCCAAGGCGCAGACTCGGCTGGAGCTGTTCCGCTGGCTGTCGTACTACAACCAGCGCCGCCGGCATTCCGCGCTCGGCTACCTCACACCAGCCGAGTTCGAACAGCAAATGATCACGTCACGTACGCTGTCACTCCTCGCATGAAACCCGGTGTCCACTACCGGGGATCAACCTCATCCGCAGTGGTGGTACTGCCGGCGGTCACTCGACTTCACAGTTCCGTCAGGAGCGTGTGCGTGCGAGCCGTGGCATCGCCGGACTCTGGGGCGAGGGCGTCGATGTGCCGGGCGCCGCGTAGTAGCAGTTCGCGCAGGGAGGGGGAGCCGGTTCCTGAGTGTGGTAGCAGGGTGGTGAAATCGGTGGTGCCGCTGTTGCTGTGGCGCTCGCAGTCGTCGAGAGCGTTGTCGAAGAATAGGTTGGGTGCGTGACGGATGGCTACGACGTCCAGTTGCAGGGCGAGTTCGTCCGGTGTTACCGGATGGTCGACGCGGCGGCGAGTCCGGGTCTGCAGGAGTGCCTCGGCCTTTGCCAGCACGAGGTCGACGGCCGGCTGGTAGGTGATCCGAAACCATTCGAGGGCCTGGTGGAACCGTGCGGTGGCCGGGTCCTCGATGAGCGTGGCGATGGGCGGCAACTCTGATAGGCCGAAGGCAGTACCACGTCGCTGCTCGTAGTGGTTCCGCATCGGCGTGCCGGCGTGGAGTGCCAGACTGGTGTACAGGTGGTCGTGTGGCGCGTAGTCGTAGAATCCGCCTGCGCGCAGGAATCGCTGGTTGGCGCGCAGGTCCTCGACCGTGGTCTGTGGGTCGATCATGATGAAGTCCAGGACCACTCCGAGTCCGTGGCGGTTCAGCAGTTTCACCGCGGCCAGGTTGTCCGCCGGCTCGACTCCCTTGGCGAGTCGGTTGAGGACGTGGGGCGAGGCGCTCTCGATACCCAGTTCGACAAAGCGCAGACCCCGCTCCTTGAGATCCGGCAGCGAATCCTGGTGCTTGATTAACTGGTTGACGCGGGTGGCGAAACTGAAGGTGATCTCCGGGTCGTAGGAATGCAGGGCCTGGGCGATCTGCAGGGCTCGCTGGGGACGGACGAAGAAGTTGGCGTCGGTGAAGTAGACGTGTTTGTAGTCGATGCCGTCGACGGCCCGGAAGTGGGCCATTTCGGCTACCACGGACTCGCCGGACCGCACCCGGTACTTGCGGCCGATGATCAGTACGCCGCAGAAGGAGCAGTTGTACGGGCAACTGCGGCTGGAGTTCATGGCGATCGCCGGAAGGAGTGTCCCCTGCGCGGGGTTGAAATAAGTCAGTGGCGGATAGCCGGAGTCGTGGACGAACGGGAAGTCCGGAAAGGGCAAGCCATCGAGATCGTCGAGGAACGGCGAGTCCGGATTGGCTCGGATCTCTTCGGAGGGCAGCCGTACGGTGGTCCCCGGAACGTCCCACCAGGGAGCGTCAGTTCCCTTGCGAGCGAGGTCGAGCAGGGGCTTTTCTCCCTCGCGACGGACTACGGCGTCGACGTCCGGGCAATCCCGCATGATCTCGGTGTGCATGGCGGTGGCATGCGGGCCGCCGAGCACGATGCGCGCCCCAGGATTGCGGCGCTTGATCCAAGCCGCGTGCTCCAGTGCGGCGGCGAACGACTCGTTGTAGACGGAGAATCCGACGAGGGAGAACTGGTCAAGGCTGTGTCGCTCGGATAGGTCGGCCGGGTCCTCAAGGCTGTCGCCGAAGTCGAATCCGGTTGCCTCGAAGCCGTGTCGATGCAGATATGCGCCGATATAGGCGAGTCCGACAGGCCGGGACTTTCGGCGGCCGGCATAACCGATGGATGGGTTGACGAGGGCGATGCCGTCCCTCGCAGCCGTCGTGGCGGCCGACCACATGGCGTTCGTCATGCATTCCTCCAGACGAGGACGCCCCGATCCAGCAGCGTCTGGAGCAACCGCCGGGACGACTCGGGCAGGCGCGCCATCTCAGTGTCCTTCAGGGAACCGACCACGCTGCGCCAGAGCCGGGACGCCGATGCATTCAGTCGTAGACACTCGCCTTCCGGCCCGCCCCCGGCGATATACACCTGCCCGCATTCGTCGAGTACGGGACGCGCGCAGCGCAATACCATTGCACCCTCCAGCGCATCAGACGAGGTGGCGTGGTGGAGGCCCCACTGTGCCTGCACCCCGCTAATTTCCCTAGAGCCATGCGCCCATCTTGGTGTAGCTGGCGTCGCCCAGGCTTACCACCTCGGCCTCGGGAGCATCGAACCCTCCGCCGACGAGCCCTCCCTCGGCGAGGTCGTCGCCTGCCGTGGACCGAGCGGTGTCGGGAGCGGTGAGCTCACCAAGCTGCGCCGTTGTCTCCTCCGCCGGTTGCTGTGCATTCCCGAATGCCGTCATGCTCGCTCCTTCCGGGAGATGTGATCCCTGCACGGTCTTTCCTACCCACTGCCTCCCACCCACAATGCGGCTTTGCGGTAGCCGGCGCCGAGTTTCTGACGCCTGCGCGCCGAGGCTGGGCCGGCCCGCGACACCGAGCGTCTTGATCGCTGGCTGGACGACTCGTTGGATGAGGGCATGACAGCTCACGAGATCGTGCTGCTAACCGACCACAGCTCGCGGGAGGGCAGCCGCAGGGTGCTGGCCGACGCCGTATCACTCCTGACTGGACACGCCCCCGTCCTCATGGACGCCCGCGACTTCTCCGTCGGCGGCCGGGGCTGAGCGGGCGTCACCCACGGGGTCCTGGGCGGGGTTTTGTCGTCCCTGGCGCGGGTGTAGCCGATGCGGATGTGCCCGGCCGGGGTGTTGCCCACGGTCCCGTCGTCTAGTCCGAGGCAGGCGAGGTCAAGCCACCGTTCCCCCCACTGGTTGAATCCACCCTCGGCTCGGCCTACCCGGCCGGGCCCCCGGGTAGGCCGCGAGGAATCGGCCTCGCCGACGAGCCGAAGCGTGCACACCGAGGGACGAGGACAGGGAGTCACCCAGCCATGACACAGCAATACTTTGACAAGGAGCAGTTGAAGGATCTGGTCGCCATCAGCGACTTCCGGGGCTTCCAGCCCGTCTCCACGGACAGCTACTCGGACTCGGAGATCCTCAAGACCATCATGGCCAAGGGGGGCATGAAGATCCTTTTGTTCTGCGCCATCCAGACCGCCGTCGTCGGCTCCGGCAACAAAGTCTTCGGCGAGTTCGTGATGAACGGCGAGAAGATCAACGTTGAGCAAATCTACAAGGAGTTCGACGTCCGCGACGACCTGAGCCTGCAGTCGAAAATCGACCCTGGTGAGCTGACGCCGCGCCGTTTGCAGCGCTTCTACCGTGTCCAGATCAACGAGTACCTCCTGCAGAACCCGGATATTGCCCCGTATCTGTGGAAGAAATTCTCCACTCTGAAGGAGGAGTTCCGGGCCATCACGTTTCCGGGCGCCGAATCTCTCGTGGCGAACAAAGAGGAGGGGCTCTATCTGCTCGAGACGTACAAAACCCTCGATAACCGTCTGGGCCTCAACATCGCTGAGCGCATCCGACGGGTTCTGCTCGCACGGGGGATCATCAGCATCCAGGACATCGTCGAGTAGTGGCCGCGCCGGGGTCGGCGGGGGCCGTGCCGGCCCGCGGGGTGGTGTCGAGGTGGCCTACGTGCTGGGGAACGGGGCCGCCTGCTGGTCGGCGAGGCGGGCCGCGATGGCGCTGCGGAGGCCGTTGCTTGGGTCGGTGGTGCCGTCGACTTCGCGGCGCAGGCCGGCGGGGGTTTCACGTAGGCCGGGTTCGAGGGCGTCGAGGTCGAGGCGAGCCCGCAGCGCGGCACCCTGCGGCTTGGGCAGGCGGTCGACGAGGGAGCGCTCGACGGCGGGCACGGCGCGGCTGGGGTCCGGTTCGGTGAAGTCGGCGCTGGCAAGACCCTGCGGCTTGGTGCGCTGCGTGGCGAGGTAGGTCGGCAGTTCGGCGCGGAGCGCGTTCAGGGTGTCGCGGTCGGCGCCCTTGATGACCTCGGACAGGGTGCGGCCGGCGGTGAGCAGTGCGCGGGCGCGGTCCCACGCGCGGGCCTGCTGGGTCTCGGTGAGGAGCTGTTCGGCCGCGCCGGCCGCCGGGGTGGCGGTGGCATTGTTGGCGACGGTGCGTACCAGGGTGGCGGCGGCGTCGGTTTCGCGCTGGATGCGGTCGAGGTCGGCGGCGGCCTGCTTGCGGGCGGCGCGCTCCATTTCGGCGCGGCGGCGCTGGTTGGCTTCGTCGGTCAGGTCGGGGTCGCGGAAGGTGTGTGCCTTTGCGAGGTCGTCGGACAGGCGGCGGCCCAGCTCGACAAGCTCGGTCTTGCGGGTCTGGGTGAGTCGGTGGGTGGCGGTGTTGGCGGCGGTGTGATCGGGGCCGGTAAGCGCGGGCATGGGTGCAAGTGGGTCAACGGCTTTCGTCGAGGCGGCCGACAGCGAGGCGAAGCAACTCGGTGCGGGTGTCGGCGACTTCGTTCTGAAACGCGGGGTCGTCGAGCCATCGCAGGATGGTGCGGCCGGAGACTCCGGCGGCTTTGGGGGCTTGTCCGTTCGTGCGTCCCTGGGCGAGGGCGAGAACGGCGGCGGGGCGGTTCCTACTGGTCACGGTCTTTGGACTCCAATCGGTCTCCCGCGCGCGGGGTATGGCGCGACCGGTCGCGCGGGCGGGGCGGATACGGCCTCGCGCGCGAGACGCGGAACGACGCGGAACGACATTCGGCGGGGGAGGGATGTCTCTGTGAGGGGGACGGCGTCAAGGCGGAGACCTGCGTCACACAGTCGGGTGGTCTTCGTTCGCTCGTTTCGCCTTGAGGGGAGGTATCGCTCCAGTCGAGTGGTGTGTCGAGACGGAGGAGGGCAAGGCATGGTGGATATCCCGGGAGGACATGACGTCGTGGTGGAGGGACTGAAGGAGGGAATCGAGGAGTCGGTCCCCTTTGAAGGCTCCGAGGTGACGCCGGAGACGCTGGCGGCTCATAAGGAGAGCGTGGGCGGTTTCCTGCACGGCAAGTGGCAGCAGGGGGTGCTGAAGGGCAGCTCTCCCGAGGAAGCGTTCGCGGTGCAGTGCGACGAGAAGAACAACCCGCCGGCCGCCCAGGCCAAGGGCATCGTGACGTGCGACATTGCTATCGCCCCGACCCGCCCCGCGGAGTACGTGATGTTCACGATCCAACAGAACGCCCTTAAGCCGGCCTGAATAAGCCTGAGGGGGTGGGAGTGCAGGGTTGTGCTGGGTTTTCCGAATCTCTCTACGCGTGCGTGTATGGGAAGAAGCGGGGAACCCGTCACAACCCTGCATGTCGGCTGTCAGCCAAATTCGTCGCTTTGACGAGCAGTTCGTCGATGCTGGTGGCGCGGGCGAAGCGGCGCACGGTGGACCGGTCCAGCCGGAGAGTGCGGCAGATCCCCTCCAGCGAACTGCCGTCGGCCAGGAGCTGCTGTACGGCGGCGTACCGCTCTTTCGTCCGCGTCACCAGGCGGCGTTCCCGGCCGCAGACATCGAGCATCAACTCGCCGTCCGATCAAGCGGCAACGTGTCCCTGACAGGGATCAGGAAAGCAGTACAGAGCCTTGTCTATGACTTCAAGCCGAAGGAGTAAGGCAGGAGTGTCGCCTGCGGGGGGTAGCGGCCAGGCAGGGTCCTCCTGCTCGTCTTCCGTCGTAGACCGAAAGACGGAAGATGGGCGGCGCCATCTTCCGTAGCGCGGCGGCCCTCGGGATGGACGCGGTCCTGCTCTCCCCGGACTGCGCCGACCCCCTCTACCGCCGCTCGGTGAAGGTCTCCATGGGCGCGGTGTTCTCGGTCCCGTACGCCCGCCTGGAGAGCTGGCCGCGCGACCTGGCCGTCGTACGGGAGGCGGGCTTCAAGCTGCTCGCTCTCACCCCGGCCGACCAGGCCACCGCCATCGACACCGCCGCCCCCCCACACGCTGGAGCGCGCCGCCCTCATGCTGGGCGCCGAGGGCGGCGGCCTGACGACGGGCGCCCTCCGCGCCGCCGACGAGTGGGTGCGCATCCCGATGGCCCACGGCATCGACTCCCTCAACGTAGGAGCCGCGGCCGCGGTGGCCTTCTACGCGGTGTCCGCGGGCCGCCCGTCCGCCTGAGGCACTGTCCGGGGCGTATCGCGAAAGTACCGGCTGGGCCGGCGCCTCCAGACGGTCCAGGTCGGCCCGGGACAGCCGCAGCGCGCCGGCGGCGATGTTCTCGGTCAGGTGGCCGGGGTCGGACGTGCCGGGGATCGCCAGTACGTGCGGCCCGCGGTGCAGCCGTCCAGGCCGTCCGGACCTGTGCGGGCGTCGCGCCGTGTGCGTGCGCGACCGCGTGGAGCCGGTCGTCGTGGGTGTCGTCGGCGGGCGCTTCGCGTCGCCGGCCCGAGATCGCGAAGAACGGCACGAGGGCCGATGCCCTGCCGGCGGCAACCGTCCACCAGAC
Organism: Streptomyces sp. YGL11-2; assembly: GCF_050054615.1. Lineage (NCBI taxonomy): Bacteria > Bacillati > Actinomycetota > Actinomycetes > Kitasatosporales > Streptomycetaceae > Streptomyces > Streptomyces sp. YGL11-2. Next base: position 114,239 of record NZ_JBNHIN010000016.1, read on the forward strand.
CGTTGGCGTCCGCGATGCGCCGGTCCAGGCTGTACGAGTTCTGCACGCGGACCACGGGGGCGATGGCCTGGGCCTCGGCGAGATGTCCGGGCGTGACACTGGACGGGCCCAGGTGGCGGACGAGCCCGGCCTCCCGCAGCTCCGCCAGTGCGCCGAAGTGCTCGGCGAGCGACCTGCGGCCGGTCCGGCGGAGGTTGACGACGTCGAGGCGGTCCCGGCCGAGCTGGCGCGGGTTCTCCTCGACCTGCCCGCGCAGTTGCCCGGGCCCGGCCATGGGCAGCCATGCGCCGGACGGCTCCCGCTCCGGTCCGACCTTGGCGACGATGACCAGGCCGTCGGGACAGGGCGCCAACGCCCGGTTGATCGGCTCGTCGGCGGAACGTAACGGCGAGGAGGAGAACGCGGCGGTGTCGATGTGGTTCCCCCCGTGCTCGACCGCGCTCCGCAGCATCCCCGCCGCGACCTCGCGGTCGATCGGGGCGCCGCGTACACGGCCGGCGAGACGTCAACACCGGAGACGCGAACTCACCACCAGGGCAAAGCCGTTGGAGAAGGCGTACGGTTCACCGGAGCCCTGGCCGCCGGTGTGTGTTCCAGAAGTGGATCAAGGGCTTGCGATGATCATCCGCCCGTCCCCGGGCCCCTGCCCCCAGGGCGCGTCCCCAGGCCCCTCGGCCCGAGGGACCGCATCCCGATGCCCGCTCACGCCCCAGGCGCCGGCGCGTCCTCCGACGCGCTCCCGCCGCCGTACGCCGTGACCGGCACCGGCCGCTGCGTGCCCATCCCGTGGGCCGGTCCCTGGCAGCCCTGGGCCGCCGTGATCCCCAGCGCCACCAGCAGCGTCACCACCACGAACACGACCACCCGCTGCCGCAGCAGCCGCCGGTCGGGACCCGGTCGGCGCGCGCCGGATCCGGTACGCACCGGAGCACGTGAACCGTTTCGCCCCGCGGGACGGCGTGCCGGCCCCCGCCCGCCGGTCCGCTGACCGGTGCCCGACGCCGGGCCCCCGGGCCGGGACGACGCATCCCGCGGCGTCGGCGGCCGGGACGGCTTCGGACGCGGGGTGGGAGCGCCCGCCGGCCGCCGCTCGGTGCGCTGCCGCGCGTACTCCTCGGCCCGCTGCCCGGTCGGCCGGTCCGACGGGGGGCGCTCGACGCGCCCCCAACCGGCGCCGCCGCCCGCCCCGTTCTCCAGCGGACCACCCGTCACACCATGAGCCTCACGGGCCGCGATCTCCTTGAGCCGCAGGGACAGCGACAGGGTGCTGGGGCGGTCCGCGGGGTCCTTGGCGAGGCAGGCCGCGAGCAGCGGCGCCAGCGCGTCCGGCACCCCGGCCAGTTGCGCCTCCTCATGGACGACGCGGTAGAGCATGACCTCCGAACTGCCCTGCCCGAAGGGCGAGTCCGCGGTGCAGGCGTACGCGAGCGTGGCGCCCAGGGAGAAGATGTCCGTCGCCGGCGTCACCGCGGCCCCGCGCACCTGCTCCGGTGCCAGGAAGCCGGGCGACCCCACGGCCGTACCGACGTGCGTGAGCGTGCTGGCGCCGGTCGCCCAGGCGATCCCGAAGTCGATGATCCGCGGCCCTTTGGGCGACAGCAGGATGTTGGACGGCTTCAGATCCCGGTGCACCACACCCGCGTCGTGGACGGCCAGCAGCCCCTCGGACAGCGCCGCGCCGACCGCCGCGACCTGCGCCGGCGACAGCGGCCCCTCCTCGTTCACCTTGTCGTGCAGCGAGGGCCCCGGTACGTACTGGGTCGCGAACCACGGGCGGTCCGCGTCCAGATCGGCCGCCACCAGCCGTGCCGTGCAGCCGCCGCGGATCCGCCGGGCCGCCGAGACCTCCCGCGCGAACCGCGACCGGAATTCCTGATCCTCCGCCAGATCCGGCCGGATCACCTTCAATGCGACCCGCTGACCGCGCTTGTCGGAGCCGAGGTAGACCACGCCCATCCCGCCCGCGCCGAGCCGGCGGTGCAGCCGGAACGTCCCGACGACACGCGGGTCCTCGCGTCGGAGCCGCATCATCGCCATGTCCGTCCCCTGCCTGCGGTGGGGAGGCCCCACTCCGCTCAACCGTCTGACGTGGCACAGCTTACGGATTGACGGCTCGCTGTGCCGATAGGCCGCGCATGCGTCGGCCACCGGTTTGTCGGCGGTCGCCGCGATTCCCGGACCGCGCAGGGAAATCCCGCCGCGCCCCGGTCCGGCTACCCACCCCGGACCCCAATGATCCCTATTGGAACGGACTTTGACGGTACGAAAGGCAAATGTCCCGCTGCGCTCCCGGACGTCGCGAAACCGGCCCCGGGGCCGCGACGCCGGGACGCGGGGGAGCACGGGAAGTGATCGAAGTCACCGTTTCGCGATCACGCGGGGAGGTAAGCGGCCGACCACGGCTCCGGGCCGGTCCGTCCACCGCCCTCCGCCCTCCGGGACGTCCCCGGGTCCGGCTCCCGCGCTCTCCACCCAGGGGAGTACGCCGGGCGCCCTCCCGTCATCCTCGCGGAGGCCCGTCAAGCGGTACGAGGGCATGACGCCCGGCGCCGCCCGGGTGCCTAGTCTTGAGGTCAAGCGGCGGGTGCAGCACTCGTCCCCCGAGGTCAGACGCCCGCCGCCCCAGACACGACAGGAGCGGGGCGATGGCGGAGACCACGGCACGGACGGCCCTTCGGGCGCAGGGGCGCAGGGCCGCCGCCGCGCTCGACGGCCGCCGGGCCTCCGGGACCCGCCATCCCCTCATAGCGGTGGCCATGGTGCTGCCGCTGGTGTTCCTCCTGGCCGTGGTCTTCGGCGGCTGGGAAGCCGTCATCACACAGGCGTCGTCCGTGGCCGGAATGCTGGGGCGCTGAACGGGCGCCCCGGTCCCGGGAGAGCGGCCCGGGACGGGGGATTTCCGGTCGACAACCCCGTGGGGACGGGGGTGCGGCGGACGGCACGAATGGCCGGGCATCTGGGGAGATGCCCGGCCATCGAGCTGTGTGCGCAAGCGGCCTGCCGCCCAAGACAGTTGAGTGGCGAGGCGTCCCGTACAAACGACCGAGGGCCGGAGCGAACGCTCCGGCCCTCGGGATCCGTGTGGACGATACTGGGATTGAACCAGTGACCTCTTCCGTGTCAGGGAAGCGCTCTCCCGCTGAGCTAATCGTCCTCGGGACCGCGGACATCGATGATCTCCGCGGGTGCTGCGTGCGCGATACTGGGATTGAACCAGTGACCTCTTCCGTGTCAGGGAAGCGCTCTCCCGCTGAGCTAATCGCGCGGGAGCCCGGTCGAGCCGGGCCAGTGGACGATACTGGGATTGAACCAGTGACCTCTTCCGTGTCAGGGAAGCGCTCTCCCGCTGAGCTAATCGTCCTTGGAGGTGGAGACGGGATTTGAACCCGTGTAGACGGCTTTGCAGGCCGTTGCCTCGCCTCTCGGCCACTCCACCAGGAGTGAAGGGGGGTCGGGAAGATCCCCCACATCGAGCGGACGACGAGACTCGAACTCGCGACATCCACCTTGGCAAGGTGGTGCTCTACCAACTGAGCTACGTCCGCAGGTGACTCTCCCAGACTACGTCGGGAAGCTACCGGGCCTCCGGGGCGCTTCCGCGTCCCGGCGACGTGTTGAACTCTAGCGGATTCCGAGGCCAGTACAAAAACGCGTTTGTGCTGCGTGCTGCGCTGCTCGCTCGGCTCGGGCGGTTGTCGGGGCGCGGCCATAGACTCACTGACGTGCACGACTTCGCTCCCATGGCCCGCTTCGGCGGCCTGATAGCCACCGGCCTGCGCGATGTGACCAGCGATCCCGCGGCCCTGGATTCCGCAGGCTGGTGGGCGGTGACCGCCGGCTTCGAAGGAGGTGTGGTCTGCGCCCGCTTCGCCGACGTACGCCCCGCGACCGCGGCCGACGCCCCCGCCCCCGACCGGTGGCGCGGCCCCCTCCCGGGCGACTGGCGCAGTTCCATGGACCGCGCCGCCTATACCGCCGGTGTGCGGCGCGTCCGTGAACACATCGCGGCCGGAACGGTCTATCAAGTGAACCTCTGCCGGGTCCTGACCGCGCCGCTGCCGGACCGCGACCGCGCCGACGTGGACGCGCTCTCCGCCGTACTGGCCCGCGGTAACCCCGCGCCCTACGCCGGCACGGTCCGGCTGCCGGACCACGGCGTCGAGGTCGCCACCGCCTCCCCGGAGCTGTTCCTGCGGCGCGCCGGCCGGACCGTCGAGTCCGGCCCCATCAAGGGCACCGGCCGCATCGCCGCGGACCTCTCGGAGAAGGACCGGGCGGAGAACGTGATGATCGTCGACCTGGTCCGCAACGACCTGGGGCGGGTCTGCGCCACGGGCACCGTCACCGTCCCCGCCCTCTGCGCCGTGGAGGAGCACCCGGGCCTGGTCCACCTCGTCTCCACCGTGCGCGGCGAACTGGCCGAGACGCACGAGAAGACGGCCTGGGCGGATCTGCTCGACGCCACCTTCCCGCCCGGGTCGGTCACCGGCGCCCCCAAGTCCAGCGCACTGCGGATCATCGACGAGTTGGAGACCGCACCCCGCGGCCCTTACTGCGGCGGTATCGGCTGGGTCGACGCCGACCGCCGCACCGGCGAGCTGAACGTCGGCATCCGCACGTTCTGGATCGACCGCACCCCGCCCGGCGGCCCGGTCCTCCGCTTCGGCGCCGGGGCCGGGATCATCTGGGACTCGGATCCGGAGCGGGAGTGGGCGGAGACCGAGTTGAAGGCGCGGCGACTGCTGGCGGTAGCGTCGGGTGTGCACGAAGTGAGCGGAGGAACACAGCGATGAAGATCTGGCTCGACGGGGGACTGCGGGACGCCGAGACCGCCCGGGTCTCGGTCTTCGACCACGGCCTGACGGTCGGCGACGGAGTCTTCGAGACCATCAAGGCCGACCACGGCCGGGCCTTCGCCCTCACCCGCCACCTGGAGCGCCTGACCACCTCCGCCCGGGGGCTCGGCCTGCCCGCCCCCGATCTCGACGAGGTGCGGCGCGGCTGCGAAGCCGTCCTGGACGCCAATCCGATGGCGCTCGGCCGGCTGCGGATCACCTACACCGGCGGCGTCTCCCCGCTCGGCTCGGACCGCGGCGAGGCCGGCCCCACCCTGGTCGTCGCGCTCTCCGGGACCCGGCGCCGCCCCGACACCACCGCCGCCGTCACTGTCCCCTGGACGCGCAACGAACGCGGCGCGCTCGCCGGCCTGAAGACCACCTCGTACGGCGAGAACGTCGTCGCCCTGGCCCGCGCGCGCGAACGGGGCGCCTCCGAGGCGCTGTTCGGCAACACCGTCGGCGCGCTCTGCGAGGGCACCGGCTCCAACGTCTTCGTCGTGCTGGACGGCGAACTGCACACCCCGCCGCTGTCCTCCGGCTGCCTGGCCGGCATCACCCGCGCCCTGACCGTCGCCTGGGCCGGCGCCAAGGAGACCGACCTGCCGCTGGACGCCCTGGAGAGCGCCGAGGAGATCTTCCTGACCTCCACCCTCCGCGACGTCCAGGCCGTGACGCGTGTCGACGACCGCCAACTCGCCGACGGGCCGGGCCCGGTGACCGCCGAGGCGATGCGGGTCTTCGACGAGCGGTCGGCCGCGGACTTCGACCCGCGCTGATGATGACGGGCCCGTGGGCGGGCGAGTAGAAAGTCTTCCGTGACCACTACGCTGCGCCCCGCGGGCCCCGAAGTTCGACACGACGACGGCCGCCGGTCCCGTCCCTACGACATCTGCGTCAACAGCCGCCGGGTCGGCGGGATCCAGCTCGCCACGGACGCCCGGTTCGGCCCGGTGGCAGGCCGGATCGAGGCCCTGGCGGTCGACGCCCCGGACCGGCACCGCGGGCGGGCCACGGTCGCCGCGCTGGCGGCCGAGGAAGTACTGCGCGGCTGGGGCTGCCGGCAGATCGAGGTGACCGTGCCCACCGACGCCGAGGCGGCCGTACGGCTCGCGGCGGCGCTGGGCTACACCGAACGCAGCCGGATCATGGCCAGGGCGCTGAGCGGCCCGCCCCGGCTCCCCGAGGGCAGCGTCGACCGGCCGCTGGGCGCGGATGCGTACCCGGCCTGGCGGGACGCCGCGATCGCCGAGCACATCCGCTCGGAGATCGCCCAGGGGATGTCCCGCGAACGCGCCGAGGAGACCTCGGCCGCCGCGCACGACGTCCTGCTCCCCGACGGCGCGGCCACGCCCCACCACGCGCTGCGCGTCCTCGCCCACGAGGGCACGGACGTCGGCACGCTGTGGCTCGCGCTGCGCCTCCCGGGGCAGCCCGGCGGCTATGTCCTCGACGTGCGGGTGGTGCCCGGGCACCGCGGCGAGGGCCACGGCCGCACCCTGATGCTCGTCGCCGAACGCGCCTGCCTGGCCGCGGGCCGCTCGTCGCTGGCCCTGAACGTCCACCCGGACAACGCCCCCGCGCTCGGCCTCTACGGCTCGCTCGGTTACCGCATCACCGCGTACCGCCTCTGGAAGCCGATTCTCTGAGCGCTGCGGGTCCTTCCGCAGGACCGGTCCTCCGCGCGGCCGGTGCGGCTCCCGGACTCCGCCCGCCGGACCGGCCTGCGGGGCGGGTCCTAGCCCTGCCCGCCGTCCTGCCCGGTCAGCAGCCGGTCGGCGATCTCCTCGATACGGGCCCGCAGCCCCTCCTGGCTCTTCCCGCCGTCGAGCCGCTCACCGCCGATCACATACGTCGGGGTGCCGGTCACCCCGATCGCCTTGCCCTCGGCCTGATCCGCGTCCACGACCAGCAGATGCCGCCCGTCGATCAGCGCGGTGTCCAGCTCCTCGGCGTCCAGCCCCAGTTCCCCGGCGACGTCCAGCAGCAGCTTCTCGCCGTGCGTGCCGAGCTCCTCGGTGCGTGCCAGCACCGCCTCGACGTACGGCCAGCCCCGCCCCTGCACGGCGGCCTCCTCGGCGGCCTGGGCGGCGGCGAAGGCGTGCTTGTGCTTCTCCAGGGGGAAGTGGCGCAGTTGGATGTCCAGCCGGTCCCCGTAGCGCTCCCGGAGCGCCCGTACGTCCGCCAGCGCGGCGGTGCAGTCCGGGCACTGCAGATCGCACCAGACATCGAGCTGGGGGCGTACGGAGTTGCTGGGGGCCGGGGAGCCGGAGATGGCGGCGTCGTTCATGGGGCCAGTCTCCCAGTCGGCCTCCCCGGGCCGGAACCCGGACCTGCGGAGGAGAGCGACCCGGAGATCTCCCTGAGGTCCGGCCCGAACGTGGCTCGGGCGGGGCCGTAGGGGGCAGGATGGAAGGGAGCGCGGATCGCCCGCTCGTCCCTCGACCGGCAGGAGGACCGGATGCTGACCTCGACAGTGTGTGCCGCGGTTTCGGCAGCGGGCCTGGGCATCGCCGCGCTGACCGCGTACCGCAAGCGGTTCCTGGCCGCGACCCGTATCGCCGCCTTCGCCCTGATCCCCGTCGGCCTGGTGATGACGGGTGTCATCGACTGGGTCACCAGCATCGTCCTCAAGCCCACGGTCTGGGCCGGCTTCGGCGTGCTCGCGCTCTCCGCGGTGCTGTTCATGATCAGCCGGGTCGTGGAGCGCCGCCGCGGGATAGGCGGTCGCAAGGAGCGCAAGGCCGCGGCGGCCTCCCGGCCCGACGCGGTGGCACCGGCCGCCTCCGCGCCGTCCCTCGGCGCGGGCCGTGCCCCTCAGCAGGCGCCCAAGGGCAAGCAGGCCCCGGGCAGGGATCTGGCACCCAAGGATGACTTCTCGGACATCGAAGCGATCCTGAAAAAGCACGGGATCTGATGAACTCCCGCTGCTGAGAGGGTTATTGGCGCTTCCGGGACGATCATCTGCGCGATGATGCGCGCGAGATGAACGATGAGTGCGCCCTCGCCCAAGACAACGCCCCGTGCCCCGAACCCCGCGGTTGTCTGTTCGCGCTGTCCCAGCCGCCGCTGATGCTCTTCCTGGCCGTCATCGGCTTCCTGCTTCTCCTGGGCGCCGTACACGACCTCTACATCCTGTGAGGCGGGCGAGACGGTGCGTCGCCCGCCGCCGGCTCAGCCCGCCGCCTCCCGCCGCCGCGCACGGTACGCCGCGACGTGCAGCCGGTTGCCGCAGGTACGGCTGTCGCAGTAGCGCCGGGAGCGATTGCGCGACAGGTCGACGAAGGCGTGCCGGCAGTCCGGCGCCTCGCACCGCCGCAGCCGCTCCCGCTCCCCGGCGACGACGATGAAGGCCAGCGCCATCCCGCCGTCCGCGGCGAGGTGGTCGGCCACCGAGGCGTCCGGGGCGAAGTAGTGGACGTGCCAGTCGTAGCCGTCGTGATCGGTCAGCTGCGGGGTGGTGCCCGCGGAGGCGACCAGCGCGTTCAGCTGCTCGGCCGCGGCGCGGTCGTCCCCGGCCGCGAAGATCTGCGCGAACCGTGCCCGTACGGCACGTACGGACGCCAGGTCGCTCGTCGCGAGGTCCCCGACCCCGCTGACGTCGTTGCGCCGTACGAAGTCCTGGAGGGCCGCGAGGTCGGTCAGGCTGTCCGGTGCGCCGGGCGCCTCGCCCTCCGGCGCGGTGTTCAGCAGATCGACGACCGCGTCCAGCGCGCACCGGGTGTCATGGGTGATCAGCACGGTTCCGCTCCCTGGCCGGGTGGGGTCGGACGGGTGCCGCCCCGGTGTCGTTGGCGAATGGTCGCCGACTCTAGCGCCTGGAACAAGCCTCGGCGCCGTCTCCGCGGTGGGTCCGCGGCGACGGCGCCGGAGCGTGCCGTATGAACTTGTCGGTCCTGCGCCGTCTCCCCGAGTCGGACGGTCGCAAGTGTGAGCGGGTGGGTGCGGTGGGTATCTGTGCCGCGCCTCAGCTCTCCGCAAGGATGTGGGAGAGCTCGGTGTCGAGATCGAAATGGCGGTGCTCCGTACCGGGCGGTACGGCGGCGTCGGTCCTCTTGAGGAAGGATTCGAGCGCCCGCGCCGGGGCTTCCAGAAGGGCTTCCCCTTCGGGGGAGCTCAGGGCGATGCAGACAACGCCCTGCCCGTGGCTCCGGGACGGCCATACGCGGACGTCTCCGGTGCCCGTGGGCCGGTGCAGGCCCTCGGCGAGGAGGTCGCGGGCGAAAACCCACTCGACGGTCTCCTCGGCTCCGGTGTGGAAGGTGGCATGCACGGCATACGGATCGGCCGTGTCATACCGCAGGCCCGCGGGTACAGGCAGTGAGGACTCGCTCGACACAACGAGGCGCAGGTGCAGCTCGCAGCTGACCGTGGTGTTCATAAGCGCCAGGGCCTTTCGCTCAGTGTGCGCTCGGGGATTCGCACGTCGGCGAAATCGACATGCCACCTACGGTGCCGTTGTAAACCCCTCTGACGGTTTTGGGTGGCTTCAGGTACCTCTTACGGCGGATTGCGTGATCGTCCCCGGACGTATTTCGTTGGCGCGGTCCTGCCCGGTAAGTGTGCGCTCCAAATACGCAGCGTAATGGGAGGCGGGGCCGGTCGGACGGTGATCTTCGCGGGTTGGGCGATTCGGGTGACGGGATGCGGGTGCCGGATGTCGTTCGGGTCCGTCCGGTCGCCGCGGCGTGGCGGACGGGGAGCCGCTCCGGCGGTGGTCGGAAGTGCCTCCCGACGTGGGGTAATGTTGGCGATGCGCCGGGCGATTAGCTCAGTGGGAGAGCGCTTCGTTCACACCGAAGAGGTCACTGGTTCGAACCCAGTATCGCCCACCCCGGACGACGGCCCGGAGACATCAAGTCTCCGGGCCGTTGCGGTTGTTGAGCCTTTTCGGCGGCCGCGGGGCGCACACTGGGATCATGCCCGACTGGTCCGGCCGTCCGCGCCGTCTGCATCGCTACCGCTTCCGCAGCGTATGGCTGCTGAACGCCCCGCCCGCCGTCGTCTACGCCGTGCTGGAACGCGCCGAGGCGTATCCCCACTGGTGGCCGCAGGTGCGGGAGGTGGCTCCGATCGACGAGCGGAGTGGGACGGCCCGGTTCCGGTCCTTTCTGCCGTACCAACTGGAGGTGGTGGCCTCCGAGGTCGTGCGGGACCCCGGGGCCGGGGTGCTGGAGATAGCGATGCGCGGGGACCTGGACGGCTGGGCGCGCTGGACGGTCGTACCGGGGGAGGGTGGCACCCGGGCGGTCTTCGAGCAGGACGTGGAGGTCTGCAAACCGCTGCTGCGGCGCTGGGCGCTGCTGGGACGGCCGCTGTTCCTGGTCAATCACGCGTTGATGATGCGGGCCGGGCGGCGCGGACTGGCGGCCTGGCTCGCCCGGGGGTGAGGGGAGTGGGGAAGGGAATTTGAAGGAAGGCCGTGGCGACCTGTATCGTTCAGGTCGTTCGCGAGGGAAACCCCGCCGACGCCCGGGCGATTAGCTCAGTGGGAGAGCGCTTCGTTCACACCGAAGAGGTCACTGGTTCGAACCCAGTATCGCCCACCGGGATCATGAATCGGGCCGCCAACAGGCGGCCCTTTTCTGTTTTTCGGGCGCCGGACGGCGGGTGCCGCGGAGCTGGAATTCCGCTGCGGCGCCGGCGCGGAGCGGCTCGGAATTCCGTACCGGCGTCAGGCCGCGGCGGGGAGTTCGGGGCGCAGCGGCCAATGGGGATCGACGGTCTCCGGGGAGCCGCTGCGGGCGAACCACGCCTGGAGCCCCCGCGCCTGGGCGGCGTACCAGAGCGCCTGGCGGGTGTGCAGCTCCGCCGGCTGGATGCCCTGCAGCCGGTCGGCGAAGCGCTGGCCCAGGGCCCGGACGACGCGCAGCGCGGCGAGCGCGTCCGCTGCCGCCTCATGGGCGTCGGTCAGCTCGACCTCGTAGTGCGCGCACAGGTCGGTGAGGGTGCGGCGGCCCTTGCGGTAGCGGTCCAGGTGCTTGTCCAGGACGCGGGGGTCGAGGACGTGCAGCGGGTGCGCGCCGAGATAGGCGGCGAGCGAGCTGGCGCGATGGCGCTTCAACTCCCGTTCCAGGAGCGTGAGATCGAACGGGGCGTTCATCACCACCAGCGGGCGGCCGGCCACCGACTGGGTGGCCAGCGCGCGGGCGACCTCCTCCAGCACCGGCGCCGGCCACCGGCCGTACAGTGCCAGATGATCGGCCGTCAGACCGTGCACCTCGATCGCGGCTGCCGGTATCTCGACGCCCGGATTGATCAGCCAGCGGGTCACGCGCGGGGCGGAGCGCGGGGTTTCCTGGACCACCAGGGCGGCGGAGACGATGCGATCGCGTTCCACGTCGATGCCCGTCGTCTCGGTGTCGAAGGCGGCGAGCGGACCGTCGTACCAGCTCGGTGTCATGCCAACTCCTCCCGGTCGTGCGGGGGATGACGGTGCACGCCACCCGAGCTGGTGATACCCGAGCCGTACGGTGCTCGAACCGTCCTGGTTTGCGGACCACTTGACGCGGAGACAACCACAGGGACGGGCCGCCGCCGACCGCGCGGTCCGGTGGCCCGGTACGCACCGGCCGCCTCCCCGTCATCCCACGCAGCGAACAGCACAGCCCGGAAGGCCCCTGCGATGACGCTCGCGCAGCCCGAACCGGGCGGGCTCACCCCGGCAACCGAGAGGTACCCCCGGCCCGCGACCGCACCGCAGCGCGGTGGACTCGCCACCACCGCCTGCATGGAGACCCTCCAGGTCGGCTACCTGCACGCGATCGCCGCCGCCTCCGGATGCTCGCTGGCGCAGCCCTTCCCGGACAACGGAATCGACTGGCACGTCAGCCACGGCGCGCCCGGCCACACCGTCGACGACGAGGTGACCATCAAGGTCCAGCTCAAGTGCACCTACCAGACCGCCCCGCGCCCGCCGGGGCCGACGTTCGCGTTCACGCTCGACAACGACCACCTGAGAAAGCTGGCCCGCACGCCCGTATCGGTGCACAAGATCCTGGTCGTGATGCTCGTCCCGCGGCAGCCGGAGAACTGGCTCCGGGCCGGGCACGACCACCTCGAACTGCGGCACTGCTGCTACTGGATCAATCTCGCCGGCCATCCGGTGACCGGCCGGCGCAGGACCACTGTGCGGATCCCGACCACGCGGATCTTCGACGACCGCGCGCTCTGCGAGATCATGACGCGGGTCGGGGCGGGAGGGAGACCCTGATGTACCGGCCGACCGATGAATACGGCGTGCGGCCCCTGGACGCCGCACAGCTCGACCCCGCGGTGCTGAGCGCCCTGCTGGCCCGGCACGGCTGGCGGCGCAGGGGCGGCGCGCTCGGTCACTACGCCCGGTGGACGCCCCCGGGCGAGGTGGCCGGCACCAGCCTGCTGGTGCCGCACGACCGCCGCTTCCCCGACAGTGCCGAGCTGCTGGCCGAGGCGCTGGCGGCGCTGGAGCGCAGTGCCGCGCCCTCGGCCCGCGAGGTGCTGGTGGGGCTCGCGGTGCCCAGCGACGAGGTCCGCTGGGAGCGCGACATCCCCGACGACGGCTCGGGGACGGCGCACTGGGTGGCGCAGGAGCAGCTGCGCGGCGCGGCGCGCGCCATGCTGACCGCCGGCGCGCTGGCCACGTACGCCCGGGCCGGCTATTACGGCGCGCGGCACAAGCGGCAGGCCGAGGGGTTCCTGGGCCAGGTGCTGGTCGGTCCGGCGCCGGCCGGGCGGCACCTGGCCGCGTTCGTCCCCGTGGAGGCCGGCCGCGGAGCGGTGGCCGGCCTCCAGCGGGCGCTGCACGCGGCCCGTGACGCCACCGACTACCAGCGCGCGACCGGCGGCATGGAGGCGTTCGACGCGGCCGTGGGACTGGGCGTCTGCCACGAGCTGGCGCAGGCGCTGATCGCGCTGGTGCGGGACGCGGAGGGGGTGCGGATCACGGTCGAGTGGTCGCCGGCGGCCGGCGCCCCGGCCGGCTGCCCGGCACACCCCGAACCGGTCGAGTTCTCCCCCGGCGACCTGCCCGCGCTCCAGCAGGCCGCGCGGCGCTATGTCCGAGAGGAGCCGTCGCTGCCGGTGCAGGTGACCGGCGCCGTCGTACGGCTGCGCAGGGAGCGGCCGGGCGGTCCGGGCGCGGTGCGGCTGCGCGTGGTCAACGGGGCGGACGTGGGGCAGGTGCGGGTCGCCCTGGGGGAGGAGGACTACCGGATCGCGGCGCATGCGCATCTGGTGGGGCTGCCGATCCGGGTCAGCGGGCGGCTGGAGAGCCGGGGCGGCTTCCGCCGGATCACCGGCGGCCGGGACGTCACGCCCGTCCAGGTCGACGAGGCCGATCGGGACCGGCTGCTGAAGTCCCTCCAGGAGAACTTCGACACCTTCGAGGAGGCGTGCGGCGGTCCGTCGGCCGACGGGTGAACGGGCGGCGGGGAAACCGTTTCGCGGTGTGGTCCACCGGCTCGGTACGATTCGTGGGCGCAGCAATCGCTGCCGCGAGAGAGACATGAGTCAGGAGCGACCGGTGTCAGACGTCCGTGTGACCATCCAACGCGATTCCGAGCGGGACGAACGCGTGGTGACCACGGGCACTACGGCCGCCGACCTCTTCCAGGGCGAGCGCAGCGTCGTCGCCGCGCGGGTGGCCGGCGAGCTCAAGGACCTGGCCTACGAACTCGCCGAGGGCGATGTCGTCGAGGCCGTCGAGATCACCTCCGAGGACGGTCTCAACATCCTCCGGCACTCCACCGCGCACGTGATGGCGCAGGCCGTGCAGGAGCTCTTCCCCGAGGCCAAGCTCGGCATCGGCCCGCCCATCAAGGACGGCTTCTACTACGACTTCGACGTCGAGACCCCCTTCCACCCGGACGATCTCAAGCGCATCGAGAAGAAGATGCAGGAGATCCAGAAGCGTGGGCAGAAGTTCGCGCGCCGGGCGGTCAGCGACGAGGCCGCGCGCGAGGAGCTGGCCGACGAGCCCTACAAGCTCGAACTGATCGGGCTCAAGGGCTCCGCCGCGGACGCCGCAGAGGGCGCCTCCGCCGAGGTCGGCGCCGGCCAGCTGACCATCTACGACAACCTGGACGCCAAGAGCGGCGAGCTGTGCTGGAAGGACCTCTGCCGCGGTCCGCACCTGCCCAGCACCCGCGCCATCCCCGCGTTCAAGCTGATGCGCTCGGCCGCCGCGTACTGGCGGGGCAGCGAGAAGAACAAGCAGCTGCAGCGGATCTACGGCACCGCGTGGCCGACCAAAGACGAGCTCAAGGCGTACCTGGAGTTCCTCGCCGAGGCCGAGAAGCGCGACCACCGCAAGCTCGGCGCCGAGCTGGACCTGTTCTCCTTCCCGGAGGAGCTGGGCCCCGGTCTCGCCGTCTTCCACCCCAAGGGCGGCGTCGTCCGCAAGGTGATGGAGGACTACTCCCGCAGGCGGCACGAGGTCTCCGGCTACGAGTTCGTGAACACCCCGCACCTCTCGAAGGAGCGCCTCTTCGAGATCTCCGGGCATCTGCCGCACTACGGCGACTCGATGTTCCCGGCCATCGAGTTCGACGAGCAGCACTACCGCCTCAAGGCGATGAACTGCCCGATGCACAACCTGATCTTCAAGTCCCGTGGCCGTTCCTACCGTGAACTGCCCCTGCGCCTCTTCGAGTTCGGCACGGTCTACCGCTACGAGAAGTCCGGCGTCGTGCACGGCCTGACCCGCTCGCGTGGCTTCACCCAGGACGACTCGCACATTTACTGCACCAAGGAGCAGATGCCGCAGGAGCTCGACACGCTCCTGACCTTCGTGCTCGATCTGCTGCGTGACTACGGCCTGACCGAGTTCGAGCTGGAGCTGTCCACCCGCGACGACTCGGACAAGTTCATCGGCTCGGACGAGGACTGGGAGGAGGCCACCGAGGCGCTGCGCCAGGCGGCCGAGAAGCAGGGCCTGCCGCTGGTCCCCGACCCGGGCGGCGCCGCGTACTACGGGCCGAAGATCTCCGTGCAGGCCAAGGACGCGATCGGCCGGTCCTGGCAGATGTCGACCCTCCAGGTCGACTTCAACCAGCCGAAGCGGTTCGGTCTGGAGTACACGGCGGCCGACGGCTCCAAGCAGCAGCCGGTCATGCTGCACCGCGCGCTGTTCGGTTCGATCGAGCGGTTCTTCGGCGTGCTCCTGGAGCACTACGCGGGCGCCTTCCCGGCGTGGCTGGCGCCGGTGCAGGCCACCTGCATCCCGATCGGCGACGCCCACGTCCCGTACCTGGAGGAGTTCGCCGCAGAGGCGAAGGCCAAGGGGCTGCGGGTCGAGGTGGACTCCTCCTCGGACCGGATGCAGAAGAAGATCAGGAACGCGCAGAAGGCCAAGGTGCCGTTCATGATCCTGGCCGGTGACGAGGACCTGGCCGCCGGGGCGGTGTCGTTCCGCTACCGCGACGGGTCGCAGGAGAACGGCATCCCCAAGGACGAGGCGCTGGCCAAGCTCCTGGACGTGGTGGAGCGTCGCGTCCAGGTGTGACGCAGCGGTCTTCACGAGGGGCGGTCCCGGTCGGGACCGCCCCTCGCCGCTTCCCCCCTGGCCGCGGGAGAATATGCTTCCCAACATGACGAGTGAGCCGGAGCAGCAGATCGGAGTCGGGACGCAGGACGCCTTTCAGCGCCTGTGGACGCCCCACCGGATGGCGTACATCCAGGGGGAGAACAAGCCGAGCGGCCCGGGGGCCGACGACGGCTGTCCGTTCTGCGCGATTCCGGCGAAGTCGGACGAGGACGGGCTCGTGGTCGCGCGCGGCGAGCGGGTCTACGCGGTGCTGAACCTGTATCCGTACAACGGCGGGCACCTCATGGTCGTCCCGTTCCGGCACGTCGCCGACTTCACCGAGCTGGACGGCGCCGAGACCGCGGAGCTGGCCGAGTTCACCAAGCGGGCGATGACCGCGCTGCGCACGGCGTCCGGGGCGCACGGTTTCAACATCGGCATGAACCAGGGGGCGGTCGCGGGCGCCGGGATCGCGGCCCACCTGCACCAGCACGTCGTCCCCCGCTGGGGCGGAGACACCAACTTCATGCCGGTGGTCGGGCACACCAAGGTACTGCCCCAACTCCTCGCCGACACCCGCGCGATGCTCGCCGCGGCCTGGCCGGCGTAGGCGCCGTGCGCGCCGGGTGAACGAGGCGACACGCACCCGGATGAATCCTATAGATCGCCCCGATTGGGAAAATTTGCCTCTCTAATGGGGTGGTGACTTCCCTAGATCGTCGCTCCGTGCTGCGCGCGGCCGCCTCCGCCGCGGCCGCCGGTGCGCTCGCGTCGGGCTGTGACCCGCACCGGGGGACGGACACCTCGTCGTCCGCCCCCCGGTCCTCCGCCGGACCGGGACCCTCCGGAGCGGGCCGGTCCGGATCCGCCCGGGTACCCGCCGCCCGGCCGCCGACCCGCGCGCCGGGCCGGCCCGTCGAGATCGAGAACGGGCCGCGGGACGGCCGCGCCGTGGCCCTGACCTTCCACGGCAGAGGCGACCCCAAGCTGGCGAACGCGCTGCTGGGCGAGGTCGAACGAGCCGGCGCCAAGGTCACCGTGCTGGTCGTCGGCGACTGGCTCGACGAGCAGCCGGCGATGGCCCGCCGGATTCTGGACGGCGGCCATGAGCTGGGCAACCACACGATGCACCACCGCGCGATCTGTGCGCTGCCGGAGGCCGCCGCCTACGCCGAGATCAGTCAGTGCGCCGAACGGCTGCGCAAGCTCACCGGCAGCATCGGCAGCTGGTTCCGCCCCTCGCAGACCCAGCGGGCCACCCAGCAGGTGATCCGGCTGGCCCGCAAGGTGGGCTATCCGCACGTCCTGTCGTACGACCTGGACTCCCTCGACGCGAACGACCCCGGTGCCGCGGCGGTCCGGCGCACGGTCCTGGACGGCGTGCGGCCGGGCTCGATCGTGAGTCTCCATCTCGGGCACGCCGGCACGGTGGCCGCGCTGCCCCCGATCCTCGACGGCCTCCGC
Organism: Streptomyces sp. YGL11-2; assembly: GCF_050054615.1. NCBI lineage: Bacteria > Bacillati > Actinomycetota > Actinomycetes > Kitasatosporales > Streptomycetaceae > Streptomyces > Streptomyces sp. YGL11-2. The sequence continues at coordinate 131,042 of NZ_JBNHIN010000016.1, forward strand.
CGGCGCGGTCTGCGCGCGGTGACGACAACGGAGCTAGTGACCTGATGGCTGACCGGAACCGTATCCCCGTCCGCACGACCGGCTCCCGGGCGGCCCGCCCCGTGCGCCGGGCCGCACTGTTCGCCGTGGCCTGCGCGCTGCTGGCGGCGGGCTGCGGCAGCGGCGGCGAGGGGTCCGCCGGCGAAACCCCGCAGTCCGCCGGGCAGGCGCCGCGCCAGGCCGTCCAGCAGGGGCTGCCGGGGATGCCGCCGCCGCTGGACGCGCGCGACCTGTACGCGGCGGACCGGCCCAACCGGCTGGCACCGCAGGTCAAGGACTTCCCCTCGCGGGTGTACGTGCCCAACACCGGCTCGGACACGGTCAGCGTGATCGATCCGAAGACGTACAAGGTCATCGAGACGATCCCGGTGGGGGTGCAACCGCAGCACGTGGTGCCGTCCTGGGACATGAAGACGCTGTGGGTCAACAACGACCGGGGGCACGACCTGACCCCGATCGACCCGGCGACCGGCAAGGCCGGCAAGCCGGTGAAGGTCCACGACCCGTACAACCTGTACTTCACGCCCGACGGGAAGTACGCGGTCGTGATGGCCTCGATGGACAGGCAGCTGGTCTTCCGGGACCCGCACACCATGAAGGTCCGCAAGGCCCTCCCGGTCAGCTGCGCGGGTGTCAACCACGCCGACTTCTCGCCGGACGGCAAGTACTTCATCGTCTCCTGCGAGTTCTCCGGTGAGCTGCTCAAGGTCGACACCGCGAAGATGGAGGTGGTCGGCCAGCAGAAGCTGCCGTTCGAGGGGGCGATGCCGCAGGACGTGAAGATCTCGCCGGACGGCAAGACCTGGTACGTCGCCGACATGATGGCCGACGGCGTCTGGGTCCTGAACGGCGACACCTTCGGCCGCCCGAAGCTGCTGCCGACCGGCAAGGGGACGCACGGCCTCTACGTCAGCCGGGATTCGCGCTCCATGTACATCTCCAACCGGGGTGAGGGGTCCATCTCGCTGCTGGACTTCAGGACCGGCGAGCTGGTCGACAAGTGGCACATCCGCGGCGGCGGCAGCCCGGACATGGGCGGCGTCTCGGCGGACGGCAACGTGCTGTGGCTGTCCGGGCGTTACAACTCCGAGGTGTACGCGCTCGACACCCACACCGGGAAGACCCTGGCGAAGATCAAGGTGGGGCTGGGGCCGCACGGACTGGCGGTGTACCCGCAGCCGGGGCGGTACTCGCTCGGGCACACCGGGATCTTCCGCTAGGCGAGGGGGCGAACGCCGGACGGGGGGGGGGGGGGGGGGGGGGGGGGGGGGGGGGGGGGGGGGGGGGGGGGGGGGGGGGGGGGGGGGGGGGGGGGGGGGGGGGGGGGGGGGGGGGGGGGNCTCGGGCACACCGGGATCTTCCGCTAGGCGAGGGGGCGAACGCCGGACGGGCGCGGGCACGGCGGTTCACCGCCGTGCCCGCGCCCGTCCGTGCGGGGGGCTGCTCCGCTAGGCGTTGTACTCGTCGGCCTTCCTCGGTTCGACGCCCTGCACCATGCCGCTCAGGACCAGCGAGCGGTTGTCGAAGCGCTCGGTGTCGACGCCGTTCTCCCTGAGGACGCTCATGGCCGCGGCGTGCACCGCCCGCAGGACCGGGGTCGCGGCACGCAGCGCGTCGTCCGCCATGAAGCGGTGCCGCCAGGGCTTGTCGGCCCAGACATGGCGCAGGCCGAACGGCTCGGGGAGGGTGAGCTTGCCGCCGAGGAAGTCCAGGACGGGCGGGAACCACGTCAGCGGGGCGCGGGCGGCGAGCCGGACCACCTCCAACGGCTCGATCAGCGGCAGCGTCTGGGTCTTGGTCTCCCAGAACCGGACGACCTTGGCGACGTCCTTGGTCTTGGGCTCCGGCTTGCTGGTGAAGAGCGAGTTGACCGGACCGAGGGCGTGACCGCTGACCTCGATGCGCAGCGTCTCGTGCAGCACGGTGACGGTGATCAGGAGCGTGAGCACCAGCTGGCCGTCCCACAGGACGAACTGGACGCCGAGGTAGTGGCGGTTGCCGGCGCCGAACTGCTGCTCGTTGCAGATCCGCTCGATCTCGTGGCCGCGGACCTCGTACCCCTCGACGTGGCTGCCCTCCGGGCGGGCGACCGCCCCGGCCTTCTCGCCCACGGGGACGACGATCCAGTGGCGCACGGAGGGCGGCTGCTGGAAGCCGCCGGTGTGCAGCGGGCTGCGTTCCAGGAGGCGCAGCCGGTCGTGGATCGCGCGGATGACGTCCCAGCTGCGGAAGGGGTGGATCTCGGTACCCTCCTCGGCCGGCCGGAGCTCCTCGGCGAGCTGCCAGCTGCCCCAGCGGGTACCCATGCCGAGTATGCCCTTGGGGCCGGCGTAGAAGACGACGTTGCTGCGCTGCTCGGCGGAGACTTTGGCGAGATTGTGCCGGAGGGTCTCGGCGGAGGTGTGGTTCGGGTCCTGCGGCACCGCCTCGGGGATCTTGGCGGCGACGCCGCCGCCTTCGAGCAGCCCCTTCCACGCCTCCCGCATGTCCACCGCGGTCTTCTCGCAGATCTGCTTGGCCCACCACCAGCCGACCACCGGGGCGACGATCATGCCGCGGGCGTACAGCGGCCAGAAGCCGGTGAACGGCAGCTTGACCATGAAGAAGAGGGCGGCGCCGGCGAGCAGGACCAGCAGGGCGCCGCCGAGGAGCGAGATGCCGTTGCCCTCGCCGTCCTTGGAGAACATCTTGCGGAGCTGGAAGGCGCCCAGCCACAGCAGCACACCGGGCAGGAAGAGCAGGCCGAACAGCACCATCAGGAGCGTCAGCCGGGTGTCGCGCTGCTTGCGGACGCGGGTGGCCGAGAGGCAGTGCTCGACGATGGTCTGCGGCTCCGTCCCGAAGGACTGGATGAGCGCTTTGCGCCCGCCGCCGAGCATCCGGACCTGGACGGCGCGGGAGAACGCCTCGCCGAGGTTCGGCGCGAACAGCGAGAGCTTGGGCTTCTTGATGCCGGAGGCGCCGGAGTCGGAGTCGGCCTTGGAGATGTCGGCGAGCGGGCTGTCCCGGTAGGCGGCCGAGGCCAGTGCCTGGGTCGCCGCCGTCTGGCCGGCGCCGCCCGAGATCGGCACCTGCGCCCCCGGACTGAAGTCATAGCCGTCTGCCACTACCGCCCCCCTCACCGCGCGCATCCGTGATGCGGCTCTTTACCCGACTACCGCTAACGGCACACCTGCTGAGCCGCGGACCGCACGCTCCCGTCGCGGAACGCGGCGCTCTACGGCAGAGTCCCAGCGTACAGCCGCCGTCCAGCCCAGGGGGGTGGCGCCGGACAGCGGCTGATTGACCGTTAACTACGCGCCGTTCTCGGCTTGTTCGCGCATCCTGGCGGCCAGCTGCGGGGGCATCGGCTCGTGCCGCAGGTAGCCGCGGCCGAAGCGTCCGGTGCCGTGCGAGAGGGAGCGCAGATCGACGGCGTAGCGCCCGATCTCGATCTCGGGCACCTCGGCGCGGATGAGAGTGCGCCCGGGCCCGGACTGCTCGGTGCCCACCACCCGGCCGCGGCGGCCCGACAGATCGCTCATCACCGGGCCGACGAAGTCGTCCGGTACCAGGACGCGTACCTCGGCGACCGGTTCGAGGAGGTCGATCCGGGTCTCCGCGGCGGCTTCGCGCAGCGCCAGCGCGCCCGCCACCTGGAACGCGGCGTCCGAGGAGTCGACCGAGTGCGCCTTGCCGTCGAGGAGCGTGACGCGGATGTCGACGAGCGGGTGCCCGACCGCGAGCCCGCGTGCCGCCTGGGCGCGGACGCCCTTCTCGACGGACGGGATGAACTGCCGGGGGACCGCGCCGCCCACGACCTTGTCGACGAACTCGATGCCGGAGCCGCCGGGTAGCGGGTCGACCTGGATCTCGCAGATCGCGAACTGGCCGTGCCCGCCGGACTGTTTGACGTGCCGGCCGCGGCCCGCGGCGGGCGCGCCGAAGGTCTCCCGGAGCGGGACCCGGTGGGCGACGGTGTCGACCTGGACGCCGTAACGGGAGCGCAGCCGCTCCAGCGCCACATCGGCGTGCGCCTCGCCCAGGCACCACAGGACCACCTGGCGGGTGTCCTGGTTGTGCTCCAGGCGCATCGTGGGATCCTCCGCGACGAGCCGGGCCAGGCCCTGGGAGAGCTTGTCCTCGTCGGCCTTGCTGTGCGCCTCGATAGCGACCGGCAGCAGTGGGTCCGGCATCGTCCAGGGCTCCATCAGGAGCGGGTCGTCCCTGCCGGAGAGGGTGTCGCCGGTCTCGGCACGGGTCAGCTTGGCCACGCACGCCAGATCGCCGGCGATCGCCTGGGACACCGGGCGCTGCTGCTTGCCGAAGGGTCCGGACAGCGCGCCGATCCGCTCGTCCACGTCGTGGTCCTCGTGGCCGCGGTCCTGGAGGCCGTGGCCGGAGACGTGCACCGTCTCGTCGGGGCGCAGGGTGCCGGAGAAGACCCGGACGAGGGAGAGTCGGCCCACGTACGGGTCGGAGGAGGTCTTGACCACCTCGGCGGCGAGCGGGCCCTCGGGGTCGCAGCGCAGGGCCTGCCGCGGGGCGCCGTCGGTGCCGGTGACGGCGGGGGCCTCGCGTTCGGCGGGGGTGGGGAAGCCGCCGGTGATCAGCTCCAGCAGCTCCACGGTGCCGAGCCCCTGCCTGGCGCCGTCGGCGGCCGGGGCGGCGGCCAGTACGGGATGGAAGGAGCCGCGGGCGACCGCCGTCTCCAGGTCGCCGATCAGCGTCTTGATGTCGATCTCCTCGCCGCCCAGATAGCGGTCCATGAGGGATTCGTCCTCGCTCTCGGCGATGATCCCCTCGATGAGGCGGTTGCGGGCCGCCGCGATGAGCGGGAGCTCGTCGTCGGTGGGCGCGCGCTCGGTGCGTTCGCCGGAGGAGTAGTCGAAGACCCGCTGGGAGAGCAGGCCGATCAGGCCGTGTACGGGGGCGTGGCCGTCGGCGCCCGGTGTGCCGTACAGGGGGAGGTAGAGGGGGAGTACGGCGTCCGGGTCCTCGCCGCCGAGGGTGGCGGCGCAGCGCCGGGTCATCTCGTCGAAGTCGGAGCGGGCGGCTTCCAGATGCGTGACGACCAGGGCGCGCGGCATCCCGACCGCGGCGCACTCGTCCCACACCATCCGGGTCGCGCCGGCCACACCGTCGGCCGCCGAGACAACGAAGAGGGCCGCGTCCGCCGCGCGCAGACCGGCCCTGAGCTCCCCGACGAAATCCGCGTATCCGGGGGTGTCCAACAGATTGATCTTGATCCCGCCCCAGTCCACCGGGACGAGGGAGAGCTGTACGGAGCGCTGCTGGCGGTGCTCGATCTCGTCGTAGTCCGAGAGACAGCCGCCGTCCTCGACGCGTCCCGCTCGGTTGACCGCGCCGGACGCCAGCGCGAGCGCCTCGACGAGGGTGGTCTTCCCCGATCCGCTGTGGCCGACCAGCACCACATTGCGCAGGGCCGTGGGCCGGTCGGCCGCCGGCGCCCTTCCGGCGGCTCCTGGGTTGGTACCCGACTTCTCGCTCATGTGTCTCGCCTCCAGGTCGACACTTTGCGGTGATTCGAGCTTTCCACCGTGGTCATGATGCGTCCATAGATGGCACACCGGACGCGTCGTTCCAAGGAGGCGGTCCGGCCGTCCTGCGGGGCCCGCGGGTGCGTGCCGCGGCGCGCGGCGGCGGGCCCGAGCCGTGGCATGCACCTCGCGCCGCGATGCGTTCGCGGTGCCCCGTTGCCTCCTGGCTACGATGGGCCAGCCGGTGGCCCCTTGACCGCGCGGCCCGTATCGACCCTCCGGGAAGGTCATGCTGAACAAGTACGCGCGTGCGTTCTTCACGCGTGTTCTCACACCGTTCGCCGCCCTGCTCATCCGTCTCGGGGTCAGCCCGGACGCGGTCACCCTCGTCGGGACCGGCGGTGTGGTGGCCGGTGCCCTGATCTTCTACCCCCAGGGCGAGTTCTTCTGGGGCACGGTCGTGATCACGCTGTTCGTCTTCTCCGACCTGGTCGACGGCAACATGGCGCGACAGCTGGGCCGGTCCAGCCGGTGGGGCGCCTTCCTGGACTCCACCCTCGACCGGGTCGCCGACTCGGCGATCTTCGGCGGGCTGGCCCTGTGGTACGCCGGACGCGGTGACAACCTGACGCTCTGCGCGATCGCGATCTTCTGCCTGGCCAGCGGCCAGGTCGTGTCGTACACCAAGGCGCGCGGCGAGGCGATCGGGCTGCCGGTGAACGTCAACGGCCTGGTGGAGCGCGCCGAGCGGCTGGTCATCTCGCTGGTCGCCTGCGGTCTGTCCGGGCTGCACAAGTTCGGGGTGCCCGGCGTGGAGGTCCTGCTGCCGGTCGCCCTGTGGATCGTCGCCGCCGGCAGTGCGGTCACCCTCGGCCAGCGCGTGGTGACGGTACGCCGGGAGTCGGCCGAGGCCGACGCCATCGCTCAAGGGGGGAACGGTTGATGGGACGCGGACCGCTGATCGACACCGGGAAGCTGACCGACGGGCTGTACGGCCTGGGCTGGAGCACGGTCAAGAAGCTGCCGGAAGGCGTCGCCGTACGGCTGGGGCAGCAGATCGCCGACGCGGTCTGGAAGCGCCGCGGCAAGGGCGTCCTGCGCCTTGAGGCGAACCTCGCGCGGGTCGTCCCGGACGCCTCCCCGCAGCGGTTGGCCGCCCTCTCCCGGGCCGGGATGCGCTCGTACATGCGGTACTGGATGGAGTCGTTCCGGCTGCCGGCGTGGAGCAAGGAGCGGATAAAGGCCGGATTCACCCCCCAGGACGTGCACTACCTGGAGGACGGGCTCAAGAGCGGGCGCGGCGTGATCCTGGCGCTGCCCCACATGGGCAACTACGACCTCGCGGGCGTCTGGGTCACCACCAAGCTCGGCGTCCCGTTCACCACCGTCGCCGAGCGCCTCAAGCCGGAGAGCCTCTACGACCGGTTCGTCGCCTACCGGGAGGGCCTGGGCATGGAGGTGCTGCCGCACACCGGCGGCGCCGCCTTCGGCACCCTGGCCCGGCGGCTGCGGGCCGGCGGGCTGGTCTGCCTGGTCGCCGACCGTGACCTGTCCAGCTCCGGGATGCCGGTGAAGTTCTTCGGCGAGCCGACGAAGATGCCGGTCGGTCCCGCGATGCTCGCCGTCCAGACCGGCGCGATGCTGCTGCCGGTCACCCTCTGGTACGACGACACCCCCGTCATGCGCGGCCGGGTCCACCCGGAGATCGAGGTGCCGGAGAACGGCACCCGTACCGAGAAGGCCGCCCAGATGACCCAGCAGCTCGCCGACGCCTTCGCCTCCGGTATCGCCGACCACCCCGAGGACTGGCACATGCTCCAGCGCCTCTGGCTCGCCGACCTGGAGCCGCGTGCGGCCGAGCCGTCCGGAACGGAGACGCCGTGAGAATCGGCATCGTCTGCCCCTACGCCTGGGACGTCCCCGGTGGCGTCCAGTTCCACATCCGGGACCTGGCCGAGCACCTGATCCGGCGCGGCCACCAGGTCTCGGTCCTCGCCCCCGCGGACGACGAGACCCCGCTGCCGTCGTACGTCGTCTCGGCCGGCCGCGCCGTCCCCGTTCCGTACAACGGCTCGGTGGCCCGCCTCAACTTCGGCTTCCTGTCCGCCGCCCGGGTCCGCCGCTGGCTCCAGAACGGCGCCTTCGACGTCATCCACATCCACGAACCGGCGTCCCCGTCCCTCGGCCTGCTCGCCTGCTGGGCGGCCCAGGGCCCGATCGTGGCGACCTTCCACACCTCCAACCCGCGCTCCCGGGCCATGATCGCCGCGTATCCGATCCTCCAGCCCGCCCTGGAGAAGATCAGCGCGCGCATCGCGGTCAGCGAGTACGCCCGCCGCACCCTCGTCGAACACCTCGGCGGCGACGCGGTGGTCATCCCCAACGGCGTGGACGTCGACTTCTTCGCCCGGGCCGAGCCCAAGGCCGAGTGGCAGGGCCGGACCCTCGGCTTCATCGGCCGGATCGACGAGCCCCGCAAGGGCCTGCCGGTCCTGATGAAGGCGCTCCCGGCGATCCTCGACGCGGTCCCGGACGCCCGGCTGCTGGTCGCCGGCCGCGGCGACGAGGAGGAGGCGGTCGCCGGCCTGCCCGCCGAGCTGCGCTCCCGGGTCGAGTTCCTGGGCATGGTCAGCGACGAGGACAAGGCGCGCCTGCTGCGCAGCGTGGACGTCTACGTTGCCCCCAATACGGGCGGCGAGTCCTTCGGCATCATCCTCGTGGAGGCGATGTCCGCGGGCGCGCCGGTGCTCGCCAGCGACCTCGACGCGTTCTCCCAGGTCCTGGACCAGGGCGAGGCGGGCGAGCTGTTCGCCAACGAGGACGCCCGGGCGCTGGCCGACGCGGCGGTGCGGCTGCTGGGCAGTCCCGAGCGGCTGGCCGAACTCCGCGAGCGCGGCAGCAAGCACGTGCGGCGCTTCGACTGGACGACGGTCGGCGCGGACATCCTCGCGGTGTACGAGACGGTGACGACGGGGGCGTCCGCGGTGGCCACCGACGAGCGGGTCGGGCTGCGCGCCCGGAGGTGGCTCGCCAAGGACTGAGCGTCCCTCGGCGGGTGGGGGCGGACGGCGGGGCGCCGTCGTGCGGGTAACGTGACGGGGCGTGACCACCATGATCTGGATCGCCGCCGCGATCGTCCTCATCGGCGTCTACCTGAGCTGGACGGCGGGCCGCCTGGACCGCCTGCACGCGCGGATCGACGCGGCCCGGGCGGCACTGGACGCCCAGCTGCTCCGGCGGGCCTCCGTGGCGCAGGAGGTCGGGACCTCGGGCGTGCTGGATCCGGCCGCGTCGATCGTGCTCTACCAGGCCGCGCACGAGGCCCGGCAGGCCGAGGAGGACCACCGCGAGGTCGCGGAGAGCGAGCTGAGCCAGGCGCTGCGCGCCGTCTTCGAGGAGGAGACGCAGCTGGAGGCCGTACGGGAGGCGCCGGGCGGGGAGCGGACGGTCACCGAGCTGACCGCCGCGGTCCGGCGGGTCCCGATGGCGCGGCGGTTCCACAACGACGCCGTACGGGCCGCGCGCGCGGTCCGCCGCCACCGGGTGGTCCGCTATTTCCGGCTGGCCGGCCACGCGCCGTTCCCGCTGGCCTTCGAGATGGACGACGAGCCGCCGGCCGTAATGGACGGCCGGCCGGCGGGGAGCTGACCGGCCAAGAGACGGCCCGGTCCGGCACCGCGCGGCGGGGAGCCGGTGTGCCTGGACCGCGGTGCGCCGGCCCGTGACAAGCCACCGGCCTCTAATTGGCCCTTTTCCCAGGTCCCTGGCCAACGGTTGTGTGGGCGCCGAAGCGCAACCACCCGCACTGAGTGAGGTCTACCGTGTCCAGCACGCCCAACACGCCCCAGAACCCCGAGACCGGAACCGCGCGCGTCAAGCGCGGCATGGCGGAGCAGCTCAAGGGCGGCGTGATCATGGACGTCGTCACGCCGGAAGAGGCGAAGATCGCCGAGGACGCCGGCGCCGTCGCCGTCATGGCCCTGGAGCGGGTGCCGGCCGACATCCGCAAGGACGGGGGCGTGGCCCGTATGTCCGACCCGGACATGATCGACGGCATCATCGAAGCCGTCTCGATCCCGGTCATGGCCAAGTCCCGTATCGGCCACTTCGTCGAGGCCCAGGTCCTCCAGTCGCTCGGCGTGGACTACATCGACGAGTCCGAGGTCCTCACCCCCGCCGACGAGGTCAACCACTCCGACAAGTGGGCCTTCACCACCCCCTTCGTCTGCGGTGCCACCAACCTCGGCGAGGCCCTGCGCCGTATCGCCGAGGGCGCGGCCATGATCCGCTCCAAGGGCGAGGCCGGCACCGGCAACGTCGTCGAGGCGGTCCGCCACCTGCGCCAGATCAAGGGCGAGATCGCCAAGCTGCGCGGCTGCGACAACAACGAGCTGTACGCCGCCGCCAAGGAGCTGCGCGCCCCGTTCGAGCTGGTCAAGGAGGTCGCCGAGCTCGGCAAGCTGCCCGTCGTGCTGTTCTCCGCCGGTGGTGTCGCCACCCCCGCCGACGCCGCGCTGATGCGTCAGCTCGGTGCCGAGGGCGTCTTCGTCGGCTCCGGCATCTTCAAGTCCGGCGACCCGGCCAAGCGCGCCGCCGCGATCGTGAAGGCCACCACCTTCTACGACGACCCCAAGGTCATCGCGGACGTCTCCCGCAACCTGGGCGAGGCCATGGTCGGCATCAACTGCGACACCCTCCCCGAGGCCGAGCGCTACGCCAACCGCGGCTGGTAAGGACCCCTACCGAGATGAGCACCACCCCCACCATCGGTGTGCTGGCGCTCCAGGGCGACGTCCGCGAGCACGTCAAGGCGCTCGCGGACGCCGGCGCCCAGGCACGCCCGGTCCGCCGCCCCGAGGAGCTGGCCGAGGTCGACGGCCTGGTCATCCCCGGCGGCGAGTCCACCACCATGTCCAAACTGGCCGTCGTCTTCGGCATGTTGGAGCCGCTGCGTGCGTTCGTGAAGGCGGGCCGGCCGGTCTACGGCACCTGCGCCGGCATGATCATGGTCGCCGACAAGCTGCTGGACGCCCGCGACGACCAGGAGACGCTCGGCGGCGTCGACATGATCGTGCGCCGTAACGCCTTCGGGCGGCAGAACGAGTCCTTCGAGGCCGCGGTCGAGGTCGCCGGCATCCCCGGCGGGCCGGTCGAGGGCGTCTTCATCCGGGCGCCGTGGGTCGAGTCGATCGGGGCGTCCGTCGATGTCCTGGCGACGTACGGTGGACATACGGTGGCCGTCCGGCAGGGTAACGTCCTTGCCACGTCGTTCCACCCTGAACTCACCGGCGACCACCGGATCCACGCGCTGTTCGTGGACATGGTGCGTGCGGCGGCCTGACGCATCCCCGGTAGGATCTCAGGCGATCGTTTCTGACATGGGTTACGCGAAGGAGACAGGCAGATGTCCGGCCACTCTAAATGGGCTACGACCAAGCACAAGAAGGCCGTGATCGATGCCAAGCGCGGCAAGCTCTTCGCGAAGCTGATCAAAAACATCGAGGTCGCGGCGCGCATGGGCGGCGCCGACATTGAGGGCAACCCGACGCTCTACGACGCCATTCAGAAGGCCAAGAAGCAGTCGGTCCCGAACAAGAACATCGACTCCGCGCTCAAGCGCGGTGCCGGCCTCGAAGCCGGTGGCGCCGACTACGAGACGATCATGTACGAGGGCTACGGTCCCAACGGTGTCGCGGTGCTCATCGAGTGCCTGACCGACAACCGCAACCGTGCCGCGTCCGACGTCCGCGTCGCGATGACCCGCAACGGCGGCTCGATGGCCGACCCGGGCTCGGTGTCGTACCTGTTCAACCGCAAGGGCGTGGTGATCGTCCCCAAGGGCGAGCTGACCGAGGACGACGTGCTGGGCGCGGTCCTGGACGCCGGTGCCGAGGAGGTCAACGACCTCGGCGAGTCCTTTGAGGTGCTCAGCGAGGCCACCGACCTGGTCGCGGTGCGCACCGCTCTCCAGGAGGCCGGCATCGACTACGACTCGGCCGACGCCAATTTCGTCCCGACCATGCAGGTCGAGCTGGAGGAAGAGGGCGCACGCAAGATCTTCAAGCTGATCGACGCGCTGGAGGACAGCGACGACGTGCAGAACGTCTTCGCCAACTTCGACGTGTCCGATGACGTCATGGCGAAGGTCGACGCCTGACGCGCGGGCCGACTCACGGTCGTACGACGGGCCGGCGGGGACACACCCCGCCGGCCCGTCCGTTTGTCAGTGGCAGCCACTAACCTGCAGGAACACAGGAACAGGCGACCGAAAACGGCGAGGGGCGGGGCCCGATGAAGGTGCTGGGGGTGGACCCGGGGCTGACGCGGTGCGGGGTCGGCGTGGTGGACGGGGTCGCGGGACGGCCGCTCACCATGGCCGGCGTCGGCGTCGTACGGACCCCGGCGGACGCGGATGTCGCGCACCGCCTCGTGCTGATCGAGCGTGGCATAGACGAGTGGCTCGACGCGCACCGCCCCGAATTCGTCGCCGTGGAGCGGGTGTTCAGCCAGCACAACGTCCGTACGGTCATGGGCACCGCCCAGGCCAGCGCGGTCGCCATGCTGTGCGCCGCCCGCCGCGGGCTGCCGGTCGCGCTGCACACCCCGAGCGAGGTCAAGGCGGCGGTGACCGGCTCCGGCCGGGCCGACAAGGCGCAGGTCGGCGCGATGGTCACCCGCCTGCTGCGGCTGGACGCACCGCCCAAGCCGGCCGACGCCGCCGACGCCCTCGCGCTCGCCATCTGCCACATCTGGCGCGCCCCCGCGGTCAACCGCCTCCAGCAGGCGCACGCCGCGGCCCGCCGCGCCGCCGCACCCGTACGCACGCTGAAGGGCACCCGATGATCGCCTTTGTCTCCGGCCCGGTCGCGGCCCTCGCTCCGGACGCCGCCGTCGTCGAGGTCGGCGGTATCGGCATGGCCGTCCAGTGCACGCCCAACACCCTGTCCGGACTGCGGGTCGGAGCGCGGGCCAAGCTCGCCACCTCCCTCGTCGTCCGCGAGGACTCGCTCACCCTCTACGGTTTCGCCGACGAGGACGAGCGGCAGACCTTCGAGCTGCTGCAGACCGCCAGCGGCGTCGGCCCCCGGCTGGCCCAGGCCATGCTCGCCGTGCACTCCCCGGACGCGCTGCGGCTCGCGGTGTCCACGGGCGACGAGAAGGCGCTGACCGCCGTGCCCGGCATCGGCAAGAAGGGCGCGCAGAAGCTGCTGCTGGAATTCAAGGACCGGCTCGGCGCACCGGTCGGCGGCGGCCGGGCGGCCGTCGGAAGCGCCGTGACCGCCGGCTGGCGCGATCAGCTCCAGGCCGCGCTGATCGGCCTGGGGTACGCCACCCGCGAGGCGGACGAGGCGGTCGCCGCGGTCACCCCGCAGGCAGAGGCGGCGGCAGCCGCCGGCGGTCAGCCGCAGGTGCCGCAGCTGCTGAAGGCCGCGCTGCAGACCCTGAACCGGGCGCGATGACCGGCACGCCCCGGCCTCCGGCGGCCCCCGGCGGCGGCCGGCGCGCCGCCGTCCGGGCCCCGCGCCCCCGACCGTACGACCACGCAGGCGGCCCGGCCGCCCCGACCCCGCGAGGCAATCCGCAGTGAACTGGGACGACACCGCACCGCCCACCGCCGAGGACGCCGCCGGCGTCGCGGCCGACCGGCTGGTGGCGGCCGACGCCGATGGCGAGGACACCGCCGTCGAGGCCGCGCTCCGGCCCAAGGACCTGGAGGAGTTCGTCGGCCAGGAGCGGGTCCGCGAACAGCTCGACCTGGTGCTGAAGGCGGCCCGCGCCCGCGGCGCCACCGCCGACCACGTGCTGCTCTCCGGGGCGCCCGGGCTGGGCAAGACGACCCTCTCGATGATCATCGCGGCCGAGATGGGCGCCCCGATCCGGATCACCTCCGGCCCGGCCATCCAGCACGCCGGCGACCTCGCGGCGATCCTCTCCTCCCTCCAGGAGGGCGAGGTCCTCTTCCTCGACGAGATCCACCGGATGTCCCGGCCCGCCGAGGAAATGCTCTACATGGCCATGGAGGACTTCCGGGTCGATGTGATCGTCGGCAAGGGCCCGGGCGCCACCGCCATCCCTCTGGAGCTGCCCCCGTTCACGCTCGTCGGCGCCACGACCCGGGCGGGCCTGCTGCCGCCGCCGCTGCGCGACCGCTTCGGCTTCACCGGCCACATGGAGTTCTACGCCCCCGCCGAACTCCAGCGCGTGATCCACCGCTCCGCCGGTCTGCTCGACGTCGCCATAGAAACCGAGGGCGCCGCCGAGATCGCCGGCCGCTCCCGGGGCACGCCCCGGATCGCCAACCGCCTGCTGCGCCGGGTGCGCGACTACGCCCAGGTCAAGGCGGACGGGGTGATCACCCGCGAGATCGCCTCGCAGGCCCTGGGGGTCTACGAGGTCGACGGCCGCGGTCTGGACCGGCTCGACCGGGCGGTGCTCACCGCCCTGCTCAAGCTGTTCGGCGGCGGCCCGGTGGGCCTGTCCACCCTGGCGGTCGCGGTGGGGGAGGAGCGCGAGACGGTCGAGGAGGTCGCCGAGCCGTTCCTCGTACGGGAGGGGCTGCTGGCCCGTACGCCGCGTGGCCGGATCGCGACCCCGGCCGCCTGGACGCACATGGGGCTGGTCCCGCCGCAGCAGCAGACGGGTGGAAGCGGGCAGCAGGGCTTGTTCGGGGCATGACGGCGCGGAGACTCGCCCGGTGAGGAACTGCGGTGCGATGCTGGGCGTTGTTCCACTGGTGGAGACTCGCTTAGACTCCGCCGATGCCGTCCGTATGGGCGGTGTATCCACCCCCGTATATGAGACCGCGGAGCCGCGGTCGTGCGAAGGATTTCCGTCCCGTGAGTATCGTGACTCTCCTCCCGTTCATCGTCCTCATCGGGGCCATGTTCCTGATGACGCGGTCCGCCAAGAAGAAGCAGCAGGCGGCCCAGCAGATGCGCGATGAAATGCAGCCCGGCACCGGCGTCCGGACGATCGGCGGCATGTACGCCACCGTCAAGGAAATCCACGAGGAAACCGTCCTCCTGGAGGTCGCCCCCGGCGTGCACGCCATCTATGCCAAGAACGCCATCGGCGCGGTGCTCGCGGATGAGGAGTACAACCGCATTCTGGACGGTGCCGATCCGATCGTCGGCGACGAGCAGCCGGTCGTCCCGGACGATGTCTCGTCGCTGACCGGTGCCGGTGCCGATGAGGCCACCGAAAAGGGTGACAAGGCCGACAAGATCGACCTGGGCAAGACCGAGGCCGAGGCCAAGCCCGCCGCCGACGAGGCCGCGAAGGCCGACGAGGACACGGCGGACAAGGCCGACAAGGCCGAGGAGCCCGCCAAGGCCGAGGCCGACACCGCCAAGGAAGACAAGAAGGCCGGCGGCGCCGACGCGAAGTAGTCCGTTCTCCGGGAACCGCGGCACGCCCCCGATCGGCGGCACCGCGGTTCCCCGACGGTCTAGGCTCCGGCGGGGGCACGTCCCCACAAGACTTCGTGGCCGCTCGGCAGACATCCCAGGCCGAGGGGTTGGACAGGGAGAAACGACAAGGTGGCAGCACCGAAAAAGGGCCGCAGGGCGCCCGCTAACCAGGGGCATCCAGGGCGCACCCTGATCCTGGTCCTGATCGCGATGGCGGGACTGGTCGGAGGCATGTTCTCCACCGGGACGCTGACCCCCCGACTGGGCATCGACCTGGCGGGCGGCACCAGCTTCACGCTGGCGGCGCAGAACCAGCCGGGCAAGCCCAACGCGATCAACGAGACCAACATGAACACCGCCGTGAACATCATGGAGCGGCGGGTCAACGGTCTCGGTGTGACCGAGGCCGAGGTCCAGAAGCAGGGCAGCGACCACATCATCGTGAACATCCCCAAGGGGACGGACGCGAAGCAGGCGCGCCAGCAGGTCGGCACCACCGCTCAGCTCGGCTTCCGGCCGGTGCTGACCACCACCGCCGGCACCAAGACCCCGGCACCCAAGCCCAGCCCCTCCCAGGGCGGCAAGAACGGCAAGGGCAGCGGCGAGCAGGCCACCGGCAAGGACAGCGGAAAGAGCGCCTCGCCGTCGCCCAGTGCGAGCTCCACGGCCCAGGGCCGCGCCGTCACGGACGCCCTGAAGAAGCCGTCCGCGCCGCCGTCCGCCTCCGGGACGACCCAGCCCTCCGCCCAGCCGACGCCGCCCGCTCCCGGTGGCGCGGACATCCCGCCGGCCCTGCAGAAGCAGCTCGGCGCGCTGGACTGCTCCACGAAGCAGAGCCGGGCGACCGCCGGTGAGCAGGCCGCGGGCGCCAAGCCGACCGACCCGGTCGTGGCCTGCAAGGACGACGGTTCGCAGAAGTACGTGCTCGGCCCGGTCGGCGTCGAGGGCACGGACGTCAAGGACGCCAAGGCGGTCTTCGACAGCCAGCAGGGCCAGGGCTGGATCGTCCAGATGGACTTCACCTCCGGCGGCGGCAAGAAGTTCGCGGACATCACCGGCAAGCTCGCCACCAAGACGCCGCCGCAGAACCAGTTCGCGATCGTGCTGGACGGCGCGGTGGTCTCCGACCCGCGCGTCAGCGAGCGGCTCAACGGCGGCAACGCCACGATCTCCGGCGGCTTCACCCAGCAGTCGGCGCAGGACCTGGGCAACATGCTGTCGTACGGTGCGCTGCCGCTGTCCTTCAAGATCGACGACGAGACCACGGTCACCGCGGCGCTCGGCGGCGAGCAACTGCACGCCGGTCTGATCGCCGGTGCCATCGGCCTGGCGCTGGTCATCGTCTACCTGGTCGCCTACTACCGGGGGCTGGCGCTGGTCGCGCTGGCGAGCCTGGTCGTCTCGGCGATCCTGACGTACACGATCATGACGCTGCTCGGTCCGGCCATCGGGTTCGCGCTGAACCTCCCGGCGGTCTGCGGCGCCATCGTGGCGATCGGTATCACCGCCGACTCGTTCATCGTCTACTTCGAACGCATCCGGGACGAGATCCGCGAGGGGCGCACGCTGCGCCCGGCCGTCGAGCGCGGCTGGCCGCGGGCCCGCCGGACGATCCTGGTCTCCGACTTCGTGTCGTTCCTGGCCGCCGCGGTGCTGTTCATCGTCACCGTCGGCAAGGTGCAGGGCTTCGCGTTCACGCTGGGCCTGACCACCCTGCTCGACGTCGTCGTGGTCTTCCTCTTCACCAAGCCGCTGATGACGCTGCTGGCCCGGCGGAAGTTCTTCTCCGAGGGACACCCCTGGTCCGGCCTCGATCCCAAGCGCCTGGGCGCCAAGCCACCGCTGCGCCGCCGTCGCACCGCCCCCACCCAGACGAAGGAGGCGTGAGATGTCCAAGCTCGGCAACATCGGCGCCCGGCTCTACCGCGGTGAGGTCGGCTACGACTTCATCGGCAAGCGGATGATCTGGTACGGCGTCTCGATCCTCATCACCATCACGGCCATCGTCGGCCTGTCGGTGCGCGGTCTGAACATGGGCATCGAGTTCTCCGGCGGTGCGGTCTTCACCACCCCCAAGACCTCGGTGACGACGGAGGAGGCCCGGCACCGGGCCGAGTCGGCGGCGGGTGGCCACCAGGCCACGGCACAGAAGCTCGGCGGCGGCGCGCTGCGCATCCAGATCAGCGGTCTGGACACCAAGCAGGCGCTGCCCGTCCAGGAAGAGCTCGCCAAGGAGCTCAACGTCCCGGCCAAGGACGTCAACACCCAGCTGGTCGGCCCGAGTTGGGGCCAGCAGATCGCCGACAAGGCATGGCTGGGCCTGGGGATCTTCATGGTCCTCGTGGTGCTCTACCTGGCCATCGCCTTCGAGTGGCGGATGGCGCTGGCCGCGCTGATCGCGCTGGTCCACGACCTGACGATCACGGTCGGCGTCTACGCCCTGGTCGGCTTCGAGGTCACCCCGGGCACGGTCATCGGTCTGCTGACGATCCTCGGTTACTCCCTCTACGACACGGTCGTCGTCTTCGACAGCCTGAAGGAAGCCTCCAAGGACATCACCAAGCAGAGCCGCTTCACGTACGGCGAGATCGCCAACCGCAGCATCAACGGCACCCTGGTGCGGTCGATCAACACCACGGTCGTGGCGCTGCTCCCGGTCGCGGGTCTGCTGTTCGTCGGCGGCGGGGTGCTCGGCGCCGGCATGCTCAACGACATCTCGCTGGCCCTCTTCGTGGGTCTGGCCGCCGGTGCCTACTCCTCGATCTTCATCGCGACGCCGCTGGTCGCCGACTTCAAGGGCCGCGAGCCGCAGATGCAGGCGCTCGCCAGGCGGGTCCTCGCGAAGCGTGCCGCGTCGGAGGCCAAGGAGGCGGGCGAGGACGGGCAGCCGGCCACCGCCCCGGCCGACGACGACTCCGAGGACGCCGCGGTTGTCGGCCCGCGGCAGCAGCCCACCTCCCGCAGCCGGGGGCGCGGCGGCCCGTCGGGGAAGCGCCGATGACCGCTTCCCCGGAGCTGCGCGAGCTCCTGCTGAGCCGGATCTCCGACGTCCCGGACTACCCGAAGCCGGGCGTGATGTTCAAGGACATCACCCCGCTGCTCGCCGACCCGGCCGCGTTCGCCGCGCTGACCGGCGCCTTCGTCGACCTGTGCGAGCGCCACCGCGCCGACAAGGTCGTCGGCCTGGAGGCCCGGGGCTTCATCCTCGCCGCCCCGGTCGCGGTCTCCGCCGGTATCGGTTTCGTACCGGTGCGCAAGGCGGGCAAGCTGCCCGGCACGACGCTCGGCCAGGCGTACGAGCTGGAGTACGGCACCGCCGAGATCGAGATGCACGCCGACGCGCTGGCGCCAGGCGACCGGGTGCTGGTGATCGACGACGTCCTCGCCACCGGCGGCACCGCGGACGCGTCGATGCAGCTCATCCGGCGTGCGGGTGCCGAGGTCGCGGGTCTGGCGGTGCTGCTGGAGCTGGGCTTCCTGGCCGGGCGGCAGCGGCTGGAGCCGGGCCTGAAGGGCGCTCCGCTGGAGGCGCTGATCACGATCTGAGCCGGTCTTCGGCACGGTACGAGCGACAGGGGCATCCGGAACATTCCGGGTGCCCCTGCTGCTGTGTCATGTACGGAGCCATGGCCGCGCGGCGGCCGTGGCCATGGGCTCGATACCATGGCACCCCGGCCGCTTCGAGGTCCTGGGGTCCGTACCCGCATGAGGAGTGCTCTTGCCAGACGAGGCCCAGCCGCTCTCCCCCGGACTGCGTCCGGCGGGAACCCCTGCCGCGCGCCCGGACGAGCCGAAGCCGACGGACACGGCTTCCTCCGCCGCGCCGAAGCCCGAGCGGCAGAGCGCGGCCGGCGGCACCGCCAAGCCCCGGCCGACCGCAGACCGGCCCGCCGGGCCCCAGGCACCCGCCGACCGGCCCCGCCCGGCCCCAGCGGCGCAGCCGCCGGCCGGGGGCAAGCCGCTGCCGCCCGCCTCCCTGGGCCGCTCCGGCTCGCCCAACCGCGTCCGGGCCCGCCTCGCCCGTCTGGGCGTACAGCGCTCCAGCCCGTACAACCCGGTCCTCGAACCGCTGCTGCGGGCCGTGCGCGGCAACGACCCCAAGATCGAGACCGCCACGCTGCGCCAGGTCGAGCGGGCCTACCAGGTCGCCGAGCGCTGGCACCGCGGCCAGAAGCGCAAGAGCGGCGACCCGTACATCACCCACCCGCTCGCGGTCACGACCATCCTCGCCGAGCTGGGCATGGACCCGGCGACCCTGATGGCGGGGCTGCTGCACGACACCGTCGAGGACACCGAGTACGGACTCGACACCCTGCGCCGGGACTTCGGCGACCAGGTCGCGCTGCTCGTCGACGGCGTCACCAAGCTGGACAAGGTCAAGTTCGGCGAGGCCGCGCAGGCGGAGACGGTCCGCAAGATGGTCGTCGCGATGGCCAAGGACCCGCGGGTGCTGGTCATCAAGCTCGCCGACCGGCTGCACAACATGCGCACCATGCGCTACCTCAAGCGGGAGAAGCAGGAGAAGAAGGCCCGCGAGACGCTGGAGATCTACGCCCCGCTGGCGCACCGGCTGGGTATGAACACCATCAAGTGGGAGCTGGAGGACCTCGCGTTCGCGATCCTCTACCCCAAGATGTACGACGAGATCGTCCGGCTGGTCGCCGAGCGCGCCCCCAAACGGGACGAGTATCTGGCGATAGTGACCGACGAGGTCCAGGCCGACCTCCGGGCCGCCCGCATCAAGGCCACCGTCACCGGCCGCCCCAAGCACTACTACAGCGTCTACCAGAAGATGATCGTGCGCGGGCGCGACTTCGCCGAGATCTACGACCTGGTGGGCATCCGCGTCCTCGTCGACACGGTCCGGGACTGCTACGCGGCCCTGGGCACCATCCACGCGCGGTGGAATCCGGTCCCCGGCCGGTTCAAGGACTACATCGCGATGCCCAAGTTCAACATGTACCAGTCGCTGCACACGACCGTGATCGGCCCCAGCGGCAAGCCCGTCGAACTCCAGATCCGCACCTTCGACATGCACCGCCGCGCCGAGTACGGCATCGCCGCGCACTGGAAGTACAAGCAGGAGGCGGTCGCCGGGGCCTCCAAGGTGCGTACCGACGTGCCCAAGGGCACCGGCAAGGGCGCCGGCCAGGACACCGTCAACGACATGGCCTGGCTGCGGCAGTTGCTGGACTGGCAGAAGGAGACCGAGGACCCGGGCGAGTTCCTGGAGTCGCTGCGCTTCGACCTCTCGCGCAACGAGGTCTTCGTCTTCACGCCGAAGGGCGATGTGATAGCGCTGCCGGCCGGCGCCACCCCGGTCGACTTCGCGTACGCGGTGCACACCGAGGTCGGCCACCGCACGATAGGAGCGCGGGTCAACGGGCGGCTCGTACCGCTCGAATCGACGCTGGACAACGGCGACTTGGTGGAGGTCTTCACCTCCAAGGCGGCCGGGGCGGGGCCGTCCCGCGACTGGCTCAGCTTCGTCAAGTCCCCGCGGGCCCGCAACAAGATCCGCGCGTGGTTCTCCAAGGAGCGCCGCGACGAGGCCATCGAGCAGGGCAAGGACGCCATCGCGCGCGCCATGCGCAAGCAGAACCTGCCGATCCAGCGGATCCTGACCGGCGACTCCCTGGTCACCCTCGCGCACGAGATGCGCTACCCGGACATCTCCTCGCTCTACGCCGCCATCGGCGAGGGCCATGTCGCCGCGCAGAGCGTCGTCCAGAAGCTGGTGCAGGCGCTCGGCGGGCAGGACGAGGCCACCGAGGACATCGCCGAGTCGACGCCGATCCGGCCGCGTTCCAAGCGCCGGTCCAGCACCGATCCGGGCGTCGTCGTCAAGGGCGTCGACGATGTCTGGGTCAAGCTGGCCCGCTGCTGTACGCCGGTGCCGGGCGACCCCATCATCGGGTTCGTCACCCGCGGCAGCGGCGTCTCGGTGCACCGCGCGGACTGCGTCAACGTCGACTCGCTGTCCCGTCAGCCCGAGCGGATCCTGGACGTCGAGTGGGCGCCCACCCAGTCCTCGGTCTTCCTGGTCGCCATCCAGGTCGAGGCGCTGGACCGCTCCCGGCTGCTGTCGGACGTCACCCGGGTGCTGTCCGACCAGCACGTCAACATCCTCTCCGCGGCGGTCCAGACCTCCCGCGACCGGGTCGCCACCTCGCGCTTCACCTTCGAGATGGGCGACCCCAAGCATCTGGGCCATGTCCTCAAGGCCGTCAGGGGAGTTGAGGGCGTCTACGACGTCTACCGGGTGACCTCGGCACGCAGGCCCTGAGAGAGCGGCGGGGGACACGATGGGGGAGGAACTGCTCGGCGGGCGGTACCGCCTCGTCCGGCTGATCGGCCGCGGCGGGATGGGCGCCGTCCACGAGGCGGTGGACACCGGGCTGGACCGCCGGGTGGCGGTCAAGCGGCTGCTGGCCGCCGGCGGTCCGGACTCCGGCTCGACGGCCCTGCGGCGCTTCCAGCGGGAGGCCCAGGCGCTGGCCCGGATCAGCCACCCGGGAGTGGTGCACGTCTACGACAGCGGCGTCCACGAGGGCACGCCGTACATCGTGATGGAGCTGCTGGACGGGGTGGGGCCGGCGGCGCTGGTGGAGGGCCACGGACCGCTGCCGCCGGCGCTGGCCGCCGAGATCGGGCTGGGCATGTGCCGGGCGCTGGCCGCCGCGCACACCGCTGGCGTCCTGCACCGCGACGTCAAACCGACCAATGTCACCGTCACCCGTGCCGGCCGGGTGGTGCTCCAGGACTTCGGCCTGGCCCGGCTCGCCGAGGAACAGGCCATCACCCAGGCCGGCGCGCTGCTCGGCACCCCGCAGTACATGGCCCCGGAGCTGATCCGTGGTGAACTCCCGGGCCCGGAAGTCGACTTGTACGGGCTCGGCGCCTGCCTGTACCTGATGCTCACCGGCACGCTGCCGCTGGGCGCGGACGCCGTCGACGTCGGCGTGCTGGTGGAACGGGCGGTGGGGCCGGGTATCCCGCGGCTGGCCGAGCGGCACGGCAGCGGCATTCCGCATGCCCTGGCGCACCTCGTGGACACGCTGTGCGGGCAGGAAGCCGACCGCCGGCCGGCCGCCGCCGATGTCGAGGGGCTGTTGGCCGGGCTGCCGACCGCGGACGACCAGCGCGCGTTACGCGAGCTGGTGGCCCGCTGCGTCCGCGAGCAGGCCGTGGAGTTCGTCTACAGTCCGCCGGCCCAGGACTCCTCGGTGCCGGAAGTGCTGGACTGGGCGGCGATTCCCGGCCCGGTGCCCGCCACCCCGGACGCCCACCGGCCGCTGACCCTGAGCGACGGCACCCTGCAGATGATGCTCAGCGGCATGACGGCGGACAACGCCCGGTCCCGGCAGCGCGAGGCGGTCAACCTGGTCCTGCGCGGCGACCTCCAGGAGGCGGTGCGGATGCTCACCGCGGTCGCCCAGGTCTGCGCCTCGGCCCTGGGACCGGACCATCCGACCACCTTGACCAGCCAGTACTGGCAGGCGGTGTGCCTGGCGCGGCTGGGCGCCGGGGCGGAAGCACTGGAACTGTTCTCACGGGTCAACACACGGACCGAGCAGAGGAGGGGGCGGGATCATGACTGATCTCGACGTACGGGTGACGACGGAGCCGGGAGGCGACGCGGAGGACGAACTCCGGTCCCTGATGCGGTGGCTGCACGACGACGAGGAACTGAGCCGCCGGGTACGCGGCCGGCTCGGCGCCGCCCGCGGGCCCCGGCCCGGCGAGATGGGCACCGGCTTCGACCTGCTCCAGCTGGCGATCGGCACCGCGGTGTCCGGCGGCTCGCTCGCGGTCTCGGTCCTCCAGTGGCGCGACTCGCGCCGCCGCGCCCCCGAACTCACCCTGCGCTCGGGGGAGATGGAGGTCAGGATCCCGCGTGGTGCGGCCGGCGACCCGGAGACGCTGCGCCGGATCGCCGCACTGCTCGACGAACCCCAGGAGCCCGGGGGCGATGACCGGACTGCCTGATCCGGCCGCCTCCCGGGCCGTGCTGCTCGGCACCGCCTCCTACCACCACCTCGACGCGCTCCCGGCCGTCGAGGCCAACCTCCGGGACCTCGCGGGGACCCTCGGCGACGCCACGGTCTGGGGACTGCCCGCACCGCACTGCGAGGTGGTCCTCGACCCGGGGAGCGCCGCCGCCATGCTCGACCCCGTGCACCGCGCCGGCGACGAGGCCACCGACACCCTCGTCGTCTACTACGCGGGCCACGGCATGCGGGACTCCGAGTCGGCCGACCTCTATCTCGGCCTGACCGGTTCGCGGGACGGCGTCGGCTACACCGCGGTCGCCTACCAGCATCTGCGCGGCGCCATCCGCGCCGCCCGCGCCCGCCGCAAGGTGATCGTCCTGGACTGCTGCTTCAGCGGCCGGGCCGCCCGTACGCTCGCCGGGCGCGCCGATGTGCTGGCCGCCCAGGCCGCGGTGGACGGCGCCTACGTCCTGACCGCCTCCCCGCGGGACCGGGTCGCCCTGGCACCGGACGGCGAGCCGCACACCGCCTTCACCGGCGAACTGCTCGGCATCCTGCGGCACGGCATCACCGACGGCCCGGAGCTGATCGACCTCGACACCCTCTACCGGGCCCTGGACGAGCGGCTGCGGGCCAAGAACCGGCCGCTGCCGCAGCGCTCCCAGGAGAACGGCGTCGGACGGCTGCCACTGGCCCGCAACCGGGCCCTGGCGCGGCGCCGCGCGCCAGCCGGGCCGGTGCTCGACGCCGAGGTCCGCGCCGCCATGGTGGCGTCCGGCCTGAGCCTGGCGCGGATGCTGCGGGCGACCGGCAACAGCCGGGACGCGCTCCCGGTGCTGCGGCTCGCCCTCCGGGAGCGCGGACCGGACGGCCGGGGCAGCCTCCCCGCCGTCCAGCTGGAACTCTCCGAACTCCTCGCCGAGACCGGGCAGATCAAGGAGGCCATCGAGGTCCTGGAGCAGGCGTTCCACCAGACCCACCAGGTCTACGGCCCGGAAGCCGTGCTGGTCTGCCGGCGGCTGGCCGATCTGCTCCAGGAGTCCGGCAACCACATCCAGGCGTGCGAGGTCCTCAAGCACGCTCTCGACCTGATGGAGACGGCGCGGCACAGCCGGCGGTGAGCCGGGCCCGGCACGGCGACGGCCCGCCGGGAAACCCCGGCGGGCCGTCGCGTACGGACACGGCGTGCTCAGCCGCCGAACTCCTCCAGGCCCTTGAGCGCCTGGTCCAGCAGCGCCTTGCGGCCCTCCAGCTCGCGGCCGAGCTTGTCGGCCTTGGCGTCGTTGCCTGCCGCCCGCGCCGCGTCGATCTGCTTCTGGAGCTTGTCGACGGCGTCCTGCAGCTGGCCGGTCAGCCCCGCGGCCCGCGCCCGGGCCTCGGGGTTGGTACGCCGCCACTCGGCTTCCTCGGCGTCCTGGATGGCGCGCTCGACGGCGTGCATCCGGCCCTCGATCTTCGGGCGGGCGTCCCGCGGCACATGGCCGATGGCCTCCCACCGCTCGTTGATCGCCCGGAACGCGGACCGTGCCGCCTTCAGGTCGGTCACCGGGAGCAGCTTCTCCGCCTCGACGGCCAGCTCCTCCTTGCGGGTCAGGTTCTCCCGCTGCTCGGTGTCCCGCTCCGCGAAGACCTCGCCGCGCGCCTGGAAGAACACGTCCTGGGCGCCGCGGAAGCGGTTCCACAGGTCGTCCTCGTGCTCGCGCTGCGCGCGGCCCGCGGCCTTCCAGTCCGTCATCAGCTCGCGGTAGCGGGCGGCGGTGGCGCCCCAGTCCGTCGAGCCGGACAGCGCCTCGGCCTCGGCGACCAGCTTCTCCTTGGCCTTGCGGGACTCCTCGCGCTGCGCGTCCAACGAGGCGAAGTGCGCCTTGCGCCGCTTGGAGAACGCCGAGCGGGCGTGCGAGAAGCGGTGCCACAGCTCGTCGTCGGTCTTGCGGTCCAGCCGCGGCAGGCCCTTCCAGATGTCGACCAGCGCCCGCAGCCGCTCACCGGCCGCCCGCCACTGCTCGCTGGCCGCCAGCTCCTCCGCCTCGACGACCAGCTTCTCCTTGGACTGCCGGGCCTCGTCGCTCTGCTTGGCCTTCTGGGCCTTGCGCTCCTCGCGGCGCGACTCGACCGTGCCGACGAGCGCGTCCAGCCGCTTTCTCAGCGCCTCCAGATCGCCCACCGCGTGGTGCTCGTCCACCTGCACGCGCAGGTGGTCGATCGCGGTCATGGCGTCCTTCGCCGAGAGGTCGGTGGTCTTGACCCGCCGCTCCAGGAGGCCGATCTCGACGACCAGGCCCTCATACTTGCGCTCGAAGTAGGCAAGGGCCTCCTCGGGAGTTCCCGCCTGCCACGATCCGACGACCTGCTCGCCGTCGGCGGTACGCACGTACACGGTCCCCGTCTCATCGACGCGGCCCCATGGGTCGCTGCTCACAGCGCCTCCTCCACATGATGCCGACGGGGCGTGCGGCCCCCCGGCATCGTCCACAGTTTCTGTCCGGCCGGGCAGCGCCCTGGCCGGTCCGACGGGCTGTCTTGCGGGTGAGGGTGGTCAGGCCGTCGGAGCAGGCACCCTACACAACGCCAATCTAGGCGACCGGCGGTCGGCTGTCCGCATCCAGCACGACCGAAATTCCAGATGGGACGACGGGCGCCGCCCCTTCCGGCCGGCGGTCAGGACTTGGTGACGGCCGCCTTGTCGATCACGACGGTGGCGTTGGGCGCGGTGTTGCCGTTCGCCGGATCGGGTCGCGAACCGGCGGCGGCGATCTTCTTCAGGACGTCCATACCGCCGGTGATCCTCCCGAACGGCGTGTAGTTCGGCGGCAACTGGCTGTCCTGATAGACGAGGAAGAACTGACTGCCGCCGGAATTACGGGTCTTGTCGTCCTTGCCGTCGTAGCGGTTGGCCATCGCGACCGTGCCCGCCGGATAGACATCGCCCTTGATCCGGGGGTCCTTGAGATTCTCGTCCGGGATGGTGTAGCCGGGCGTCCCCTCGCCGGTGCCCTTCGGGTCGCCGCACTGGAGGACGTAGATCTGCGAGTCGACCAGGCGGTGGCACCGGCTGTGGTCGAAGAAGCCCTGACCGGCCAGGAAGGCGAAGGAGTTGACGGTGTGCGGCGCCTTGCCGGCGTCCAGCGTGAACGTGATCCGGCCGCAGGTGGTGTCCAGCCGCGCGGTGTACGACGCCGAGGTGTCGATGTCCATCGCCGGTTCCTTGGGCCAGGTCTTCGTCGACGGCGCGCTCTTCGCGGGCCGGCCGCACGGGTCGGCGGCCTGGGAGGGCGCCGGGGACACCGCGTCGTTGTAGGCCCCCTGGCGCACGCTGCCGGTCAGCGACACCGAGGCGTACGCGGCGACGCCCGCGGCGAGCACGACGGCCAGGGACGACGCGATGATCACGTTGCGGCGCCGGTGCCTGCGGGACTTCTCGGCCCGGCGCTCCTGCTGGCGCTCGTACTTCTGCCGGGCGAGCTGCCGCCGCCGCTGATCGTTGCTGACCACCGGTCGTCTCCTTGTCCTGAGCATCGATCGCTGCCGTCTGCCGTGGCCGTACCGTATACGGGTTCGCCCTGTCGGGAGTCGCGCCGGTAGGCTCTGGAGCTGCCGGGATGTTCCGGGCGCGGTCCCGCGGACCGGCCCCCACCGATTTTTAAGGACGAACGTGCTGATTGCCGGGTTCCCCGCCGGGGCCTGGGGGACCAACTGCTACTTGGTCGCCCCCGCCGCCGGCGAGGAGTGCGTGATCATCGACCCGGGCCATCAGGCGGCCCAGGGAGTCGAGGACGCGGTCAGGAAGCATCGGCTCAAGCCCGTCGCGGTCGTCCTCACCCACGGGCACATCGACCATGTCGCCTCGGTCGTCCCGGTGTGCGGCGCGCACGACGTCCCCGCCTGGATCCACCCCGCCGACCGCTACATGATGAGCGACCCGGAGAAGGCCCTGGGCCGCTCCATCGGGCAGCAGCTCATGGGCGAGCTGACCGTGGGGGAGCCGGACGACGTCAAGGAGCTGACCGACGGCGCCGCCCTGGAACTCGCCGGGATGGAGTTCTCCGTCGCGCACGCCCCGGGCCATACCAAGGGGTCGGTGACCTTCCGGATGCCCGAGCAGGCGGACGTGCCGCCGGTCTTCTTCTCGGGCGACCTGCTGTTCGCCGGCTCCATCGGACGCACCGACATGCCGGGCGGCGACCACGCCGAGATCCTCCGGTCGCTGGAGCGCGTATGCCTCCCGCTGGACGACTCGACCGTGGTCCTCTCCGGCCACGGCCCCCAGACCACCATCGGCCGTGAGCGCGCCACCAACCCCTTCCTGAGGCAGGTGGCCGCCGGCCTTGGAGACGGCATCCCGAACGCCGCTCCGCGACGAGGAATGTGACGAGACCTTCCGTGAGCACCTTTCAGGCACCCAAGGGCACCTACGACCTGATCCCGCCGCACTCCGCGACGTACCTCGCGGTGCGCGAGGCGATCGCCGCGCCCCTGAAGAACTCCGGGTACGGCTACATCGAGACGCCCGGCTTCGAGAACGTCGAGCTGTTCGCGCGCGGTGTCGGTGAGTCCACCGACATCGTCACCAAGGAGATGTACGCCTTCGAGACCAAGGGCGGCGACCGGCTCGCGCTGCGCCCCGAGGGCACCGCGTCCGTGCTGCGCGCGGCGCTGGAGGCGAACCTCCACAAGGCGGGCAACCTCCCGGTCAAGCTCTGGTACTCCGGCTCGTACTACCGCTACGAGCGCCCGCAGAAGGGCCGCTACCGCCACTTCTCGCAGGTCGGCGCCGAGGCGATCGGTGCGGAGGACCCGGCGCTGGACGCCGAGCTGATCATCCTGGCCGACCAGTCCTACCGCGCGCTGGGCCTGCGCGACTTCCGGATCCTGCTCAACTCCCTGGGCGACAAGGAGTGCCGCCCCGTCTACCGCGCCGCGCTCCAGGACTTCCTGCGCGGGCTGGACCTGGACGAGGACACCCGCCGCCGGGTCGACATCAACCCGCTGCGCGTCCTGGACGACAAGCGCGAGGCGGTCCAGAAGCAGCTCGCCGGGGCGCCCCTGCTCCGCGACTACCTCTGCGAGGCGTGCAAGGCGTACCACGAGCAGGTCCGCGAGCTGCTGACCGCGGCGGGTGTGGCCTTCGAGGACGACGAGAAGCTGGTCCGCGGGCTGGACTACTACACCCGTACCACCTTCGAGTTCGTCCACGACGGCCTCGGCTCGCAGTCCGCGGTGGGCGGCGGGGGCCGCTACGACGGCCTCTCCGAGATGATCGGCGGCCCCGCGCTGCCGTCGGTCGGCTGGGCGCTGGGCGTCGACCGCACGGTGCTGGCGCTGGAGGCCGAGGGCATCACCCTCGACATCCCGGCCGCCACCGCGGTGTACGCCGTGCCGCTCGGCGAGGAGGCCCGCCGGGTGCTGTTCCGCGCGGTCACCGAGCTGCGCCGGGCCGGGGTCGCCACCGACTTCGCGTTCGGCGGCAAGGGCCTGAAGAACGCCATGAAGTCCGCCAACCGCTCCGGCGCACGGCTGGCGCTGGTGGCCGGCGAGCGGGACCTGGCCGAGGGCGTCGTCCAGCTCAAGGACCTGACGAGCGGCGAGCAGACCGCCGTCGCACTGGACGCGGTGGTCGACGAGGTCCGGCGCGCGCTGAGCTGACCGCGTCGGCGAGACGACTTCGAGGGGCCCGGACGGAATGCCGTCCGGGCCCCTCGCGTCAACGGCGGGTACGCGGAATCACTCCGGATCCGCGCAGGACACCCCGGGCTCACAGGGAGGTGCGGCACAATGAAGGACCGGGCCGGGTCCACCGGCCGAGTCTCATCCCCCAAGGGACCGACGGAACGGCGATATGACGACGACAGCGCTTGACGACGTGTCCACCGACGACGATCACGCGAGCGGCACGGGCCCCATCGGCTCGGGGCGCGCCCTGGCCCTGCTGCTGGTGATCACCGGTGCGCTCGGCGGCCTGGCGGCCTGGGTGATCACCCTGGACAAGTTCGAGCTGCTGAAGGACCCGAACTTCAAACCGGCCTGCAGCTTCAACCCGATCATCTCTTGCGGCAGCGTCATGCAGAGCAAGCAGGCGGCCGTCTTCGGCTTCCCCAACCCGATGGCCGGGCTCGTCGGGTTCGGCGTGGTCATCGCGATCGGCATGGCCCTGCTGGCGGGCGCCCGCTTCCGCCGCTGGTACTGGATCGGCCTGAACATCGGCACGCTGCTCGCCGCCGTCTTCTGCATGTGGCTGATGTCCCAGTCGCTGTACGAGATCAACGCGCTGTGCCTGTGGTGCACCCTGACCTGGTGCGTCACCATCCTGATGTTCTGGTACACGACGGTGCACAACATCAAGCACGGCATCATCCCGGCCCCCCGGGGACTGCGCAACGCGGTCCTGGAGTTCCACTGGGTCGTCCCGGTGCTCTGGTACGGGGTGATCGCGCTGCTGATCCTCACCCGGTGGTGGTCGTACTGGAGCAGCCTGCTCTGAGACCCGTACGGAACCGCACCGCGCCCCGGTCCGCCGATCACGGCGGGCCGGGGCGTTGTCAGTGGTGTGGCATAGGCTCCTGACCGTGGAGCCCGACCTGTTCACCGCCGCCGCGGAAGACCGTCAGGAGAGGGACCCCGTGGGGGCCCCTCTCGCCGTCCGCATGCGCCCGCGCACCCTCGACGAGGTCGTCGGCCAGCAGCATCTGCTCAAGCCCGGTTCGCCGCTGCGCCGGCTGGTGGGCGAGGGGCACGGGGGGCCGGCCGGGCCGTCGTCGGTGTTCCTGTGGGGGCCGCCCGGGATCGGCAAGACGACCCTGGCGTATGTCGTCAGCCAGGCGACGAACAAGCGCTTCGTCGAGCTCTCCGCGATCACCGCCGGCGTCAAGGAGGTCCGGGCGGTCATCGACGGCGCCCGCCGTGCCTCGGGGGGCTACGGCAAGGAGACCGTCCTCTTCCTCGACGAGATCCACCGCTTCAGCAAGGCCCAGCAGGACTCCCTGCTGCCCGCGGTGGAGAACCGCTGGGTGACGCTGATCGCCGCGACCACCGAGAACCCGTATTTCTCGGTGATCTCCCCGCTGCTCTCCCGTTCGCTGCTGCTGACGCTGGAGCCGCTCACCGACGACGACCTGCGGCGGCTGCTGCAGCGCGCGCTGACCGACGAGCGCGGGCTCGCCGGGACCGTCACGCTCCCCGCGGACACCGAGGCGCATCTGCTGCGGGTCGCCGGCGGCGACGCCCGGCGGGCGCTGACGGCACTGGAGGCCGGCGCCGGGGCCGCGCTGGCCAAGGGGGAGCCGGAGATCACCCTTCAGACGATGGAGGAGTCGGTCGACCGCGCGGCCGTGAAGTACGACCGGGACGGCGACCAGCACTACGACGTCGCCAGCGCGCTGATCAAGTCGATCCGGGGCTCCGACGTCGACGCCGCGCTGCACTATCTCGCGCGGATGATCGCGGCGGGGGAGGACCCGCGGTTCATCGCCCGCCGGCTGATGATCTCGGCGAGCGAGGACATCGGGCTGGCCGATCCGACGGCGCTGCAGACCGCGGTGGCGGCTGCCCAGGCGGTGGCGCTGATCGGCTTCCCGGAAGCCCGGATCACGCTGAGCCAGGCCACCATCGCGCTCGCCCTGGCACCCAAGTCCAACGCCGCCTACATGGCGATAGACGCGGCCCTGGCGGATGTGCGGGCCGGGCACGCCGGCGCGGTCCCCCCGCATCTGCGCGACAGCCACTACAAGGGCGCCCAGAAGCTCGGCCACGGCCAGGGGTATCAGTATCCGCACGACCTGCCGGGCGGTATCGCGGCCCAGCAGTACGCCCCGGACGAGGTGCACGGCAAGCGCTACTACGCCCCGACCCGGCACGGCGTCGAGGCGCGTTACGCCGATGTCGCCGAGCGGGTTCGCGCCCGGCTGCGCGGCGAGAGCGGCGACTGACGCGGGCGCGGGCGGCGCCGTCCGCCGGGGCCCGGTGTCACTGCGCCGCGGCCTCGAAGAGGGTGTGCATCGCCCGGCGCAGCTCCGCGATGTCGCGGACCGGCTCGGGGAAGTCGAAGCGGGCGTCGAAGGACCGCTGCGCCTCGTCGGTGAAGCGGACCCGCAGCCCGAAGCGGTCCAGGCCCAGCGGCACGGCCCGGTCGCGCTGCCCGCAGACCGCGCCCCGGTCGCCCAGCAGCGCGCACAGTCCGCGGACCTGCTCGCCGTGCGCCGCGTGCAGATGCTGGAGCAGCTCCGCCTCGTGGGAGACCAGCGGATCGGGCGCGGCCGCGGCGAAGGCGTCGGGCTCCACGGACTCCGCGCCCCACAGGTCGTCCACCGCGCCCTCGCCGACCTCCAGGCGCAGCATCATCCAGGCGGCCCGCCCGTGGAGTCCCGGCACGGCGTCGGGCCGCAGCGCCTCCCCGATGCCGAGCAGTTCGCCGACGGGGTGCCGCTCGGCGAGCAGCAGCGCCGCCGCCGAGCGGTCGTCGTTGCGTACGGGGGTCAGCCAGCCGGCCACCCAGGCGCGTCCGCGGATGCGATGGGGCACCGAGACCGGTGCCACGTCCGTGATCTCCATCACGGCCGCCAGGTCGTCGTCCTGCGCGTGGGCCGCCGCCCGGGCCGCCGCGGAGTCGCCGGGAACCAGCAACAGCACGTCTCCCTCGTCCGTGACGGTCCGGCAGGCCGGTGCGGAGAGGCCGGTCTCGTCGAGGTCCTCGACTCCGGGGACGTTCAGCGACGCCATACCATGGGATTCGACGAGAGTTCGTATGCGCTCAGCCGCCGAGGGCCGCTGGGCGTCTTCCACGGGACGCGGCTGACCCGCCTTGGTGCTGTGCGCGCCGGGCAGGGGGATCCCAGGTCGAAACATGCGTTCTCCTCGCGGTAAGGTAAGCCTCACCTAACTTACATGGAGGAACGTTCCACGTGAACCAGTCGCGTCCCAAGGTCAAGAAGTCGCGCGCGCTCGGCATCGCGCTGACGCCGAAGGCGGTCAAGTACTTCGAGGCCCGTCCCTACCCGCCCGGCGAGCACGGCCGTGGCCGCAAGCAGAGCAGCGACTACAAGGTCCGGCTGCTGGAGAAGCAGCGTCTGCGCGCCCAGTACGACATCAGCGAGCGCCAGATGGTCCGTGCCTACGACCGCGCTCGGAAGGTCGAAGGCAAGACGGGCGAGGCCCTCATCGTCGAGCTGGAGCGCCGTCTGGACGCGCTCGTCCTGCGTTCGGGTCTGGCCCGGACGATCTACCAGGCCCGCCAGATGGTCGTCCACGGCCACATCTCGGTGAACGACCGCAAGGTCGACAAGCCGTCCTTCCGCGTCCGCCCCGGCGACGTCGTGATGGTCCGCGAGCGCAGCCGCGAGAAGCACCCCTTCCAGGTTGCCCGCGAGGGTGGCTACGCCACCGACGGCGAGACCCCGCGCTACCTGGAGGTCAACCTCCAGGCGCTGGCGTTCCGCCTGGACCGGGACCCGAACCGCAAGGAGATCCCGGTGATCTGCGACGAGCAGCTCGTCGTCGAGTACTACGCCCGCTGATCTCCGGCCGGCGCAGCACGCACCGCTCAGCCCGCCGTCTCCCCGCCGCTCGCGGAGGGGGAGGCGGCGGGCTGGTTCGTCGGGGGCGCGGCGATCCGCACCACCCCGCGCGGCCCGGGGGCGGTGCCTTCGGGGCTCCCGGGCTGGAGGATCCGGGCCACCGTCGCGTCCAGGTCCAGCCGCCCGCCGGTCCGCAGGCAGTGCTCGTAGCGCGCCGCCCCGAGCCGGGCCCGGGCCTGCTGCTCGCACAGTTCGTGCGGCTGGTTGTAGTAGCGCGAGCCGAAGAGCGGCAGCCCCACCGAAGGCCAGATCCGGCCGGCCGCGCCCTGGAGCACGGCCGCCTCCTCCGCATCGCCCTCGCCGAGCGTCACCAGGGCCAGCAGCTCGATCGCCAGCACCGCGCCCAGCAGGTCGTGGAAGGAGTGGTCGATGGCCAGGCACTCCTCCAGCAGCGCCCGCGCCCGCCCATCCTCCCCGCGCGACCAGGCCGCGAAGGCCAGCACGAACTGCGCGTACGCCAGCGTCCAGCGCTCGCCGTGGTCCCCGCACACCTGCCGGACGTCCTCGCACAGCCGAACCGCGTCCTCCAACTGCCCCTGGAAGGCCACCGCCAGCGCCAGCTCGACCTGGCCCATCAGCACATTGCTGTTGAGCTCGCCCATCTCCCGGTAGCGGGCGAGCGCCCCGCGCAGCAGCGTCTCGGCGCGCGGCATGTCGTCGCAGACCAGCGCGAGGCAGCCGGTGCGGTGCAGCGCGTAGGCGGCGGCCGTGGCGTTGCCGGTCCGCTCGGCCTCCTCGCGGCATTCCTGGAGCGCCCCGAGCGCGCCGACCGTGTCGCCCTGGAGGACGGCCACATGGCCGGTCACCCACAGCGCCTTCAGCCGGGCGTCGTCATGGCCGCTCTCCAGCTCCAGCGCCCGGTCGAGCCAGTGCCGGCCCTCCGAGAGCCGCCCGCAGCCCACCCAGTAGAACCACAGGGTGCCGGCCAGGTACTGGCCGAGGTGGACGTCGTCCGTGCTCTCCAGGCTCTGCTCCAGCGCGATGCGCAGATTGGGCAGCTCGGCGTCGATCCGGGCCGCGATCTCCGCCTGCCGGGGGCTGAACCAGTCCAGCTCGCACCAGGTCGCCAGGCCCACGTACCAGTCGCGGTGCCGGCGGCGCAGCCGCTCGCCGTCCGGCGTCGCCGCCAGCCAGCCCGCGCCGTAGTCCCGCACGGTGTCCAGCATCCGGTAGCGCACCCCGGCCGCGGTGTCCTCCCGTACGAGCACCGACTGGGCGACCAACTCCCCGACGACATCGAGGAGTTCATCGGCCGGCAGCTCCGGGCCCGAGCAGACGTACTCCACCGCGTCCAGGTCGAACTGCCCGGCGAAGACGGTCAGTCGGGCCCACAGCAGCCGCTCCTCCGGGGTGCACAGCTCATGGCTCCAGCCGATGGCGCAGCGCAGCGTCCGGTGGCGCGGCAGCCCCCCGCGGACCGTGCCGGTCAGCAGCCGGAAGCGGTCGTCGAGCCGGTGCACCACCTGGTCGACGGAGAGCGCGCGCAGCCGCCCGGCGGCCAGCTCCAAGGCCAGCGGGATGCCGTCGAGGCGGTCGCAGAGTGCGGTGACCGCCGCCTCGGCCGTCGTGAAACCGGGGAGCACGGACACGGCGCGAGCGGTGAAGAGGGCGGTGGCGTCGGCGGTGTTCATCGGGGGCACCGGCAGGTTGTACTCACCGGGCAGCCCGAGCGGCCGGCGGCCGGCGGCCAGCACGCGCAGCCCGGGGGCGTGGCACAGCAGCTCGGCGGTCAGCTCGGCGCAGGCTTCCACCAGGTGCTCGTAGCCGTCCACGACGAGCAGCAGTTCGCGGTCGGCGAGGTGGTCGCGGAGCGCGGCGCGGGGCGGGCGGCCGGTGTGGTCGGCCAGTGCCAGCGCCTCGGCGACCGCGTGGTCCAGGAGATGCGGTTCGCGCAGTGCGGACAGCTCGACCAGCCACACCCCGTCGCAGAAGCGATCCTGCAAGATCGCTGCGCTGTGGAGGGCGAGCCGGGACTTCCCCACGCCGCCGAGACCGGTGAGGGTGACGAGCCGGGCGGCGGCCAGCTGCCGCTCCAGCGCGGCCAGTTCGTCCGCGCGGCCGACGAACCGGTCGAGCTCCACGGGTACGTTGCCCGGCGCCCGCCCCCGGGCGGGGGAGTGGTGGGAAGCGGGACCGGGGCGCGAGAAGCGTCGCATGGCACACGGAGCGTACTCGGGGGGATGCGGACCGTACAATCACCCCTTCCGGTGCCGCTCTCGGCACCGGGAACGGGGTACGGACGGACAGTCACGGCGCGATAAGGTCAAGGTTGCCGTTCGAGCAGGACGAGACCAGACCCAAGAACCAGTCGGAGAGTGGTGCCAGCGTGTCCGGTGGAGAGGTGGCCGGGATCCTCGTGGCCGTCTTCTGGGCAATCCTCGTGTCGTTCCTCGCCCTCGTGCTGGTGAGGCTCGCACAGACCCTCAAGGCGACGACCAAGATGGTGGCCGAGGTGTCCGAGCAGGCCGTGCCGCTGCTCGCCGACGCGTCCGCGACCGTCCGCTCCGCGCACACCCAGCTCGCCCGCGTCGACGCCATCGCCGCCGACGTCCAGGAGGTCACCGCCAACGCCTCGGCGCTCTCCTCGACCGTCTCCTCCGCCTTCGGCGGGCCACTGGTCAAGGTGGCCGCGTTCGGCTACGGCGTGCGCCGCGCGATCGGCAAGAAGGGCGAGGCGGCCCCTGCCGCCGGGCGCGCCCAGCGCACCGTCGTCGTCGGCCGTACCCTGCCCGGCGCCCGCCGCGGCGGGCGCCGCAACCGTCGCTCCAAGGACTGATCACAGCGATGTTCCGCCGCGCATTCTGGTTCACCACCGGCGCCGCCGCCGGAGTGTGGGCCACCAACAAGGTCCACCAAAAGCTGCGCAAGCTGCAGCCCGACAGCCTCGCCGCGCAGGCCGCGGACAAGGCCGTCGAGACCGGACACCGGTTGCGCCAATTTGCATTGGACGTACGGACCGGAATGGCGGACCGTGAAGAGCAGCTGCACGACGCCCTCGGTCTCAGCTCGTCGGCCGACGTGCCCGAGCTGCCCGCACCGCGCCGCGCGGTGCTCGAAACGCCGTACCGCACCACGAGAACAACCGGACCGAACGGTCTGACCGGACCGACTGGAAAAGAGGACCACTGATGGAGTCGGCTGAAATCCGCCGCCGCTGGCTGCGCTTCTTCGAGGAGCGCGGGCACACCGTCGTGCCGTCGGCGTCGCTCATCGCGGACGACCCGACGCTGCTGCTGGTCCCCGCGGGCATGGTCCCCTTCAAGCCGTACTTCCTCGGCGAGGTCAAGCCGCCCTACAAGACCGCCACCAGCGTCCAGAAGTGCGTGCGTACGCCGGACATCGAAGAGGTCGGCAAGACCACCCGGCACGGCACGTTCTTCCAGATGTGCGGCAACTTCTCCTTCGGCGACTACTTCAAGGAAGGCGCCATCAAGTACGCCTGGGAGCTGCTGACCGGCTCCCATGCGGACGGCGGCTACGGCCTCGACCCGGAGCGGCTCTGGATCACCGTCTACCTGGACGACGACGAGGCCGAGCGCATCTGGCACGAGGTCATCGGCGTGCCCAAGGAGCGCATCCAGCGGCTGGGCAAGAAGGAGAACTACTGGTCCATGGGCGTCCCGGGCCCGTGCGGTCCGTGCTCCGAGATCAACTACGACCGCGGTCCGGCCTTCGGCGTCGAGGGCGGCCCGGCCGTCAACGACGAGCGGTACGTGGAGATCTGGAACCTGGTCTTCATGCAGTACGAGCGCGGAGCGGGCATCGGCAAGGAGGACTTCGAGATCCTCGGCGACCTGCCCAGCAAGAACATCGACACCGGCCTCGGTCTGGAGCGGCTGGCGATGATCCTTCAGGACGTGCGCAACATGTACGAGACGGACACCCTCCGCGTCGTCATCGACAAGGCCACCGAGCTCTCCGGCGTCCGCTACGGCGCCGCGGACGCCTCCGACGTCTCCCTGCGGGTGGTCGCCGACCACATGCGGACGTCCACGATGCTCATCGGCGACGGCGTCACCCCCGGCAACGAGGGCCGCGGCTACGTCCTGCGCCGCATCATGCGCCGCGCCATCCGCAACATGCGGCTGCTCGGGGCCGACGGGCTGGTCGTCGGCGAGCTGCTGGACGTCGTCATCAAGACGATGGGCCAGCAGTACCCGGAGCTGCTGGAGGACCGCCGCCGCATCGAGACGGTCGCCCTCGCCGAGGAGGCCGCCTTCGTCAAGACGCTGAAGGCCGGCACCAACATCCTCGACAGCGCCGTCACGGAGACCAAGTCCGCCGGCGGCACGGTCCTGCCCGGCGACAAGGCGTTCCTGCTCCACGACACCTGGGGCTTCCCGATCGACCTCACCCTCGAAATGGCCGCCGAGCAGGGCCTCTCGGTCGACGAGGACGGCTTCCGCCGCCTGATGAAGGAGCAGCGGGAGCGCGCCAAGGCCGACGCCCAGGCCAAGAAGCACGGCCACGCCGACCTGTCCGCCTACCGCGAGGTCGCCGACGCCGCCGGCACCACCGAGTTCACCGGCTACAGCGCCACCGAGGGCGAGTCCTCCGTGGTCGGCCTGCTGGTCAACGGCGTCCCGGCTCCCGCCGCCCATGAAGGCGACGAGGTCGAGGTCGTCCTGGACCGCACCCCCTTCTACGCCGAGGGCGGCGGGCAGCTCGCCGACACCGGCCGGATCAAGCTGGACTCCGGCGCCGTCGTCGAGGTCCGCGACGTCCAGCAGCCGGTGCCGGGCGTGACCGTCCACAAGGGCGTCGTCCAGGTCGGCGAGGTGGTGCTCGGCGCCGCCGCGTACGCCGCCATCGACGTCACCCGCCGGCGTGCCATCGCCCGTGCCCACAGCGCCACCCACCTCACCCACCAGGCGCTGCGCGACGCCCTGGGCCCGACGGCCGCCCAGGCCGGTTCGGAGAACTCCCCGGGCCGCTTCCGTTTCGACTTCGGCTCGCCGACCGCGGTGCCCGGCTCGGTGCTGACCGACGTCGAGCAGAAGATCAACGACGTACTCGCCCGTGAGCTCGACGTGCACGCCGAGGTCATGAGCATGGAGGACGCCAAGAAGCAGGGCGCCATCGCCGAGTTCGGCGAGAAGTACGGCGAGCGGGTCCGCGTGGTGACCATCGGCGACTTCTCCAAGGAGCTGTGCGGCGGTACGCACGTCCACAACACCGCCCAGCTGGGCCTGGTGAAGCTGCTCGGCGAGTCCTCCATCGGGTCCGGCGTGCGCCGCGTCGAGGCGCTGGTGGGCGTGGACGCCTACAAGTTCCTGGCCCGTGAACACACCGTCGTCTCGCAGCTCACCGAGCTGGTCAAGGGGCGCCCGGAGGAGCTGCCGGAGAAGATCTCCGGTGTCCTGGCCAAGCTCAAGGACGCCGAGAAGGAGATCGAGAAGTTCCGCGCCGAGAAGGTGCTGCAGGCCGCGGCCGGGCTGGCCGAGGGCGCCAGGGACGTCCGCGGGCTGGCCCTGGCCGCCGCACAGGTCCCGGACGGCACCTCCGCCGACGACCTGCGCAAGCTGGTGCTGGACGTCCGCGGCCGGATCCTCGGCGACCGCCCGGTGGTCGTGGCGCTCTTCACTGTCGCCAACGGCCGCCCGCTGACCGTCATCGCCACCAACGAGGCCGCCCGCGAACGCGGCATCAAGGCCGGCGACCTGGTCCGTGCGGCCGCCAAGACGCTTGGCGGCGGTGGCGGCGGCAAGCCGGACGTGGCCCAGGGCGGCGGGCAGCACGCCGCCGCCGTGCCCGAGGCCATCGCCGCCGTGGAGCGGCTCGTGGCCGAGGCGGCTTGACGGGCGTGAGCGAGATGCGACGCGGCCGGCGCATCGCGGTGGATGTCGGGGACGCCCGCATCGGGGTCGCCTCGTGCGACCCCGACGGGGTCCTCGCCACCCCCGTCGAGACCGTGCCGGGACGTGATGTCCCCTCAGCACACCGGCGGCTCAAGGCGATTGTCGAGGAGTACGAGCCGCTGGAGGTCGTGGTCGGGCTGCCCCGCTCCCTCAGTGGGGGAGAGGGACCGGCCGCGGCCAAGGTCCGGGCCTTCGCACAGGAGATGGCCCGGAACATCGCGCCCGTAGGGGTGCGGCTGGTCGATGAGCGGATGTCGACGGTCACCGCGACCCAGGGGCTGCGGGCCTCCGGGGTCCGGAGCAAGAAGGGCCGCTCGGTGGTCGACCAGGCCGCCGCGGTGGTCATTCTGCAGAGCGCGCTGGAAACCGAACGGACCTCTGGGCAGCCGCCGGGGGAGAACGTCGAAGTGGTCATCTGATCGCGGTACGGTAACGTTCCGCGGGATGTGGCGGCGGTTCGAACAGCCGCGCGTGCAAGTAGAGGCGGATGGGTACCGCAGGCGCTGCCGGCCAGGGGCGCCCCGCCTCTCGGCTCTAGGGGATCGATGACCGAGTATGGCCGGGGCTACGGCTCCGAACCGTGGCATCCCGAGGACCCGCTCTACGGAGACCAGGGTCCCTACGGAGGCCAGGCGCAGCAGCCTCAGTGGAACGGGCAGCAGCCCGCCGGGTATCCCCAGCAGCACCCGCACCCCCAGCAGCATCCGCAGCACCCCCAGCAGCAGTACGACCCGGGTCACGGCGGCTGGACCGGCGCACCGCAGGCCGGCCGGCAGCCGTACGACCCGTACGACCCCTACGGGCAGCACCCGCAGCATCCGCCGGCCGATCCGTACGCGGCCCAGGGAGGCCACGAGTACTACGGCGGCCAGGACGGCTACCCGTTCCAGGAGACCCAGCAACTGCCCGCGCAGCAGGCGGTGCCGCCGCACGCCCAGCAGCAGTACGGCCAGGTGCCACATCCGCAGCATCCCGACGGGCACACCCAGGAGTACGGTCCGCAGCATCCGCAGCAGGGCGAGCCGCACTACGACGACCCGGCCGCTGTCGGGGACGACTGGCGGGCCGAGCCGGAGCCGGCCGAGCGGGGGCCGGGGGACTCGTTCTTCGCCGACGACCCGGACGACGGGCCTGGCGACCTCGACCGGGAGGACGAGGAACAGTCCGGCCGGGAGCGCCGCGGCAAGAAGAACAAGCGGCGCAGCGGCACCGCCTGCCTGGTCGTGATCCTGGCCTTGGGCGGTGTCGTGGGCACGGTCGGCTACTTCGGCCGCGACTTCATCATGCGGCACTTCGGCTCGGCCCCCGACTACACGGGCGAGGGCACCGGCGAGGTGCAGGTGGTGATCCCGGACGGGGTGCCGCTGTCCGAGATGGGCGCGATCCTCGCCAAGGATGATGTGATCAAGAGCGCCGGGGCGTTCACCGAGGCGGCCGACAACAACAAGGCGTCGCGGAGCCTCCAGCCCGGTACGTATTCGCTGCGCAAGCAGATGTCCGCGGCGGCCGCCATCGATCTGATGCTGGACCCCAAGAGCCGTAACGGCCTCACGATCCGCGAGGGTCTGCGCGCCTCCGCGGTCTACGAAATGATCGACAAAAAGCTCAAGCTCAAGGCGGGCACCACCAAGGAAGTCGCCAAGAGCCAGGCAAAGAATCTGGGGCTGCCGTCGTGGGCCGACGACTCCCCGAAGATAAAGGACCCGCTGGAGGGCTTCCTCTATCCGTCGACGTACAGCGTGGGCGACAACGCGAAGCCCGCGGACGTCCTCAAGGAAATGGTGGGGCGGGCCACCCAGGAATACCAGAAGTACGATCTCGAAGCGAATGCCCAGAAATTCCATCTGACGTCTCCGCTCCAGCTCATCACCGTCGCCAGCCTCACCCAGGCCGAAGGCATGACGCACGATGACTTCCGGAAGATGGCCGCCGTCGTCTACAACCGGCTGGCTCCGACCAATAGGGATACGTTCCAGCGGCTGGAATTCGACTCGACCTTCAACTACCTGAAGAACCAGAGCAAGATCAATATCAGTACCGAGGAAATCCGGCACTACAACGACCCGTACAACACCTACTTCTACAAGGGGCTGCCGCCCGGCCCCATCGGAAATCCCGGTGCCGATGCGCTCAAGGCGACGATCAATCCGGATAATTCCGATAAGTGGCTCTACTTCATTTCGGTGGACGGCAAGACGACGGAATTCACCACGAATTACAAGGACCATGAGAAGCTGGTCCAGGAATTCAACAAGCGGCAGCAAGAGAAGAAGAAGCAGAACGGGAACTGAAGGCAAGGCCGTGTCCGACAACAAGAAGGCGGCGGTCCTCGGATCGCCCATCGCGCACTCCCTCTCGCCGGTGCTGCACCGCGCCGCCTACGACGCACTCGGGCTGACGGGCTGGGAGTACGGCCGCCACGAGGTCGACGAGGCCGCGCTCCCCGGCTTCCTGGAAAAGCTCGGCCCCGAGTGGGCGGGCCTGTCGCTGACCATGCCGCTCAAGCGCGCGGTGATCCCGCTGCTCGACGAGATCACCCCCACCGCGGCCTCCGTCGAGGCGGTCAACACCGTCGTGTTCGCCCCCGACGGGCGCCGCCTCGGCGACAACACCGACATCCCCGGCATGCTCGCCGCGCTGTGCGAGCGCGGCGTCGACACGGTCGAGCGGGCCGCCGTCCTGGGCGCCGGCGCCACCGCCTCCTCCGCGCTCGCCGCGCTCTCCCGCATCTGCACCGGCGAGGTCACCGCGTACGTCCGCAGCGCGGCGCGCGCCGCAGAGATGCGCGGCTGGGGCGAGCGGCTCGGTGTCGCGGTCCGCACCGCCCCCTGGGCGGACGCCGCCGCGGCCTTCGAAGCGCCGCTGACCATCGCCACCACCCCCGCGGGCAGCACCGACGCGCTCGCCGCCGCGGTCCCCGACCGGCCCGGCACGCTCTTCGACGTCCTCTACGAGCCCTGGCCGACGGCGCTGGCCACCGCCTGGGGCGGTCGCGGCGGCGCCGTCGTCGGCGGCCTGGACCTGCTGGTCCACCAGGCCGTCCTCCAGGTCGAGCAGATGACCGGCCGGTCCCCGGCGCCGCTGGTCGCGATGCGCGCGGCCGGCGAGGCGGCGCTCGCGGCCCGCTGATCCACGGTCCCGCCCCGGGCGCCCGGCGCCCGGTCCGCAGCGTGGACGGCGCGCCGCCCGGCCCGCACGGCGTGGGAGGATCAGGGGAAGACCGTACGCGGATGAGCAGTACTGAGGAGCACCGTTGAGCAGGTTGCGCTGGCTGACGGCGGGGGAGTCGCACGGCCCCGCACTCGTGGCAACGCTGGAGGGCCTTCCGGCCGGGGTCCCGATCA
This sequence comes from Streptomyces sp. YGL11-2, assembly GCF_050054615.1. NCBI lineage: Bacteria > Bacillati > Actinomycetota > Actinomycetes > Kitasatosporales > Streptomycetaceae > Streptomyces > Streptomyces sp. YGL11-2. The sequence goes on from NZ_JBNHIN010000016.1 coordinate 172,733, forward strand.
CCACGGAGCTGGTGGCGGACGCGCTGGCCCGCCGACGGCTGGGCTATGGCCGCGGTGCCCGGATGAAGTTCGAGCGGGACGAGATCACGTTCCTGGGCGGGGTGCGGCACGGCCGCTCGCTGGGCTCCCCGGTGGCGATCATGGTCGGCAACACCGAGTGGCCCAAGTGGGAGCAGGTGATGGCCGCCGACCCGGTCGACGAGGACGAACTGGCCGAGCTGGCCCGCAACGCCCCGCTGACCCGCCCCCGCCCCGGCCACGCCGACCTCGCCGGTATGCAGAAGTACGGCTTCGACGAGGCCCGCCCGATCCTGGAGCGCGCCTCCGCCCGGGAGACCGCGGCCCGGGTCGCGCTGGGCGCGGTCGCCCGCTCCTTCCTCAAGGAGACGGCCGGCATCGAGATCGTCTCGCATGTCGTCGAACTGGCCGCCGCCAAGGCCCCGTACGGCGTCTACCCCAAGCCCTCCGACGTCGAGAAGCTGGACGCCGACCCGGTGCGCTGCCTGGACGCGGACGCCAGCAAGGCGATGGTCGCGGAGATCGACCAGGCTCACAAGGACGGCGACACCCTCGGCGGCGTGGTCGAGGTGCTGGCGTACGGCGTGCCGGTCGGCCTCGGTTCGCACGTCCACTGGGACCGGCGGCTGGACGCCCGGCTGGCCGCCGCCCTGATGGGCATCCAGGCCATCAAGGGCGTCGAGGTCGGCGACGGCTTCGAGCTGGCGCGGGTGCCCGGCTCGAAGGCACACGACGAGATCGTGGCCACCGAAGACGGCATCAAGCGCACCTCGGGCCGCTCCGGTGGCACCGAGGGCGGGCTGACCACCGGTGAACTGCTGCGCGTGCGCGCCGCGATGAAGCCGATCGCGACGGTGCCGCGGGCGCTGGCGACGATCGACGTCGCCACCGGCGAGGCGGCCAAGGCGCACCACCAGCGCTCCGACGTCTGCGCGGTGCCGGCCGCCGGCATCGTGGCCGAGGCGATGGTGGCGCTGGTGCTGGCGGACGCGGTGGTGGAGAAGTTCGGCGGCGACAGCGTGCCGGAGACCCGCCGCAACGTCCAGAGCTACCTCGACAACCTGGCGATCAAGTGACCGCGCCCGTCGTCGTACTGGTCGGCCCACCCGGGGCCGGCAAGTCCACCGTGGGCGCGCTGCTGGCCGGTCGGCTGGGCGTCGGCTACCGGGACACCGACGCCGACATCGTCGCCACCGCCGGCAAGCCGATCGCCGAGATCTTCATCGACGAGGGCGAGCCGCACTTCCGCGAGCTGGAGCGGGAGGCGGTCCGTACGGCCCTGGGCGCCCATCCCGGAGTGCTCTCGCTCGGCGGCGGCGCGATCATGGACGACGGCACCCGGAAGCTGCTGACCGGACTGCCGGTCGTCTTCCTGGACGTCGAACTGGCCGACGCCGTCAAGCGGGTGGGGCTGGACGCGCCGCGCCCGCTGCTCGCGGTCAATCCGCGCAAGCAGTGGCGCGAGCTGATGGAGCGGCGCCGCCCGCTGTACACCGAGGTCGCGCGCGCCGTGATCGCCACGGGGGAGCGCACCCCCGAGGACGTCGCCGACGCGATCGTGGACGCTTTGGAGCTACGGCCGGCCGCGGATGCCGCGCCGCCCGCCGGCAGGGAGGAACAGGCATGACGGAGCAGGCCACCCGCATCCAGGTCGGCGGTACCGCCGGCACCGACCCGTACGAGGTCCTCGTCGGGCGGCAGTTGCTGGGCGAACTCCCCGGACTGATCGGCACCGCGGCCAAGCGCGTAGCCGTGCTGCACCCCGAGGCGCTGGCCGCCACGGGCGAGGCGCTGCGCGCGGACCTGGCTGGCCAGGGCTACGACGCGATCGCCGTCCAGCTGCCGAACGCCGAGGAGTCCAAGACCGCCGAGGTCGCCGCGTACTGCTGGAAGGCGCTCGGGCAGACCGGTTTCACCCGTACCGACGTGATCGTCGGCGTCGGCGGCGGCGCCACCACCGACCTGGCCGGCTTCGTCGCCGCGACCTGGCTGCGCGGGGTGCGCTGGATCGCCGTACCGACCACCGTCCTGGGCATGGTGGACGCGGCGGTCGGCGGCAAGACCGGCATCAACACCGCCGAGGGCAAGAACCTCGTCGGCGCCTTCCACCCGCCGGCCGGGGTCCTCTGCGACCTGGCCGCACTGGACTCCCTGCCGGTCAACGACTACGTCTCCGGACTGGCCGAGGTCATCAAGGCCGGCTTCATCGCCGACCCGGCGATCCTCCAACTGATCGAGTCGGACCCGGAAGGCGCCAAGCGCCCCGACGGCCCGCACACCGCCGAGCTCATCGAGCGGGCGATCCGGGTCAAGGCCGAGGTGGTCTCCGCGGACCTCAAGGAGTCCGGTCTGCGCGAGATCCTCAACTACGGCCACACCCTGGCGCACGCCATCGAGAAGAACGAGCGCTACAACTGGCGGCACGGCGCCGCGGTCTCCGTCGGCATGGTCTTCGCCGCCGAACTCGGCCGGATCGCGGGCCGGTTGGACGACGCCACCGCCGATCGGCACCGCGCCGTCCTGGCCTCCGTCGGACTGCCGCTGACCTACCGCGGCGACCAGTGGCCCAAGCTGCTGGAGACCATGCGCGTCGACAAGAAGTCCCGCGGCGACCGGCTGCGCTTCATCGTCCTGGACGGCCTGGCCAAGCCGACCGTCCTGGAGGGCCCGGACCCGGCCATGCTGCTCGCGGCGCACGCCGAGATCGCGGCGTGAGCCCGGTGAGCCGCCGCGTGCTGGTCCTCAACGGCCCCAATCTCGGCCGGCTGGGCTCCCGCGAGCCCGACGTCTACGGCGCCACCTCCTACGCCGGACTGGTCGCCGAGTGCGCCCGGCTCGGCGCGGAGCTGGGCTTCGAGGCCGAGGTGCGGGAGACCAACGACGAGGGCGAGATGGTCCGTTGGCTGCACGAGGCCGCCGATGGATCGATTCCGGTCATCATCAATCCCGGTGCCTTCACGCACTATTCGTACGCGATGCGGGACGCCGCCGCCCAGCGCACCGCCCCGCTCATCGAGGTGCACATCTCGAACCCGTACGCCCGCGAGGAATTCCGCCATAATTCGGTCATCGCGGCCGTCGCCAGCGGCACCGTCGCGGGTTTCGGTATCGGTTCGTACCGGCTCGCGCTCCGCGCGCTGGCCGAGGAGCTCTCCGGCTGACGCACCCGCTTCGGGCATCCTCCCTGCCCTCGGCCGTTCATTCGACGGAAGCCGGGGGTAGGGACCCTTCCGGGCGGCCGCCGGGAAGGTACGGTTCACAGCAGCACCACCCACCACCAGCGGTGGGGCACCAACGGCCCTTCCGGGCCGGTCGGTTACCGCACGGCGCACCGGGCAGCCACGCCCGGCGCCGCGCACCGCACCACGTCGACCGCACGAGACGGAGAGCCACCGGATGCAGTACGCAGTGGGGGCCCCGCTGCCGCCGCCCCGCGGGCCGCTTCACACCCCCGGGGCCACCATGAGCTGGACACCCCACCACGGGCAGCCCCTCCCGCCCGGCCCACCGCCCGCCCCCGCGGGTCCGCCGCCCCCCGCCCCGCCGTCCCCCGCGCCGGCCCCCGCACCGCCCGCGCACGCCGCCCCCGGGCCGGGCTGGCCCGCCCCCGCACCGCACCAGGCCCCGCCCACCCAGCACAGCACCGACATCACCGGCCATATCCAGCTGCCCCCGGGCGCCCCGGTCCCGCTGCCCAGCCCGCCCGCCGGCACCGCCGCACCGGACGCCGCGCACGCCGCCGTCGCGGTGCTGCTGATCGGCCCGGCCGGCGCCGGCAAGACCAGCGTCGCGCGCCACTGGGCCGACACCCGGCGGGTGCCGACCGCGCACATCAGCCTGGACGACGTCCGTGAATGGGTCCGGTCCGGTTTCGCCGATCCGCAGTCGGGCTGGAACGACAACTCCGAGGCGCAGTACCGCCTCGCCCGCCGCACCTGCGGCTTCGCGGCCCGCAACTTCCTTGCAAACGGCATCTCCTGCATCCTCGACGACGCGGTCTTCCCGGACCGCCCGGTCGTCGGCCTCGGCGGCTGGAAGCGCCATGTGGGCCCCGGTCTGCTGCCGATCGTGCTGCTCCCGGGGCTGGAGATCGTCCTGGAGCGCAACGCCCGGCGCAGCGGCAACCGCCGTCTCTCCGACGAGGAGGTGGCCCGGATCCACGGCCGGATGGCCGGCTGGTACGGCTCCGGACTGCCGATCATCGACAACTCCCAGCACGACGTCGCCACCACCGCCGGGATGCTCGACGACGTCGTCGCCCGCAGCATCGCCAGCCCGCCCAGCTGGTAGTCCGCGGCCGGTACCCGGTCCCCCGGGCGGCCGTCTCGAACGGCCGCCCGGGGAGTGCGGTCGTACGCTGGCGATATGTCCGAGTTGTACGCGGTTCGACGCACGCGGCTGCGCGACCGCTGCGCCGCAACCGGAAGCTGTGCCGCCCTGATCTCGCGCCCCGCGAACGTCCGCTATCTCACCGGTTGCACGCCCCCCGGTGCGGCGCTGCTGCTGGGCCCCGGCGATGACGTACTGCTCTGCGGCAGACCGCTGAGCGGCGACCCCTCCGAAGGACGCCCCTCCGACGACGTACGGATCTCGGTGCTGCCCAGCCGCGGCGGCGATCCCGTCGTGGCCGCCGCCGACCTGGCCGCCAAACAGGGCGTCCGCACCCTCGCCGTCGAGGAGCACCACCTCACCGTCACCCGCCATCGGGCACTCGCGCAGGTCGCCCCGCAGATGCGGCTCACCGATCTGGCCTGCGCCGTCGAGGCGCAGCGGCTGGTCAAGGACGACGACGAGATCGCCTGTCTGCGGATCGCCGCCGAGATCAGCGACCAGGCCCTGGGCGAACTCCTGGAGTCGATCCTGGTCGGCCGGACCGAGCGGCATCTCGCGCTCGAACTGGAGCGCCGCCTGGTCGACCACGGCGCCGACGGCCCGGCCTTCGCGACCTCCGTCGCGACCGGCCCGAACTCCGGCCGCGCCCGGCACCTGCCCACCGACCGCAGGGTGGAGGAGGGCGACTTCCTGACCGTCGGCCTGGGCGCGAACTACCGCGGCTACCGCTGCGAGATCGGCCGCACCTTCGTCATCGGCACCACCCCGGCGGACTGGCAGATCGAGCTGTACGATCTGGTCTTCGCTGCCCAGAAGGCGGGCCGGGAGGCGCTGGCGCCGGGTGTGGAGTGCCGCGAGGTGGACCGGGTGACCCGTCATCTGCTGGAGACGGCGGGGCACGGCGAGGGGCTCGGACCGTGGACCGGGCACGGCGTGGGACTCGAAATCGACGAGGACCCTCAGTTGGCACCTGCCGCCATGGGTAAACTGGACGCTTGCGTGCCGGTCACCGTCGAGCCGGGGGTTCACATCCCGGGCCGTGGGGGTGTCCGGATCGACGACACCCTCGTCGTCCGCCCCGAGGCGGACGGCGGACCCGAGCTACTCACGATCACGACCAAGGAGCTGCTCGCCCTGTGAGCCCACGGGCTGACTGCGCGCGGCTTCGAGGTTTCCACCACCCGTAGTCCAGGAGATTCCGCAACCGTGGCTTCCACGAACGACCTCAAGAACGGCATGGTGCTCAAGCTCGAAGGCGGCCAGCTCTGGTCCGTCGTCGAGTTCCAGCACGTCAAGCCCGGTAAGGGCCCGGCCTTCGTCCGTACCAAGCTCAAGAACGTGCTCTCCGGCAAGGTGGTGGACAAGACCTTCAACGCCGGCACCAAGGTCGAGACGGCGACCGTCGACAAGCGCGGCATGCAGTTCTCGTACATGGACGGCGACTACTTCGTCTTCATGGACATGGACACCTACGACCAGCTGCACATCGACCGCAAGACCGTCGGTGACGCCGCCAACTTCCTGATCGAGGGCTTCGAGGCCGTCGTCGCGCAAAACGAGGGCCAGGTGCTCTACGTCGAGCTGCCGGCCGCCGTCGAGCTGGTCATCAAGGAGACCGAGCCGGGCGTCCAGGGCGACCGCTCCACCGGCGGCACCAAGCCCGCCGAGCTGGAGACCGGTTACTCGATCCAGGTCCCGCTCTTCATCACCACCGGTGAGAAGATCAAGGTCGACACCCGTACCGGCGACTACCTCGGCCGGGTGAACAGCTAACCGTGGCTGCTCGCACCAAGGCCCGTAAGCGCGCCTTCCAGATCCTCTTCGAGGCCGACCAGCGCGGTGCCGATGTGCAGTCCGTGCTCGCGGACTGGATGCGTCACGCCCGGACCGATCCTCGGCAGCCGCCGGTGAACGAGTACACCCTGGAGCTGGTCGAGGGCTACGCCGAGCATGTCGCACGCATCGACGAGCTGATCTCCACCTACGCCGTCGACTGGGACCTGGACCGGATGCCGGCGGCCGACCGCTCGATCCTGCGGCTCGGCGCCTACGAACTGCTCTGGGTGGACGGCACGCCGGACGCGGTGGCGATCGACGAGGCCGTGCAGCTCGCCAAGGAGTTCTCCACGGACGACTCCCCGGCCTTCGTCAACGGCCTGCTGGGCCGTCTCAAGGAGCTGAAGCCGGGCCTGCGGCGCGAGACGCGCTAGCGGCCGGCTGACCATCACGACGGGCCCGGAGCGATGAACCATTCGCTCCGGGCCTTCGCATGCCCGTCCGGCGCCGTCCGGCGCCGCTCTCACGCCGACCGCGAAGGCTGCTGCCCCGCAGACGACGACCGCCGCCCCGGGAGAAACCGGGGCGGCGGTACGTTTCT
>NZ_JBNHIN010000016.1:179660-193651 GCF_050054615.1 Streptomyces sp. YGL11-2
CCGCGTCGAGCACACCCCAGCTGATCAGCTGCTCGGTGAGCACCGAGGGCGACTGGTCGTAGATCACCGCAAGGGTGCGGAGATCGTCCTGTCTGATCGAGAGGACCTTGCCGTTGTAGTCGCCGCGCTGGCTCTGGATGGTGGCGGCGTAGCGCTGGAGCGGGCCGGCCTTCTCCTGCGGGACATGGGCGAGGCGCTCCAGGTCCAGCACCAGCTTCGGCGGCGGCTCGGCAGCGCCGCCGGGCGTCGTGCCCGGGAGCAGCTCCTGCACCGGGACGCCGTAGAAGTCCGCCAGCTCGGCGAGGCGCTGCACGGTTACGGCACGGTCGCCGCGCTCGTAGGACCCCACCACCACGGCCTTCCAGCGGCCCTGGGACTTCTCCTCGACGCCGTGGAGAGAGAGGCCCTGCTGGGTACGGATGGCGCGGAGCTTGGCCCCGAGCTGTTTGGCGTATTCGCTGGACATAAAGCTCCCCAGACGGCTATATGGACATGCGGCTCCGCCGCGTGGCTGGTAACTCACTGTGAGGTTACGCAGCGTAATCTGACTTCGTCAAGCCGAATGGGGCAGACCATCACCCGTCAGGGGGGTGGACTGCTCCTGAGGGGCCTCCTGATAGCCTGAACCACGTAATTCCGACGTCCTTTAAAGTCCGTCCCGTGAGGCGGAGAAGGAGGTCCGTTTCGTATGGACGCAAGCAGTTCCGACACGAGAGTTCAGCTTCCCGCGCGACCGGTGCTGGAAGGCCCGGACATCGCGAGGATGCTCACCCGCATCGCCCACGAGATCGTCGAGCGCGCCAAGGGCGCGGACGACGTGGTGCTGCTGGGGATCCCCACCCGCGGCGTCTCCCTCGCCCGGCGGCTGGCCGCCAAGCTCGAGGAGATCACCGGCCGCGCCATCCCGGTGGGCTCGCTCGACATCACGATGTACCGCGACGACCTGCGGCTGGGCCCGGCCCGCACGCTGGCCCGTACGGACATCCCCGCCGACGGCATCGAGGGCCGGGTTGTCCTCCTCGTCGACGACGTGCTCTTCTCCGGGCGCACCATCCGCGCCGCGCTCGACGCACTGGGCGACATCGGGCGCCCGCGCGCCGTCCAGCTCGCGGTGCTGGTCGACCGAGGCCACCGCGAACTGCCGATCCGTGCCGACTACGTAGGCAAGAACCTCCCCACGTCGCTGCGGGAGACGGTCAAGGTCCAGCTCACCGAGGAGGACGGCCGGGACGCCGTGCTGCTCGGCCTGCGCTCCGCTTCGCTCCGCCTCGGCTCTTCGACCGAGTCCTCGGAAGCCGAGCACAACGCCCCGGCCGGCGAGCGCTAGCGCACCGCGTACGGACCCGGTGACCCCGGGCCCGCACCCATGCCCGTCCACGGATTCTCGTACACCTCCCTCACCACCGGAGAAAACCGGATGAAGCGCCACCTCATCTCGGCCGCCGATCTCACGCGGGACGACGCCGTGCTGATCCTCGACACCGCCGAGGAAATGGCCCGGGTCGCCGACCGGCCGATCAAGAAACTGCCCACCCTGCGCGGACGGACGGTCTGCAACCTCTTCTTCGAGGACTCGACCCGGACCCGGATCTCGTTCGAGGCCGCCGAGAAGCGGCTGTCCGCGGACGTCATCAACTTCGCCGCCAAGGGGTCCAGCGTCTCCAAGGGCGAGTCCCTCAAGGACACCGCCCAGACCCTGGAGGCGATGGGCGTCGACGCCGTGGTCATCCGCCACAGCGCCTCCGGCGCCCCCTACCGGCTCGCCACCTCCGGCTGGATCGACGCCCCCGTCATCAACGCCGGCGACGGCACCCACCAGCACCCCACCCAGGCGCTGCTCGACGCCTTCACCATGCGCCGCCGGCTCATCGGCCCGGACGCCGGGCTCGGCCAGGACCTCGGCGGCAAGCGCGTCACCATCGTCGGCGATGTGCTGCACAGCCGCGTCGCGCGCTCCAACGTCGACCTGCTGCACACCCTCGGCGCCGAGGTCACCCTCGTCGCACCGCCCACCCTGGTGCCGGTCGGCGTCGAGACCTGGCCGTGCGAGGTGTCGTACGACCTCGACAGCGTGCTGCCGAAGTCCGACGCCGTGATGATGCTGCGGGTGCAGCGCGAGCGCATGAACGCCGCGTTCTTCCCGACCGAGCGCGAGTACGCGCGCCGCTACGGCCTGGACGGCGACCGGATGGCGCGGATGCCCGGGAGCGCCATCGTGATGCACCCCGGCCCGATGGTCCGCGGCATGGAGATCACCGCCGAGGTCGCCGACTCCGACCGCTGCACGGTCGTCGAGCAGGTGGCCAACGGCGTGTCCATCCGCATGGCCGTCCTGTACCTGCTGCTGGGCGGCAACGAGCCCGCCGTCACGAACCCCCGTACCGAGGAGAAGTAAGAGACATGAGCAAGATTCTGATCCGCGGTGCGAAGGTGCTCGGCGGCGAGCCGCAGGACGTCGTGATCACGGACGGGACCATCACCGCGGTCGGCACCGATCTGACCGTCTCCAGCGCCGAGGGCGCCCAGGTCTTCGAGGCCGCCGGCAAGATCCTGCTGCCGGGCCTCGTCGACCTGCACACCCACCTGCGCGAGCCGGGTCGGGAGGACTCCGAGACCGTGCTGACCGGCACGCGGGCCGCCGCCTCCGGCGGCTACACGGCCGTGTTCGCCATGGCCAACACCTTCCCCGTCGCCGACACCGCCGGCGTCGTCGAGCAGGTCTACCGGCTCGGCAAGGAGCACGGCTACTGCGACGTGCAGCCCATCGGCGCCGTCACCGTCGGCCTGGAGGGCAGGAAGCTCGCCGAGCTGGGTGCCATGCACGAGTCCGCGGCCGGCGTCACCGTCTTCTCCGACGACGGCAAGTGCGTCGACGACGCCGTGATCATGCGCCGCGCCCTGGAGTACGTGAAGGCGTTCGGCGGGGTCGTCGCGCAGCACGCCCAGGAACCGCGGCTGACCGAGGGCGCCCAGATGAACGAGGGCGTCGTCTCGGCCGAGCTGGGGCTGGGCGGCTGGCCCGCGGTCGCCGAGGAGTCGATCATCGCCCGCGATGTGCTGCTCGCCGAGCACGTCGGGTCCCGGGTGCACATCTGCCACCTGTCGACCGCCGGCAGCGTCGAGATCGTGCGCTGGGCCAAGTCCCGCGGCATCGACGTGACGGCCGAGGTCACCCCGCACCACCTGCTGCTCACCGACGAGATGGTGCGCACCTACAACCCCGTCTACAAGGTCAACCCGCCGCTGCGCACCGAGCGCGACGTCATGGCGCTGCGCGAGGCCCTCGCCGACGGCACGATCGACATCGTGGCCACCGACCACGCCCCGCACCCCCACGAGGACAAGGACTGCGAGTGGGCCGCCGCCGCCATGGGCATGGTGGGCCTGGAGACCGCGCTGTCCGTCGTCCAGCAGACGATGGTGGAGACCGGCCTGCTCACCTGGGCGGACGTCGCGGACCGGATGTCCTTCGCACCGGCCCGGATCGGCCGCGCCGCCGGCCACGGCCGCCCCATCTCGGTAGGCGAGCCCGCCAACCTCACGCTGGTCGATTCCGCTTACCGTGGAGAGGTGGACCCCGCGGGCTTCGCCTCCCGCAGCCGCAACACCCCCTACGAGGGCCGTGAGCTGCCGGGGCGCGTCACCCACACCTTCCTGCGGGGCCGCGCAACGGTCGTCGACGGGAAGCTGGCGTGACTCCTCCACTCATCCACCTGGCCGCAGCGCCGCACTCCGCCCCGGTCACCGACTGGGCCGCGCGGATCGCCTGGGTCGTCGGGCTCCTGGTCTTCGTCGTCTTCGTCTACTGGCTGATGCGCCAGGGCTGGAAGTGGCGCGGCACCCTCCAGGGCGATCTGCCCGAGCTGCCCGCTGCCCCCGCTGACGCGGGCGCGCCCCGTATGACGCTTAGCGGCCGTTACCACGGCTCCACCACCGCCGGGCAGTGGCTCGACCGGATCGTCGCCCGCGGCCTGGGCACCCGCAGCCGCGTCGAGCTGGCCCTGACCGACCGGGGCCTGGACGTCGTACGGCCGGGAGCCGAGGACTTCTTCGTGCCGGCCGCTGCCCTGCGCGGCGCCCGCCTGGACAAGGGCATCGCCGGCAAGGTCCTGACCGAAGGCGGCCTGCTGATCGTCACCTGGGAGCACGGCGACAAGCAGATCGACTCCGGCTTCCGCTCCGACCGGGCCGGCGAGCACCCGGCCTGGGTCGAGGCCATCAACCAGCTCAGCAGCAGCGAGCACACCACCGAGCACACCGAAACGGAAGGCGCACGATGACGACCTCCACCAAGGGGACCGCCAAAATCCCCGCCGTACTCGTCCTGGAGGACGGCCGCACCTTCCGCGGCCGTGCCTACGGGGCCGTGGGGGAGACCTTCGGCGAGGCGGTGTTCTCCACCGGCATGACCGGCTATCAGGAGACGCTGACCGACCCCTCGTACCACCGCCAGGTCGTCATCATGACCGCCCCGCACGTCGGCAACACCGGGGTGAACGACGAGGACCCGGAGTCCGCGCGGATCTGGGTCTCCGGCTACGTGGTCCGCGACCCCGCCCGCGTGCCGTCCAACTGGCGCTCCCGGCGCTCCCTCGACGAGGAGCTGCGCCACCAGGGCGTCGTCGGCATCAGCGGTATCGACACCCGTGCGCTCACCCGCCATCTGCGCGAGCGCGGCGCGATGCGGGTCGGCATCTTCTCCGGCAACGCGCTGCCCGACGCGGGCACGATGCTCGCCGAGGTGCGCCAGGCCCCCGAGATGCAGGGCGCGGACCTCTCCGCCCAGGTCGCCACCAAGGAGCCGTACGTCGTCCCCGCGATCGGTGCGAAGAAGTTCACCGTCGCCGCCGTCGACCTCGGCATCAAGGGCATGACCCCGCACCGGATGGCCGAGCGCGGCATCGAGGTGCACGTCCTGCCGGCCACCGCCACCGCCGAGGACGTCTACGCGGTCGACCCCGACGGCGTGTTCTTCTCCAACGGGCCGGGCGACCCGGCCACCGCCGACCACCCGGTCTCCGTGATGCGCGAGGTGCTCTCGCGGAAGACCCCGCTGTTCGGCATCTGCTTCGGCAACCAGATCCTGGGCCGGGCGCTCGGCTTCGGCACGTACAAGCTCAAGTACGGGCACCGCGGCATCAACCAGCCCGTGCAGGACCGTACGACGGGCAAGGTCGAGGTGACCGCGCACAACCACGGGTTCGCCGTGGACGCGCCGCTCGACAAGGTCTCCGACACCCCCTTCGGCCGCGCCGAGGTCTCCCACGTCTGCCTCAACGACGACGTGGTGGAGGGGCTCCAGCTCCTCGACCAGCCGGCCTTCAGCGTCCAGTACCACCCCGAAGCGGCCGCGGGTCCGCACGACGCCGCGTACCTCTTCGACCGCTTCGTTTCCCTGATGGAGGGCCAGCGTGCCTAAGCGCACCGATATCCAGTCCGTCCTGGTCATCGGCTCCGGCCCGATCGTCATCGGCCAGGCCGCCGAATTCGACTACTCCGGAACCCAGGCATGCCGGGTCCTCAAGTCCGAGGGCCTGCGCGTCATCCTGGTGAACTCCAACCCGGCCACGATCATGACCGACCCGGAGATCGCCGACGCGACGTACGTCGAGCCGATCACCCCGGAGTTCGTCGAGAAGATCATCGCCAAGGAGCGCCCGGACGCCCTGCTGCCCACCCTGGGCGGCCAGACGGCGCTCAACACCGCCATCTCGCTGCACGAGGCCGGCACCCTCGACAAGTACGGCGTCGAGCTGATCGGCGCCAACGTCGAGGCGATCCACAAGGGCGAGGACCGCGACCTGTTCAAGGACGTCGTCGCCGCGGTCAACGCCAAGATCGGCCACGGCGAGTCCGCCCGCTCGGTCATCTGCCACTCCATGGACGACGTCCTCAAGGGCGTCGACGAGCTCGGCGGCTACCCGGTCGTCGTCCGCCCCTCGTTCACCATGGGCGGCGCCGGCTCCGGCTTCGCGCACGACGAGGAGGAGCTGCGCCGGATCGCCGGCCAGGGCCTGACGCTCTCGCCGACCACCGAGGTGCTCCTGGAGGAGTCCATCCTCGGCTGGAAGGAGTACGAGCTGGAGCTGATGCGCGACAAGCACGACAACGTCGTGGTCGTCTGCTCCATCGAGAACTTCGACCCCATGGGCGTGCACACCGGCGACTCGATCACCGTCGCGCCGGCGATGACGCTCACCGACCGCGAGTACCAGATCCTGCGGGACATCGGCATCGCGGTGATCCGCGAGGTCGGCGTGGACACCGGCGGCTGCAACATCCAGTTCGCGGTCAACCCCGAGGACGGCCGGGTGATCGTCATCGAGATGAACCCCCGGGTCTCCCGCTCGTCCGCGCTGGCCTCCAAGGCCACCGGCTTCCCGATCGCGAAGATCGCCGCCCGGCTCGCCGTCGGCTACACCCTCGACGAGATCCCCAACGACATCACCGAGCAGACCCCGGCCTCCTTCGAGCCGACCCTCGACTACGTCGTCGTGAAGGTCCCGCGGTTCGCCTTCGAGAAGTTCCCGGTCGCCGACGCCACCCTCACCACGACCATGAAGTCGGTCGGCGAGGCGATGGCCATCGGCCGCAACTTCACCGAGGCGCTCCAGAAGGCGCTGCGCTCGCTGGAGAAGAAGGGCAGCCAGTTCGCCTTCACCGGTGAGCCCGGCGGCAAGGCGGAGCTGCTGGAGGTGGCCCAGGTCCCGACCGACGGCCGGATCAACACCGTGATGCAGGCGATCCGGGCCGGCGCCACCCCGCAGGAGGTCTTCGACGCCACGAAGATCGACCCGTGGTTCGTCGACCAGCTCTTCCTCGTCAAGGAGGTCGCCGACGAGATCGCCGCGGTCGACAAGCTCGGCCCGGACATCCTTGCGGACGCAAAGCGCCACGGCTTCTCCGACGCCCAGATCGCGGACATCCGCGGCCTGCGCGAGGACGTCGTCCGGGAGGTCCGGCACGCCCTCGGCGTCCGGCCCGTCTACAAGACCGTCGACACCTGCGCGGCCGAGTTCGCGGCGAAGACCCCGTACTTCTACTCGTCCTACGACGAGGAGACCGAGGTCGCCCCGCGCGAGAAGCCGGCCGTGATCATCCTCGGCTCCGGCCCCAACCGCATCGGCCAGGGCATCGAGTTCGACTACTCCTGCGTCCACGCCTCCTTCGCGCTCAGCGGCGCCGGCTACGAGACCGTGATGGTCAACTGCAACCCGGAGACCGTCTCCACCGACTACGACACCTCCGACCGGCTCTACTTCGAGCCGCTCACCCTGGAGGACGTCCTGGAGATCGTGCACGCCGAGACCCAGGCTGGCCCGGTCGCCGGCGTCATCGTCCAGCTCGGCGGGCAGACCCCGCTGGGCCTGGCGCAGGCGCTCAAGGACAACGGCGTGCCGATCGTCGGCACGTCGCCGGAGGCCATCGACCTGGCCGAGGAGCGCGGCGCGTTCGGCCGGGTGCTGACCGAGGCCGGGCTGCCGGCCCCCAAGTACGGCACCGCCTTCTCCTTCGACGAGGCCAAGACGATCGCCGCCGAGATCGGCTACCCGGTCATGGTTCGGCCCTCGTACGTGCTCGGCGGCCGGGGCATGGAGATCGTCTACGACGAGCCGTCGCTGGCCGGGTACCTGGAGCGGCACGCCGGCCTGATCGACCGGCACCCGGTCCTCATCGACCGGTTCCTCGACGACGCCATCGAGATCGACGTCGACGCGCTCTACGACGGCCACGAGCTCTACCTCGGCGGCGTCATGGAGCACATCGAGGAGGCCGGCATCCACTCCGGCGACTCCGCCTGCGCGCTGCCCCCGATCACCCTCGGCGGCTTCGACATCAAGCGGCTGCGGGCCTCAACGGAGGCCATCGCCAAGGGAGTCGGGGTCCGCGGGCTGATCAACATCCAGTTCGCGATGGCCGGCGACATCCTCTACGTCCTCGAAGCCAACCCGCGCGCCTCGCGCACCGTCCCCTTCACCTCGAAGGCCACCGCGGTGCCGCTGGCCAAGGCCGCCGCCCGGATCTCGCTGGGCGCCACCATCGCCGAGCTGCGCGCCGAGGGCATGCTGCCCAGGACCGGCGACGGCGGCACCCTGCCGCTGGACGCGCCGATCTCCGTCAAGGAAGCCGTCATGCCCTGGTCGCGGTTCCGCGACATCCACGGCCGCGGCGTGGACACCGTCCTCGGCCCGGAGATGCGCTCCACCGGCGAGGTCATGGGCATCGACTCGGTCTTCGGCACCGCGTACGCCAAGTCGCAGACCGGCGCCTACGGGGCGCTGCCCACCAAGGGCCGCGCGTTCGTCTCCGTCGCCAACCGCGACAA
The DNA here is from genome assembly GCF_050054615.1 of Streptomyces sp. YGL11-2. Classification (NCBI taxonomy): domain Bacteria; kingdom Bacillati; phylum Actinomycetota; class Actinomycetes; order Kitasatosporales; family Streptomycetaceae; genus Streptomyces; species Streptomyces sp. YGL11-2. The sequence continues at coordinate 187,987 of NZ_JBNHIN010000016.1, forward strand.
GCGCTCGATGATCTTCCCGGCCCGCGAGCTGGTCGCCCACGGCTTCGAGCTGCTGGCCACCTCCGGCACCGCCGAGGTGCTGCGCCGCAACGGCATCAAGGCCACCGTGGTGCGCAAGCAGTCCGAGGGCGAGGGCCCCAACGGCGAGAAGACCATCGTCCAGCTGATCCACGACGGGGAGGTCGACCTGATCGTCAACACCCCCTACGGGACCGGCGGCCGGCTCGACGGCTACGACATCCGCACCGCGTCCGTCGCCCGCGGCATCCCCTGCCTGACCACGGTCCAGGCGCTGGCCGCGGCCGTACAGGGCATCGAGGCGATGTCCCGCGGCGACGTCGGGGTGCGCTCCCTCCAGGAGCACGCGCGACATCTGACCGCGGCCCGCGAGGAGTAGGCCCGGGAGGGGGACACCACGGTGGTGTCCCCCTCTTCATGAGCCCACCCGAACCCACCCGCGGAAGGCCCGCCCCACCATGTACCGCCTGTTCTTCCAGCTGTTCTTCCAGCGCATGGACCCCGAGAAGGCCCACCACCTGGCCTTCCGCTGGATCCGCCTGGCCGCCCGTGTGCCCGTGCTGCGCACCTTCGTCGCGGCCGCCCTCGCCCCCCGTTACAAGGAGCTGCGCACCGAGGCCCTGGGCCGCCGGATGCACGGCCCCTTCGGCCTGGCCGCCGGCTTCGACAAGAACGCCGTGGCCATCGACGGGATGACCATGCTCGGCTTCGACCACGTCGAGATCGGCACCGTCACCGCCCAGCCGCAGCCCGGCAATCCGAAGAAGCGGTTGTTCCGGCTGGTGCCGGACCGCGCGCTGATCAACCGGATGGGCTTCAACAACGAGGGCTCGGCGGCCGTCGCGGCCCGTCTGGCCGCCCGGAACCCGGTGTTCCGGACCACCGTCGGCGTCAACATCGGCAAGACCAAGGTCGTCCCGGAAGCCGAGGCGACCGCCGACTACGTCACCTCCACCGAGCGGCTGGCCCGGCACGCCGACTACCTCGTCGTCAACGTCTCCTCCCCGAACACGCCCGGACTGCGCAACCTCCAGGCCGTCGACCACCTGCGCCCGCTGCTGACCGCGGTCCGCGAGGCCGCCGACCGCACGGTCACCGGCCGCCGGGTCCCGCTCCTGGTCAAGATCGCCCCGGACCTGGCCGACGCGGACGTCGACGCGGTCGCCGACCTCGCCCTGGAACTGGGCCTGGACGGCATCATCGCCACCAACACCACGATCGCCCGCGAGGGCCTGGGGCTGGTCTCCGACCCGAAGCTGGTCGCCGAGACCGGCGGCCTCTCCGGCGCGCCCGTCAAGGAGCGCTCCCTGGAGGTGCTGCGCCGCCTGTACGCCCGGGTCGGCGACCGGATCACCCTCATCGGGGTCGGCGGCATCGAGACCGCCGAGGACGCCTGGCAGCGCATCCTCGCCGGCGCCACCCTCGTCCAGGGCTACAGCGCCTTCATCTACGAGGGCCCGTTCTGGTGCCGCGCGATCCACAAGGGCCTGGCCGCGCGCCTGCGCAACAGCCCGTACGCCACCCTCGCCGACGCGGTCGGCGCCGAGCACAAGAAGGTGACCTCATGACGGCCGGACCCGAGCCCTTCGGCGCCCGCCTCCGCCGCGCCATGGACGAGCGCGGTCCGCTCTGCGTCGGCATCGACCCGCACGCCTCGCTGCTGGCCGACTGGGGCCTGAACGACGATGTCGCGGGCCTGGCCCGCTTCACCCGCACCGTCGTGGAGGCGCTGGGCGAGCAGGTCGCCGTCTTCAAGCCGCAGTCCGCGTTCTTCGAGCGCTTCGGCTCGCGCGGCGTCGCCGTCCTGGAGACCGCGGTCGAGGAGGCGCGCGAGCGCGGCGCGCTGATCCTCATGGACGCCAAGCGCGGCGACATCGGTTCCACGATGAGCGCGTACGCCGAGGCGTTCCTGCGCACGGACTCGCCGCTGTTCTCGGACGCGCTGACGGTCTCCCCGTACCTGGGCTACGGCTCCCTGCGGCCGGCCGTCGAGCTGGCGCGGGAGAGCGGCGCCGGGCTGTTCGTGCTCGGACTCACCTCGAACCCGGAGGGCGCGGAGGTCCAGCGGGCGGTGCGCGAGGACGGCCGCACCGTCGCCGCCACGATGCTCGGCCACCTCGCCGCGGACAACGCCGGGCAGGCGCCGCTCGGGTCCTTCGGCGCGGTCGTCGGGGCCACCCTCGGCGATCTCTCCTCGTTCGATCTGGCGATCAACGGGCCGCTGCTGGCCCCCGGCATCGGAGCGCAGGGCGCCACCCCCGCCGACCTGCCCACCGTCTTCGGCGACACGGTCCGCAACGTGGTGCCGAGCGTCAGCCGGGGGGTGCTGCGGCACGGCCCGGACACCGCGGCGCTGCGCGCGGCGGCGGCCCGTTTCGCCGACGAAGTGCGGGCAGCGGTCGGATAAGGCGGTCATTTGGTCCCGAAATGTCCTGGTCAGCAGAGTCTGACCAGGACTTTTCGTCTGTTCTCGCTGACTCCGGCGCGATCGGCCGCTAGTCTCCGACGAGAGCACTGCACGTAAGCGCGTTGCTCGTTGCTCCGCTCATGCGGGGCGACTAGGTTCCACACCGGTCCGTATCCGACAGTTCGACATCCGAGGTGACGTAGGCGTGGCTCTTCCGCCCCTTACCCCTGAACAGCGCGCTGCCGCGCTCGAAAAGGCCGCCGCGGCTCGCCGGGAGCGCGCCGAGGTCAAGAATCGGCTCAAGCACTCCGGTGCCTCCCTCCATGAGGTCATCAAGCAGGGTCAGGAGAACGACGTCATCGGCAAGATGAAGGTCTCCGCCCTGCTGGAGTCCCTGCCCGGCGTGGGCAAGGTCCGCGCCAAGCAGATCATGGAGCGGCTCGGCATCTCCGAGAGCCGCCGTGTACGCGGCCTCGGCTCCAACCAGATCGCATCGCTGGAGCGCGAGTTCGGCAGCCCCGCTTCCTGATTTTCCGGCACCGCCCGGAAGCTGGAATAATCGCTGCATGAGTTCTGCAGTCTCCCGGGGGATGGCCCCCGTCCCCCCGGCCAGACAACCGCGGCTGACCGTGCTCTCCGGCCCCTCGGGGGTCGGCAAGAGCACGGTCGTCGCGCATATGCGCAAGGTCCACCCCGAGGTCTGGCTCTCGGTTTCGGCCACCACCCGCAAACCGCGCCCCGGGGAGCGCCACGGCGTCCAGTACTTCTTCGTCGACAACGAGGAATTCGACAAGCTGGTCGCCAATGGCGAGCTGCTGGAATGGGCCGAATTCGCGGGCAACCGCTACGGCACCCCCCGTAAGGCGGTGCTGGACCGGCTGGAGTCCGGGGAGCCCGTCCTGCTGGAGATCGACCTGCAGGGCGCCCGCCAGGTCCGCGAGTCCATGGCCGATGCCCACCTGGTCTTCCTGGCCCCGCCGAGCTGGGAGGAACTGGTGCGCCGGCTCACCGGCCGCGGCACCGAGGCGCCCGAGGTCATCGAGCGCCGGCTGGAGGCCGCCAGGATCGAGCTGGCTGCGGAGAAGGAGTTCGATGTGACTCTCGTCAACACCTCCGTCGAGGACGTCAGCCGTGAGCTGCTAGCCTTCATGCTGCGTCGATCTGGGGACCGGGACGCCAGCAGCTGACCCGATCCTGATCCCGGCGCCGCGGATTTTCCGTTTCAGCATTTTCAGCGTGTCCACGCTGCCACCTGCTTCATCCCCTTTCGGAAGGTAGAGAGTGTCCTCTTCCATCACCGCACCCGAGGGCATCATCAACCCGCCCATTGATGAGCTTCTCGAGGCCACCGACTCGAAGTACAGCCTCGTGATCTACGCCGCCAAGCGCGCGCGCCAGATCAACGCGTACTACTCCCAGCTCGGCGAGGGCCTGCTGGAGTACGTCGGCCCGCTGGTCGACACGCATGTCCACGAGAAGCCGCTGTCGATCGCGCTCCGCGAGATCAACGCGGGTCTGCTGACCTCCGAGTCCGTCGAGGGCCCGGCCACCCAGTAAGCGGTGGTGCAGATTCCTCATCGAGGGCCCGGCAGAGCGTCTGCCGGGCCCTTGGTGTGTCATTAGGACATACGTTGCGCGTCATGCGTTCGGACCGAGGCTCGGGGAGCGGCGAAGCGATGGAGAAGCGGGAGCGGGAGCGGCCGAGGGTCGTCCTGGGGGTCAGCGGCGGGATCGCCGCGTACAAGGCGTGCGAGCTGCTGCGGCAGTTCACCGAGTCGGGCCACGACGTACGGGTCGTGCCGACGGCCGCGTCGCTGCACTTCATCGGCGAGGCCACCTGGGCCGCACTCTCCGGCAACCCGGCCTCCACCGAGGTCTGGGAGTCCGTCCACGAGGTCCCGCACGTCCGGATCGGGCAGCACGCCGACCTCGTGGTCGTCGCCCCGGCCACCGCCGACATGCTCGCCAAGGCCGCCCACGGCCTCGCCGACGACCTGCTGACCAACACGCTCCTCACCGCCCGCTGCCCGGTGGTCTTCGCGCCCGCGATGCACACCGAGATGTGGGAGAACCCGGCCACCCAGGAGAACGTCGCCACGCTGCGGCGCCGTGGCGCGATCGTCATCGAGCCCGCCGTCGGCCGGCTGACCGGCGTCGACACCGGCAAGGGCCGGTTCCCCGACCCCGTCGAGATCTTCCAGCTCTGTCGCCAGGTGCTGGCCCGCGGCGCCAAGGGGCTCCTGCAGGACCTCGCGGGCCGCCATGTCGTGGTCAGTGCGGGCGGCACCCGGGAGCCGCTGGACCCCGTGCGCTACCTGGGCAACCGCTCCTCCGGCAAGCAGGGCTACGCGCTCGCCCGCACGGCCGCGGCCCGCGGTGCGCGGGTCACCCTCGTCGCGGGCAACACCGAACTGCCCGATCCGGCCGGCGTCGACGTGATCCACATCGGCACCGCCGGGCAGCTGCGCGAGTCCGTGCTGAAGGCCGCGGCGGACGCCGACGCGGTGGTGATGGCCGCCGCCGTCGCGGACTTCCGGCCCGCCGTCTACGCCCCCGGCAAGATCAAGAAGCGGGAGGGCCAGGAGCCGGAACCCGTCACGCTGGTACGGAATCCGGACATCCTCGCCGAGCTCTCCGCCGACCGGGCCCGCCCCGGCCGGCTGGTCGTCGGCTTCGCCGCGGAGACCGACGACGTCCTGGCCAACGGCCGCGCCAAGCTCGCCCGCAAGGGCTGCGATCTGCTCGTCGTCAACGAGGTCGGCGAGCACAAGGCGTTCGGCTCGGCCGAGAACGAGGCCGTGATCCTGGCCACGGACGGCACCGAGACACCCGTCCCGTACGGCCCCAAGGAAGCCCTCGCCGACACCCTCTGGGACCTGGTCGCCCCCCGCCTGGCGGGCCCCGGCCGCTGACCCGGGGGAGTCCTGGGGGGCGCGCCACCGCCCTGGAGGGGTCCCCCTCATTACTCCCACTGGCCCCGCAAAATTCGGCATGTCCTCTTGACCCGACCGATTCTCAAGGTGATCGTCACTAGCGTGTGGCGTGGTGTCCCAGGTCACGGGGGTTCCATAAATCGAGACTGCGTGCCCGAGCGCCACATGCGACCCGTAAACTGGCAGTGGATTCGGCCGAGCGCAGCTCTCGGCCCTTCCGCCAATGATCAGCCAGCAGCCGCTGCAACCCCAGGGAGCGATGTGTCCCGCCGCCTGTTCACCTCGGAGTCCGTCACCGAGGGCCACC
>NZ_JBNHIN010000017.1:0-6105 GCF_050054615.1 Streptomyces sp. YGL11-2
TGCTCTCGGTGTCGTTGCCGACCTTGAACGCGATCACGGCACGGACCGTGAGCGCGATGCCCTGCCGGGTCACGCACTTTTCGGCGACCTCGGCCTCACACATGGCCAGGGTCAGGAAGCGCACCTTGCGGATGACCGGAAGTACGAACTTGCCGTGGCCGGTGACCACTCGGAACGGAGCGCCGCCCTGGCCGCGCTTGCCTCCTGAGATCAGCATGGCTTGATCAGGGGCGGGAACGCGGTATCCGAACATTGTTTGTTCTCTCCTTAATCGGCGTCGCCGGGCGACGCGTCCAACGGGTCAGCCCACTCCATGACGTCGACCTGGCGATTGTCACGGGACTCGATCACGAGCACGGTCGTTCCTGCCAGAAGGGGCTCGGCGGACCACGCGAGGAAAGCTTCGGAGCCCCCGCGGATCCGCACCAGAACCTCACCGGGTCCGGCAGCTCCGCGCGTGCCGATCAGCAGCACTCCGGTACAGCCGAATACGGCGTCGTCCCGGATCATTTACCGCCGCCTTTCCCCCGTTGCGTTCGTGGTGCCCGACCCTAACTCACTGGATCCGAGCACGCCCTGGTGGGATGTGTCCGATAGGGCTGGCGAGGGATCGCCGGTCGGGCATGCTGTGAACGGGGCAAATTTGACGCGTCGTTAACGTCGTGCAAATTGCGCTCCGGTGACCAGGTTCCCTCAATGTGTGGCGGGCCGTGCTCACGGGTTGGTCAGATGGATATCTCGCCCCGGCCCGAGGATGGCTTCAGCCCGCCCTTCAACAGCCGATAACCAGGTCAGTGCGCCTGCTGGCGTGGACAGCGTGAGAGCTGGTGTGGCGCTGGACTGCGACGTACGAAGAGTGCGATCGACACCGCGATGGTTGCGACGGACACGACGGGGAGCGCGCCCGTCGCTGTGAGGGCCTGCTGCGACTGGTTCATGACGTCTCTCCTGCTCTCGCGAACGGTCCGCGAAACGGGGCAAGGGCCGAAGCCGCTTCGGGCGCCTGCGGTGTCGGGCGCGGCATCCGTAAACTCCCTGAAATCACTCTCCGCGGCCGATGTTCAACACAGTGCAGATGGATGCCCTGACTGCACCCCGGACAGCACCCGCAGGCGGCCCTGTGTCATCCCCGAAGTACTGCTGGTTTTGGTGCAGTTAGGCGCCATGACTCGCCTCCATTGGTGCTGCCGTATCGCCGGTGTGACTGCCCGAGCGGAATGTCGCGTATCTGCTCGAAACATGTCGCACGTCCAATAACTGAGCTTTTCTCAGGCTCCTTTACATACCGCAGGAGTCGTCACTACAGTGATCCGCGACCGTTGAACCGCGCAGGTTGTTGACCGCGACCGCGCGCCTCTCATGTGCGAATTTCGGGGAAATCAAGTGGACAAGTTGAAGCAGCGGACTGCGGCCTAGTACTGGCGCCGGCGGTTCTGGCCGGTGGAATCATGGTCTTCGGGACGGGTGGCATCTGCTGACAGCGGGGCATCAGCACACCCGGCGGCGGGTGAGGTTTCGGTCAAGAGCATCGATGGCAATTGCGGCTCACTCCTGGGCGCCGGCGTCAGCGTTGGCTCGATGGGGAAGACCGATTTCGAGGACTTCACGAAGGAATTCGGCTGCGCGTGGCAGGACAACTCCATCGGTGTTGGCACGGACTTCGCTCCGCGCGCCGCTGGCCACTGGGATTGCAGCTCGGCCGGAGACTGATCGAAGTCAGCTCGTGGAAATCACCCTGGCACTCGTGTTGGTGGTCGCCGAATTGACGGTGCTGGCCGATGGGTACATCGACGGCCAGACAGACGCGAGGCCGAGCAGGGGCATCCGCGGTACTCGGGTACTCGTCCCGCTGCTCGCTGCGGCAGCAGTCGTGGCGCTGGTGCCCGATCCCGCGTGGAAGGTGGCGGTGGCTCTGGTCACGGTCGTCCACGACATCGTGGTTCTCGCGGAGCAAGGGCGCGACATGGTGGCTCGAACGCCACCGTGCCTCATCCGTGCCCCCAGGCTGGTCGCGAACGGTGGACAAGTGCGCAGGTACGCGGGACGGAGGCGTCTCGGTGCCGGTGTCGAGTCGTCACGCCTCTGACCGTCGCAGCAGTGACACCAGCAACCCGGCGAACTGCGTTGCCGCCCAGGGCAGTCGACGGCCCAGCATCGTCTGCACCTGGGCCTCGCGACGGCGGAAGACCGGGTGGTCGAGCGGTACGTAGACGACGCCTTCGGCCGCCGGGTCCGAGTGCAGGTCGCCCAGGTCGCCGACGAGCGCGATGCCACCGCCGGAGCGGACGAACTCGTACTTCGAGGCCATGGCGTCGCAGACCAGCGCCGGCCGGATGGCCAGTCCCTCCAGTTGTACGCCGATGTCGAAGAGGTCGCGCTGGGTGGTTCCGGTCGGGGCCATGGCGAGGGGATACGCGCACAGCTCGGCCAGGCCGACCCGCTCGCGGTCGGCGAGTTCGTGTCCGGGCGGCACGATGGCGGCCATCGGCACCACGACGGCGCACTCCACCCGTACGTCGTACTGCGGGCCCATCGCGTAGGTGACGGCGATGTCGGCGATGCCCTCGGCCACCCGGCGGGTCGCCTCTTGGTGGGGTACGCGGTCGAGCCTGAACGTCACGTCCGGGTGGTCGCGCCGGAAGGTCGCCATGGCACGGGGGACGAGGCGGCGGGCGAAGCCTTCCGAGCAGGCCACGGTGACGTTGCGGACCTCGGCGCCGCTGCCGGTGCGCAGCTCGGTGACGAGCGCGGAGGACTCGGCCTCGCTGCGGCGGACGTGGGCCAGCAGCCGCGATCCGGCATCGGTCAGGGTCATCCCGCGCGGATGCCGGACGAACAGCGGGACGCCGATCCCGGATTCGAGCTTGGCGATCTGCCTGCTGATCGCCGAGGGGGCGACCCGCAGCCGCTGGGCGGCCTCGCTCACCGCCCCTGTCCGGGCGACTTCGAGAAAGTACGCCAGGCTCACCGGCATGAGCTGCATCGGACCTCCGTGGGGCGAGCGCGCGACCGACGCATCGGTTTGCCGAGATTAGAACGCAACCGCGCGCAAACAGCAATGGTCAGGCGGCTGGAAACCGTCCTACGCTGCTGAGCCAACGCCGCACAGGCACGTGCCTCCGCATCTGCGCGACTTGTAGGAGTAGCCCTGTGATTTCCGAGAATCTGGTCCAACAGGCCGAGGATTACGTCGACTCGGGGGCGTTCTTCGCCGACCTGAGCGCGATGGTCCGCTACCCGACGGAGAGCTCCCGCCCCGGAGGCCACATTGCCGTCAAGGCATACCTCGACGAGGTTCTCGTACCCGCGTTGCGCGGCCTCGGGTGCTCCGTGGCCGAGTACCCGAACCCGGACTCCTCCGGCGGCCCGTTCCTCGTCGGCACCCGCGTCGAGGCCCCCGAGCTCCCCACGCTGCTCTGCTACGGCCACGCCGACGTGGTGGACGGCCACGCCGGCCGGTGGAGCCAGGGCCGCGACCCGTGGACCCTGACCGCCGACGGCGACCGGTGGTACGGCCGCGGGGCGGCCGACAACAAGGGGCAGCACCTGGTCAACCTCGCGGCGCTGCGGCTGCTGCTGGAAGAGCAGGGATCGCTCGGCTTCAACCTGACCTTCCTGTTCGAGACCGGCGAGGAGGTCGGCTCGCCGGGCCTGGCCGACTTCGCCGCCACGCACCGCGAACAACTGCGGGCCGACGTCCTGATCGCCTCGGACGGGCCGCGCCTGGACGCGGCGACGCCGACGCTGTTTCTCGGGGCGCGTGGCGGCGTCAGGCTCCTGCTCGATGTCGACCTGCGCCCCGAGTCGTACCATTCCGGCAACTGGGGCGGCATCCTGCGCAACCCCGCCACCACCCTGGCCGGTGCCATCGCGAGCCTGGTCGACGGCCATGGCCGCCTCCAGGTCCCCGCGCTGCTGCCGCCCCCGATTCCGGCCCCCGTACGCGGGGCACTGGCCGGCGTCACGGTCGCCGGCAACCCCGGCGACCCCGCCCCGGACGAGGGGTGGGGCGCGCCCGGCCTGACCGCCGCCGAGCGGCTCTACGGCTGGAACACCCTTGAGGTCCTGTCGCTCGGCTCAGCCGACATCGACCACCCGGTCAACGCGATCCCCGGCCGGGCCCGCGCCGTCCTGCAGCTGCGGTACGTCACCGGCACCAACGTGAGCCGGATACGGGAGATCGTCGCCGAGCACCTGGCCGCCCGCGGCTACCCGATGGTGGACGTGACCGTCCGCAGCAGCTTCGCTGCCAGCCGTACGCCACTGGACGACCCGTGGGTGGGCTGGACCAAGACGACGTTGGAACAGGTCACCGGCAAGACAGTCGCCCTCCTGCCCAACATCGGCGGCTCGCTGCCCCACCACGTCTTCACCGACATCCTCGGCCTGCCCACTCTGTGGCTGCCGCACTCCTACCCCGGCTGCCTCCAGCACGCACCCGACGAGCACCTGCTCGGCACGATCGCCCGCGAGGGCATCGTGCTGGCCACCGCGCTCTTCCACGCCCTCGGCCACCCCTCGGCCGACCACCCCCTCCCCGCCCGTGCCGAAACCCACCGACCGCTCGCCGTCCGCGCCGACGCCGACCCGCCGCTCTCCGTCCGCGGCTGAGCAGACCACCGACTCCCCACCCCTGCTCGGCCAACTTCCCGCCACCCGCCCCCCGTTCGGACTCACGACGCAGCCGAGCGCACGCCGGAAGGATCCGCCATGACCGGAGTCTCCCCGCACCCCGCCCGGCCGGGGACATCCCCGGCCGCACCCCCGAGTCGGCCATCAGCCACGCGCGCGATAGCGGCGGCGACCATCGGCAACGCCCTCGAATTCTTCGACCTCGCCCTGTACGCCCTGATGGCGACGTACATCGGCAAGAACTTCTTCCCCGATGCCGACCCGGGCGTCCAACTCGTCCGGACCTACGCGGTGTTCGGCGTGACCTACCTGGTCCGCCCGATCGGCGGCCTACTGCTCGGCGCGTACGCCGACCGGCAGGGGCGCAAAAAGGCGCTGATGCTGTCGATCCGGCTGATGGTCCTCGGCACCCTGCTGATGGCGTTCATGCCCGGCTACGCGACGCTCGGGTTCGCCGCACCGCTGGGCATCGTGCTCGCCCGGCTCATCCAGGGTTTCGCGGCCGGCGGTGAGTTCGGCGCCGCCACCTCCTTCCTGGTCGAGCAGAACAACCAGCGCAGGGGCTTCTTCGGCAGCTTCCAGTTCGCCAGCCAGGGGCTCGCCACCCTCATCGCCTCCGGGTTCGCCGCGGCTCTGACCACGACGCTGTCCGACGCCCAGATGACGGCCTGGGGCTGGCGGGTGCCGTTCGCCTTCGGGCTGCTGGTCGGCCCGGTCGGCTACCTCGTACGCCGTTACGTCGAGGAGTCGCCCGCGATGGCGCGGATGCCGGCGGCGCGGAACGGCGGGAAGGCGCCTTCGCCGATCCGCTCGGTCTTCCGCCACCACGGGGGCGGCCTGCTGATCGCCGGCGGAGCGCTGGTGGTCTCCACCGCGCTCAACTACGCCCTTCAGTACATGCCCACCTTCGCCATCAGGGAACTCGGCCTGGACAACTCGCTGTCCTTCACCGCCCTGCTCATCACCGGCGTCATCCTCACCTTCGGCACCCCGGTGGTCGGCCTGCTCGCCGACCGCTTCGGCCGGCTCAGGATCATGGTCCCCGCCGCGGCCCTGATCGGCCTGAGCGCCGTCCCGCTGTTCGTCTGGATCACCAGGGCACCGTCCTTCCTGTCCCTCGTGCTGTGCATGACGGTCCTCGGCCTGCTGAAGGCGACGTACTTCGGCGCGCTGCCGTCGGTGATGTCCGACGCCTTCCCCGTCGAAGTCCGCGCTACCGGGCTCGCGTTCAGTTACAACGCCACCACCGCCCTCTTCGGCGGCTTCACCCCCACCATCGCCGCGACGCTGGTCACCGCGACCGGTTCCCGGATCTCGCCGAGCTACTACCTGCTGGCCGTCTCAGCCGTGAGCATCGCCGCGCTCGTCAGCGGATCTCGCATCCGCGGCCTCCGCTGACAAGGGCGTACGAAGGCGACTCGGTGTGGACCCACAAGTGGTGACCGCCTGGCGTCTCTCCCGGGCCGAGGCCGG